>NZ_DFPI01000020.1:0-31286 GCF_002377215.1 Sphingobacterium sp. UBA3519
AATGTCCGTTCAAAATATTCACTGAGAGGTTCGAGAGTCATTTCAGGCCATATAAACGGAGGACTGAGCGTCTGGAAAGTAAGATCAGACAACTTGGGCTTCTTGCCGGAGGAAGGCCTGCTCAGCGGATTTGTACCATATTGTCGATACCCACGAGCGATACGACTATACTACGGTTGATTGAAAAATGCGATTTTTCACCAGCAAAAGGTGTAACCGCCATTGGCGTAGACGATTGGGCTTACAAAAAAAGGAAAAGTTACGGTAGTATTTTGGTCAATCTCCACACAGGGAAAGTGATAGATCTATTACCAGACCGTGAACAGGAGACATTGCGTAAATGGCTACAGGAACGTCCAGAGATTGAAGTAATGAGCCGGGATAGATACAGTAACTATCGAAAAGCTATTACTTTGGGTGCTCCCCAATCTATCCAGGTCACCGATCGTTGGCACTTGTTGAAAAATTTAAGTGAGGCGGTACAGAAAGTTTTGATCAGGCATTACAGCAAAGCCACAGCTTTGTTGGCCAATAAGCAGTTGCGGGTTGACGATCAACAAATAGCTGAAAATCAAAGCACACTATCTGAAAACAGAAGCTCTCCGGATTCAGCTCATGGCGGGATCCGCTTAAAGCGGTTTGAGCAACTGAAGGAATTACAGAAAAAAGGATATTCCATACGTGCCATGGCACGGCATCTGTGCATGCACAGACAAACCGTCAAAAACTATCTGGACATGGAGACCTTGCCCCGGAAATCTCAATGTAAGATTAATCCGCTTGAAAAATTCTTTACGCATATAAAAAAGCGTATGGAGGAAGAGCCGAGCATATTGATCACCACATTGTGGCAGGAGCTCAGAACCCAAGGATATAAGGGAGCCTATTCAACTTTCTCAGAAGGCTTGAAATTCTATGGGATCCGAGTGGGCAAAAAAGCTGGGTTCACTAAAGAATTACCGAATCATGGTGCAGCAACTTTTAAACCATCATCAGCGGCGATATGGTTTCTGTCAGATCAACAAAATCTGTGGGATGACCAACGGAATATCATCCGCGAATTATGCAAATCCTCCAAAGAGCTGAATAAGACTTTTATCCTAGTGCAATCCTTCCGTAAAATAATGGCTGAGAAGTCGGGCGATACAAAATTGAGGGAGTGGATCGAGAAATCAAGCACCTCGGGACTAAAAGAAATAGCATCATTCGCAAAAGGACTGCTCGCCGATTGCCCCGCTGTTGAAAATGCGCTCACCTTACCATGGAGTAATGGTCCCGTGGAAGGAAACGTGAACCGACTGAAAATGATTAAGAGGCAGATGTATGGTAGAGCGGGGTTTGACTTATTGAGGAAACGTGTAGTATACGCTCCGTCTTGACCACCAAAAGTGGGGAAGAACCGATAAACGCCATTCTCTATAGCCACTGGATGTACAAAATGAGACTTTAGATGCGGAATATGCTCCAAAAACAAAGCCTCATGCCCCAAGCTTATGTGGTTAAATAAAACCAGGTGCTGATGGAGCTGCCCCATATCCCCAACATGTGGTACAACAGGGATATTATATTTTCGACAAAGTAGACTCACGGATATAAACTCGCTTACGCCGCCAACGCGAACAGCATCGACCTGTACAAATCCCGTCGCACCCATTTGAAGATAATTTTTAAACAAAATGCGGTTCGGCACATGCTCACCCATGGCAACTTTTATCGGCGCAATGTGTTCGGCCAAGCGTTTATGACCAACAATGTCGTCCGGGTGTGTCGGCTCCTCTACCCAAAACGGGTTCATCTCTTTAAGCTCTTGACAGATGGATAGCGCCTGCGGCAGCGTCCATTGCTGATTCGCGTCGAGCATTACTTTAGCTTCATCACCAGCAACCTCACGCACGATATGCGCACGACGAATATCCCGCAAGGGATCTTCACTGCCCACTTTGAGTTTCATTGCGGAGAAGCCGTTTTCTAAAGCACGCTTACAATTCTCCCGTACCTTTTCATCAGAATAGTTAAACCAGCCTACTGACGTATCATAGCCCACATAGCCCTTTTCAATAATCCCCATTCTTTTATGACCTGTAGCCATATTTGACTCCAGTAAGCTGATGGCCTCCGCCTTTGTCAACTCATCTTCCAAATAGGAAAGATCCGGCGTATTGACAATCTCTGCGGCGCTGAGCTCGGTTAACAATTTCCAAAGTGGAACTCCTCTCGTTTTAGCCCAAAGATCAAAACAGGCATTTGTTACCGAAGCTAAGGCCAAATGAACAACCCCTTTATGTGGACCCAACCAACGATACTGCTGTTCATTGCTCAACCTATTAAACAATTGACCAAAATCTGCCATAAGATCCTCAATTGGAATCCCTTTCAGTCGTTCGGCATAAAAAGCTGCGGCACGACAGACCAGCTCGTTCCCTGCACCCAGTGTAAAAGCCAGACCTGTCCCAACGCGCCCCTTATCATCGGCCAATCGGGTCACTGCATAAGAATAGATCGGATCTTTGTGTATCGCATCACTGCCTGCACCTGTAGCCAAAGGAAATCTTCGATCCTGAATATCAAACGTCTTTATCATAAAATCTTAACGTGCTTATTTTTAGTATTTAGGTTAATCTATTTTGAATTATAACTTTAATTTCTCTTTTAATTTGCGTAAAATGTCAACATCCGAATCCTTTATGCGCCCCATTCGATTGGGACCAACGTTTAAGATCAGGATATTGTCTTGCGCAGTTGCGGTCTGATAAATCCCCGCAAGCTCTTCCAAAGACTTATACTTCTTGTCTGTCGTGTTATAGAACCAGCGTTCTCCAAGTACCACTGTTGTCTCAAAAGGCATATAGTAAGTGTTCCCCTGTGCCATAAAAAGCTTAGGGTCAGGATCGACCGGAAGATATGGGTCGCCTAGCCTAAAGTCACTTGGAAAATAACGTATTGGGTAATAATTCTGCTGGTCTTTCGGCAAAACAATGTGTTTGTCCGTATTCTCAGGCGATCCGATGCTCCAGTTTATACCAATTTGACATCCAGGAACCTTTTTCTTGATTAAATTATAGATCTCCTGCGTGGGCCATCGATAATTCTCTTTTTCCCAGCCTCCATCCAGCCAAAGCTCAACGATATCCGTATACTTTTTGGTCATATCCACCAGCTCATTGAGCTGGTTCAACATATATTGATTATAGGCTGCATCTGCAGACCTGTCTTTAACATTGGGGTTCTGCTTTCGGTCCCATAAAGAATAATACAAGCCGAGGCGCATTCCCTGTTTGGCGCATTCTTTAGCCAGCTCCAGTACAACATTTGTTGCGTTCGAAGAGTTCGCTACATCATAATCCGTATACTTGCTATCCCATAAACAAAAACCCTCGTGGTGTTTCGTTACCAAAATCATGTACTTCATCCCGGCTTCCTTTGCTGTCGAAACCCATTGTTTAACCTCAATTGCTGATGGAGCATATGTGCTGGCGGGTTTAGATCCGTCTGTCCACTCCTGATCATGAAATGTATTCATGCCAAAATGAACGAACATGCCATATTTTTGGTCAATCTGCGCCCGCTGATATGCATTGGGCCGTACCGATGGAACAGGTACAATAGCCTTTGTTTGAGCACCGACATGTATACCTAAAACAGCGAGTGCCAAACTAAATAATATTTTTTTTCTCATGGTTACATTCTATTGGTTATTACTGCGTTTATTAATTTTCTTTCTTTAGTCCGTATGGAATACCTCCGTCATACCAGACCAAATCTCCCCTTTCTCCTGTGCATCGGATAAGGGTTGCTGACAAGGATCCGTTTCCTTCCACCAGCGCTGTGTCTCTGGATCGGAAGCCATTTTTTGCATATCAAGCTTGATATTTTGTCCTGCATATTCAAAATAGCTGAAAAGAAAAAATTGACCATCTATCTCCTTCAAAAAAATAGAATAATTGCGGATATGACATGCCTTGATCTTTCGAAGTACTGAGGGCCAAACTTTGGCATGAAGCTTTTTATAATACGCTACTTTCTCGGCTTTCAATCCTGTTATGGATGCATAGCGAGTCACGGAGCGACTGCTCTCTGTAGACCGGAAGGCTGTTGTACAGAGTACGACCAAGACGATCACAAGGATGTAAGGATACAATTTAGGATACATAAGTTCTGCGTTATTGTATAATTATACGTAGTTGTATAGTACTACTAAATTACGCGCTTAGCAGGACGGAGACTACTGCTAGATTGCTCATTTCTCCCACTATATTAACAATTTTACACATGTTTACTTATTTTTAAGGCAAAATAGGCTATATTGCCTGTTCTTAATTTAAAAATAACCAAACACATGAAACCTGTTTTCGCCAAAATTTTGGAAGGTGCAGCTATCACAACTTTTGCGACCAAAGATGTGCAACGCCCATTCTTCTCAACCGAATTTCATTTTCATAGCGCCTGCCAGATGACCTATATTGTGGAAAGTGAGGGAAAGCGGATTATTGGCGACAATGTGAGTAACTTTGTTTCCGATGAACTTACTTTTGTAGGACCTGATCTGCCACATGTCTGGCACAATAACACTATAAATTGCGCAGGCTCTACTATTGCGGAGACAAGAACTTCCCGTTCTTTAGCCTTGTATATAGAACCTAAATTAATGATCCAACTTTTAGGGCATTTCTTTCAAACACACAAAGTCGAAACCTTCTTTTCAGTCTCCAAACGCGGTCTCCTATTCCGTGGCGCAACAAAGGAACAATTGAAGGTAAAGCTAAAAAAGATCGTACAGCTGGATTATGGCTTTGAAAAAACTATTTTGTTACTAGAGATTATCGAATTGATGTTATCGACAGATGAATTTGATTACATTTCCAGCGCTGGATACACCCACAACTATAGCCCTATTGACAATAGTAAAATTGACAGCATCTTTAAATTCGTATTTAACAACTATACCGGAGAAATTCAATTGGATCAAGTTGCGCAGCTCGCTAATATGTCAAAACACTCCTTTTGCCGTTATTTCAAATCCCGTACGCAGAAAACCTTCGTCCAATTTGTCAATGAGGTTCGCATCAGTGAATCCTGTAGATTGATTGTCGAAAACAAGCATCAAATCACACACATTGCTTATGCCTGTGGCTTCAACAGCCTTTGAAACTTCAATAAAATTTTCAAATCAATTAAAGGGATCACGCCAAGCCAATATAAGTCCCAGATATGTTAGAAAAGCGTCAAAACAAAGTTGCACTAATCAAAATTGACACGACCAAGATCTACACTAGCAGGACCATTCAAAAGCTTTCCATTCATTCCGAACCGTGAACCATGACAAGGACAGTCCCAGGACATTTCGGATGGGTTCCAGCTTACTGTACACCCCATATGCGGACAGACTGAGTTTACAGCATGCAACTCCCCTTCCATATCCCGACAAATAGCCAGTTTTCTGTCCCTATAGTGAACAATTTTACCTTCCGCTGGCTGTAAGCTTTCGACCTCCTTCAGCGTTTCAGCCGAAAATTTGTCCATGATAAAATGTTTTGCAGCATTGACACCTTCCGATAATACCTGCTGTGCGCTCGCACCAGGTTTGATGCGGCTTGGTGACAGCAGTTCAGCCAGCGGATTCTCCTTTCCTTCCAATAAGTCAGGGATCACAAGTGACGCCATTGATCCAAATGTCATTCCATTACCGCCATAACCGGTGGCTATATACACATTATTTTCATTTGGCATACTGCCGATAAAGGGTAAGCCATCGGCTGAATCATAATATTGCGACGACCAACTTGCAGTAAGTTCATCATAGTCGAAATGCTGATAAACCCAAAGTTTTAGGTCGGCAAAATGTTGCTCTGTTTGTTGGTCGTCGCCAGTTTTATGATCAAAACCACCCACGATAAGGTAATGTTCTTTATCAGATCGATGATACCTAAAATAGTGGTAGGGATCATACAGATCCGCAGCTTGTCCCAATGCTTCAGGTTCCCCATGAAGCTTTAACGTCAGGACGTAACTTCGATAAGGTGCCAGTAAAAAATTGAATCTGTTTTTGCCTGGTGGCACATGGGTAGCCCAAATGATATTCTTTGCCGTATAAACCTCTTTTCCACTCAGCTTCAATTTGACCCTTCCATCTTCATTGCTATAGGCTTCAATTCCTCGACCCGTCAATATTTCGCCGCCCTCACGACGATAGGCTTCGATCATGCCCGCAATATATCTCATGGGATGAAATTGTGCTTGTCCCTCAATGCATATTGCTTTTTCGAAAGGTATATCAAAAGGTATGGTTTCGACATAATGGGTAGGTAATCCCAATTGCTGATGGGCCGCGTAAATTTGCTCGAGCTGCTCGTTCTGTCCAGATTCTGTGCTAAAGAGAAAAAAGTCACATGTCGAATACGCACACTGTATGGAATATTTGGAAATGTTATCTTTTATATAATCTAAGACCTCAAGCGTCGCATTCAGAAGCAGTTGAGCGGGATCCTTTCCAAAATTTTCAATAATCTCATTGTAAGAAGCGTCATAAAAGTTATTGATATGGGCGGTGGTTCCTCCGGTTGTGCCAAACCCTGGATTCTCCTTGTCCAACAGTAGGCATTTTATGCCTCTATTCTGAAGTTCCTTGGCCAATGTTACACCAGTTATACCCGCCCCCACAACAATGGTATGGAAATCTAAAATGGCAGGGTCAGTCGAAAAATTTTCAATGTCAACATCCTGCCAAAAGCTCTTGTTCGTTCCGTCACGCTTCATAGTCATTATATTAAATTCAAAGAATCAGTCTTTGCTTTATTGCAAATACAACACGTCCAAGATAAGAACCATGCTATTCCACTTTCGTTTTAGCGGTTAAATACGTAAAAAAAAGAAGAAGTACGTCTTCCTTTGCGCCCCCAAACCAATGTATAAAATAGGCTGTTCCTTCATGAAATAACGAAGTGCTTCATTGCACCTTTAACACGATATACATTATGAAAATAAATGCGAAGGATTACGTCAACTCCATTTTACCGAGTTGGGTAAAAAATAAGAAAATAATTATTACTGGCGGCACCACCGGGATTGGCCGGGCGACCGCCCTACTTTTAGCCGCGATGGGTAACGATATTTTAATTTGCGGCCATCATCAAAACCAGTTGGACGATACGCTCCGTGATTTTAATCAATTGGAATGCACAGGTAAGATGGAAGGGATTGTAGTAGATCTGGCGACCGAAGAAGGCATACACATGCTCTTCAGGACATTTGACGAACAATATGATCGTTTGGATATTCTCATCAATAATGCGGCTATAGCCTTTCAGTCGGTTAAGGACGGAAGTTATTCGGATCAGGCCTACCTCCTTCGCACGAATGTGCTGGCCTATTTGGCTTGTACCCAAGCCGCGTTGTTACGGATGGAACCCCGCGGAACAGGACATATCCTCAATGTCGGATCAATGAGTGCAGATGTACGCGAAGCGCAGAGTTCTGTCTATGTCTGCTCGAAAGGAGGTATTCAAGCATTTACAGAATCGTTACGGAAGGAAGCCAATCCCAAGGGTATCCAGGTGTCGCTTGTTGAACCTGGATCAGTTGGAACAGATATGCAACCTTTTTCACCGGAGGAGCAGCAGGAAAAAATTGATCATTTAGAAATGCTCTATGCCGAAGATATCGCGCGTACCATAGCTTATATCCTATCTCAACCACTACGCACTTCCATCGTGCATACACAGGTTAAACCTTTGAGACAAATCATATAAGTCATCTTCGATTTTATCAACAAGAAAACAAATCCACTTAGTTGAACGTCCTTAAAAAAATTTGTGTCATGAGAAAAAAGAAAAACTTGTTTGAACGATTCTCAAACTGGGCAACGCATGCCACCGGTAGTTCAGCCGCATTTATTATCGCAACTTCGACGGTGATCATCTGGGCCGTGAGCGGCCCCATATTCAATTATTCTGAAACCTGGCAACTGGTCATCAATACAGGTACGACCATTGTTACTTTTCTAATGGTATTTCTCATTCAAAAATCCCAAAACAAGGATTCCAAAGCAATCCACCTGAAACTCAATGAACTGATAGCGTCCCATGAAGGCACCAGCAACCGAATGGTCAATCTGGAAGACTTAAGTGAAGAGGAATTGGATCAGCTCGCTAAGTTTTATGCGCACGTGGCGAAGCTCGCTCTGGAAGAAAGGGATCTCACCTGCACACACTCTATAGATGCCGCAAAGGAAAACCATGATTATAAAGTAAAGGTTCAAAAAGAAAAACACAACCGCTCAGCAGACAAAAATCCGAACACGACGGACTAGTATTCAGCTTATTGATGACAAAAAAAATCCCCTTGAAGGGGATTTTTTTTGTCATGCTGTAATCGCTAATTTTTAGGGCTGTCCACCGCCGCCCGCGGCCCCATAAATTTGTCCGTTCGCATAACTTGCGTCTGCCGCAGCCAATTGCACATAGATTGAAGCAAGTTCGGCGGGTTGCCCCGGACGTCCCATGGGGGTATCACCTCCGAAATTCACCAGCTTTTCCTGCGTAGCACCACCACTCACCTGTAGTGCAGTCCAAATTGGACCGGGAGCCACGCCATTGACCCGTATGCCCTTTGGACCAAGCTGCTTGGCCAATGACCGAATATAGTTGGTGGTCGCAGCTTTTGTCTGTGCGTAGTCATACAAATCTTCCGAGGGGTCTGCGGCCTGTACCGATGTTGTACCGATAATTACAGCTCCAGGTTTAAGATGAGGCAAGGCTGCCTTAATAAGCCAGAAAGGTGCATAAATATTGGTTTTCATCGTGGCATCAAATTCCGCAGTGGTGATATCCAATATCGATGGTTTTGTCTGCTGCCGCGCCGCGTTGCTGACCAAAATATCAAGACCGCCGAGTTGAAGTACGGCGTCCTCAATCAGCCGAATACAAAACTCTTCTTTACGGAGATCTCCCGGAATAGCGACTGCCTTTCGGCCCGCCGCTTTTATCAAAGCGATGACTTCCTTCGCATCTTTCTCTTCCTCGGGCAAATAGTTGATGGCAACGTCGGCCCCTTCTCGTGCGTAAGCGATAGCTGCTGCACGTCCCATTCCCGAATCGCCCCCGGTGATCAATGCTTTGCGCCCTTGGAGCCTTCCTGATCCTTTATAACTATCCTCGCCATGATCCGGCCGGGGCTCCATTTCACTGCAGAGTCCAGGCCAGGGTTGAGACTGGCTCTTGAACGGCGGTTTTGGGTATTCTTTAACCGGATTGACCGGTCTGTCTTGGGTTTGGCCCGCTGAGCGATCGGGACTTCCAATGATACTCAATGCCAAGATTCCAGAACCCATTTTACCGATAGCAGCTCTTCTTCCCATATTATCTGAATACTTCATAGCTTTTTTCGTTTTTGGAAAAGGCCCAATGAAATTGAGCCTCTTATATTTATTCTACAGATGTGTTTTTACAAAAAATGCACGTTAATCATGTCCTTCAGTTTTCACAATCTTGTTATAGATGCCCAATAGAAGGAACGGTGCAGCCCATTGGCCTACAAATAGGGCGTTTTTATCGTTCGACATGCATTTTAATGCGGCAGATACACCCATCGCCAGCAATGCTGCGCCTAAAAATACGGTGGATGGTAGTTTAGAAGTTTGATCTTCTATCTTTTTGGTGATTTCACCTTCGTTTCCTGTATTTAATGCCATAACTTAAATTTTTGATTTTTTAATAGTGTTCACGCTAGGTCTATTGTACACTTATTCAGCTTTTGAATTGAGATTTGTATCGGCCAGCGCGCTAAGATCTTCATCACATTTCTTTTCTTCACCCAGTGTTTCAAGTAGTAATTTTAAGGCATCCTTATGTGTTAACACTTTCGCAAAAGCCGCCAATGTGCCATACGTGGCAATTTCGTAATGCTCCACCTTTTGGGCGGCAGCAATAATTGCTGCATCGCGGACAGATCCAGCTTCTGTTTCTTTCATAAGGCTTTCCGCCTCTTCAAGTAGCCCCGCCATAGCTTCGCATTTTTCGGCTTTTGCTTTCACTCCGATAAGCTCAAAACATTGCTCTAGGCGATCCACATGTGTTTCCGTTTCTGCCAGATGTTTAGAAATAGCAGATTTTAATTGTTCTGAACTTGCATTTTTCTCCATCTTAGGAAGTGCTTTCGTCAGCGCTTTTTCTGCCCAATAAATATCCTTTAATCCATCCTCAAATAATTCGGCTAGATCCTTCGCTGCCCCCGCTTCGGCAGGTACTTTTTTTCCTTCTGAATTAGCGTTTGAAGTTGCTGTGTTACCTGATTTTGTGTTTGTTTTACTTTTTTCTGCTGTTGCTGTTGTTGTTGCCATAATACTAAGTTTTTATGCTCAAACGAGCGGTTCGTCAAATAAACAGCTCTCAAACTCTTTTCGTTCGCCAGAACTGTGTAAATCCTGCAAATCACGCATATACCACATTTTATAAGTAAAAACACGTTTTTCAAAAATTTAAATGATAGCGAACAACAACGCTATAATTAACGTACAAATCATATGACAATGCGTACTAACACAGTTAACGATCTGGCAACAACAGTGGTTCATCAACAAACGATTATAAATTAAACGCAGTATGAATAAAAAATGTACAGTTCAGGATGTCCGTCCAGGTATGGCCATCCTCGCTTTAGCGATTGTAGCGCAATCAGGCCCCCAAAATCTACCGAACGATATTCCGGAAGAGCATGAAGAAGAACTACCGGAAAATACACCGGATCAGGAACCCGAAATTGATCAGGAAGATTTGGAAACGGATGAAGAATTAGACTTCGCAGTTGATGCAGAAGAACCTGAAATACCCCGACAGGATGATTTCGGTTTCGATGAGGAAATTGGTTCAGCAGGTGAAGATGAATTTCCAGAAGAAGATGAAAGAGATGAAAACGAGGGTGCTAATGATGCGGAAGGGCTGCCTACGCAACCGGTGACAACACCTTCTGATTTAGATGCAACACCCCTATAACGTGGACAAAAAAACAGAAGAACCCCGCTCTTTTTCCAGTGTCGGGGTTCATTGCACCCTATCCTATCTCAATAACTTTTTCTGAAAACCAAAACGGACAAGTCCCGCCGTATTCTTCGAACCGGTTTTTTCAATTAATTGCTGCCGATGGCCCTCCACGGTCCTTTTGCTCAAAAAAATTTGATCAGCTATTTCCGCATTTGTATGTCCTTCCGCAATCAATTCCAATACAGACAGTTCGCGTTCAGAGATGTCGTATCGTGCCATTATTGCTGTACGATCAATATCCAACTGTGCATACTTTGATAAGTTTCGGATCAAATCAATACTTAATGCTGCACTGATATATTGTTGCCCACGTTTTACCTGCTGAATTCCGAATAAAATCTCTTCTACATTGGAATCTTTCGATAAATAGCCATCAGCGCCAAGATTTAAAACCTCCTGAACAATCTGGATATTGTCTTCCATAGATAAAACAATGATTTTTATGGCTGGATAATGTTTTTTTACTTCTTGTATAAACTGAATGCCATCCATTACCTCCATATGGATATCAGTCAGGATGATGTCCGGTTTGGCTCCCTTGAGAAATTCCAGGGCTTTTTGACCATTCTCCATCCCCGCAATTACAGTTATATCTTCTTGCGCCTCTAATATTAATTGGAAACCGGATCGTACTAACGTATGGTCATCTACCAAAAGCAACTGTGTCATAGCTATCTGTTTTCTTTCTTTCGTTTAGTGATTGATTTTTGAACGAAACAGCTTTCAAGCCAAAAATGTTTTAAAAAAATAGCTCTTGGCAAATGCATACATAACATCAACGGAAAGATTTTGACCGCCGCCGCATTCTTTTTTCTGGAAAGGCGTGAGAGATGTCTCTGCTAGAGCATATAAATAATTGAAGTCGCGCTATTCCTCCACGAGGGAATTAGTACGATATGTTTGCGTAAGCACCACAATTTTTGCTTTAAATACGCAAAATAGGCTCTTTTCAAACGCTACCTTCCTCGCCGCTGTTCACTTGAAAACACAACGAAAGAAGAACATATGTTTACATCCATCATTATTGGCATCGTCTTTATTTTCTTAGCATCCTATATCGTCATCAATTATAGAAGAAAGGGAAATAATACGCGAAACAGAAAAAATCGTTAACATTTAAATAATAGTATCATGAAAATCATTTTAAAAACCCTGGGAATATTACTAGCCACCCTCGCCTGTATAGTTGTCGTTCAGGCGCAAGACAGTAATCCCGCTCAGCCACAGTCTGGAGATCTGGACTTTGCCAGCAAAGCCACGGCCAGCAACAATTTCGAACTGCAGGCGGCAAGCATTGCTCTTGCTAAATCGCAAAACCCAACGATCAAACAATATGCACAGATGATCACTGATGACCATACCGCTGCAGGAAATGAACTATCGACCATTGTAAAAAATAAAAATTGGCAGCTGCGTACGAGTGACGATCAAAATTATAAAGCCATGATCGACCAACTCAATAAGGCCGACACAGCCAATTTTGACCGCGTTTACACTGATCTGATGTTTAAGAGCCATCGAGATGCAATTTCACTTTTCAAAGATGCAAGCGCAGGCACAGCAATTACAGATGCTGACCTGAAGAAATTTGCCACCGATAAAATTCCGGCGTTCGAAAAGCACCTTGATCAGCTTAAAAATTGGCAACCTTCAGATCCTTCGATAAGTGACATGCCCATTACACCAAATGCGCCATCCCCAGCAATCAAGAATAAGGTACCAAAACCGACATTAAAATAACAACATATTTTTTCCAATCATTCACTCCGGAGGACAAAGCCATTACGGCTCTGTCCTTCGCTATTTCTTACATCACATGGAACAGACATTCGACTACATACACGAACTCCTTAATAGACAAATGGCGCTACGTGCCAAAATTGAAGAAAGCCCTATTGCAGGCGAAATAAAAATGAGCTATGGACGGGATTTTTATCAGGAAGAAGTGCGCTCCACGGGGCTAGCGATGATTCGCGACGGCTGGGATATGGAGGGCGAACAACTGATCCTCGATTTTGTGCATGAACACTATCCAATGCGGGTTAAAGATGAACTTACCTGGATTAATAAAATGATGCATTACCTAGCGGCTGTTACCGACACCTTTATCGATAATCTACATGCCGAGGGCTACCGTTTTTTACAGGGAAATGTAGACATGCCCAATGAACAAGCGATATTCTACCCAGTCCATGAACTAGATGCATTCGGAAAATTATCCCAAGAACTCGGAATGAATACCATCGTAGATCTGAAAATATCAAATCAATTAGAACAGTTGCAAGGTTGGATCTATTATCGTTCGGGAAGTAACTAATTTTGTTTAAGCCGAGGTAACTTTTGAATCATGAAATACGGCTTCGGCTTTAACTTGCTCAAGAAACTTACTCCTAAACCATTCAATCTGTTGCACGTTCTGTAAACCTACCTGAATTGATACAACATAGGCATCCGCCGTAATATCCTTTGTTAAAATTTTCATGGGCAGGCTTCTGTCGATCTCCTTAAAGCTAGTAATGGTATCTTCCAACCACTTTTTCCACTCTTCGATGCTGCGTGCCGTAACGATGGTCAACTGAAGATTCAGACGGATATCCGATTCTTCAAACGTCCAGTTGACCAGGCGACCGGAAAGGAGATCTCCATTTGGTATAATAACTTGGGCCCCTTGGTCTGTTAATAAGGTGCTCGATCGGATACCCACCTGCATGACCTGCCCTTTTTTATCAGCAAGTTCCACATAATCCCCCACTTTAAACGGACGTTCAAATACCAAAATCACACCTGAAACAAAATTGTTGATAATATTCTGCAGGCCTAAACCTATCCCCACACTTAATGCACCGACAATGACGGTCAGCTTGTCAACTCCCAACCCCAGAATACGTATTCCTATGAGGAAGCCAACAATAAAAATGACAACACGTACGAGTGGTAATAAGGCTGTTCGGCGCTGATTTTTTTTCGCGTCGGGCTGATCAAGAAGGTCTTTTAAATTTTTTTGTATCCAATTTGCTGTCCATATGACTGCAAATGCTAAAAGCACATCGCCATACGTATAATTAACACCACCAATGGTGTGGGTATTATTTAACAAGCGATCCCCAAGTCGACGAATTTCACTTGTGATATGCAAGGTGTTGGCCCAGATAATAATGACCAATATACCCGCAAATAGGCCAATAATACGACGGAGTGCGGCAAGTATCTTCTGCTTATCAAAGCGATTTATAAAACGGTCTTCTTTCGAATTTTCATAAGAGTTGAGTAAATCATGAGACAGCATGTCGCGGAATGCATGCAGGGAGAATGCTTGCAATAGCCCTACAGCTCCAGCGATACTGCATGTACGGGCCAGATTTAGAAAACCAAACAGATTAAATATAATGGCGGCCATACTGATAATTAGCAGTAACCATCGTGAAAAGGGGCGCAGATAATCAAAAGGTATTTTTCCGTCGACCTTCCGCCCGAGGTGCCAAAGCAGGCAAATACCCGATAAATTGATCAACATGACAATAATTCGCGACATCCAACCTGTATCCAGCACTAGATTGCTGGCAAGTACCAATAGATAATAAAAAAATACATACTGCATCATCTTCAGATGCTGATTGGATAACTCCGAGCGAATCAAAAGATATAGAAAGCCGAAAATAAGCAGATAGCTCAATTCGAGCACGATCACGGGGATTCTAAGGGAAGTCAGTGGCAGGAGAATAAGGAAAAAGACCGCAAACTTGAGGACAGGAATCCACCACGGTTGATTGCGATGTAAGGGCAATGTCTCTTCGGCCCCTATGGCACGTCTGCGCATCTGATAAAGCCAATAAAAATAAATAAGGCTCAGTAGGATAAGGAGGAAACGACCATCCCAGGCACTATCGTAGTAACGCTGCGATAGTCCATCCTGCTCCAGGTTCTTTTGTATTATACTTTTCCAGTGATACCAAAAGGTTCCTTCTTGCGCTGCCTGAGTCACATTCTGCTGCTGCTCGGCCTTGTCGCCAAGGTCTTGCATGTCCAACAGGAGCGATTCAATATCACGTTCTAGTGTTGCGGCACTATCTTGCACCGCCCGCCATGAGTTGGCCGTGGAGTCCTGGGGCACCGTTTGCTTGCGCAACACCGTAACTTTTCCCTGTAGATCATGCACAGCGGGTTTAACCAGGCTGATATACTGCTGTACTTGACTGGGCACGAGCCGACCATCATCCGGCCGCTGCCAGGCGACTCCTCGCTTTACACTGTCCAATCCAGTATAATAACGATCAACCTGCTCACGCCATTGTTCCAAAAAGTTTCTAGCCGAGGCCAGTGGATTACTCGGCAACGAATCAAGAATACTGACCGAATCCTTCGATCGCTCAACGGAATCGGCCTTTTGTGCGTGCACCGTATAAAAAAATAGGCTAAGCTGGATGACCAAGCTTAGCCTTAGCATGGCGCAAATTATTGGGCCCATAATCTTTTACGTTTTAAATTTGTCTTTATGTTTAATCGGGTTTAGCCGGAGAAGGCTGCCGCTGCAAAGAATCGGTGCTGTCCCGGCCAAGCGAGTCATTTATACCAACACCAACCTGCCCATCATCGGGTGTATTGGAGGAATCATAGCTACCGTTTGCCTGATTGCCTTTATTGCTGCTATTGCCGCATCCCCATAGTCCAAGGATTGCCAATATCAATAAACTAATTTTTTTCATATGTTTTGAGTTTAAGTATGAAATTATTCGAAAAGTGAACAGTGCAAAAAAAACAATGGTTCTCTTTAGTTCGCATTTAAGTAAAAATATCTCCCTATCGTAGAAGTACGCAACAGGTCAAACGTCGACAAACGCGTGTTCATGTTACTCAATGCTGCCTGTTCAATCCTCAGTTTTAGTTCGATCCAAATTGTCCAATGGTACAGCTTCCTGTGCGGTCCCAGCCTTATTTTTAGTCGTATCTTTTCCACGGCTACGGTGAATATTGTCTAATGGTAGACCATTCTGGTTGACTGTTGTATCTACTTTCTGTTCCTTTTCGCTACTTTTGGTTCTATTATCGCAAGATGTTGCTGCCACAGCTGCGAATGCGATGGCCAAATACAAATATTTAATCATAGTTTTTAACTTTTATTATTATTCGTTACCCCTTCCCCGTTTCGCTATGTGGAGCATCAACGGGCTTTGATTCAGGTGATCCTTTTTGACGTAGGAAAATGGTGAATACAACAATGGCCAAAACAGACAAAAATTCACTTTGCCAGTTCTGGAAAGTTTCAAACCAAATTTGAGGCATAATGAGGTACGTCCATGCGTCATCTACCGGTAAACCTTCAAGCCGCTGTTCGGTGTTGTGCTGTCTCCAGCTTCCATAAAAGTGCATAACCCAACTCCCCAAAAAAAGTAGCGCAAAGCAAATGAATAGCGATGAACTATATAATTTCAACAGCCAGCCACCTTTTCTAACAGGATAAGGGGTATTCGGGCCGGGCTGCGGTTCACGGTCTACCTCTACTTTTTCCCCTATTTTTTTTGATTCAGCAGAGCCCCATTGGCGTAATCCCACCGTCAGAATCACATACATCGCCATCTGCAGAAATTCACTCTCAAAATTTTCAAAAGTTGCGGATGTAAAATGTCCTGTGCCCAAATAATTAACGATATCCAGCGGTGCCTGATTGGCCTCCAGCAACTCTTCATTATGTACTTTCCAACCCGTAAAACATTGCATGCCTAGGGAAAAGACAAAAAGCGCTGCAAACACCAGGCTTAGGCCATTACGATAAAAAAAAGAATAATTTTTCTTGTTTTCCATAGCAAGATTTATTTTATTATTAAGTACATATAACTTCAATAAAAACTTAACTATTAAGTATTCATGCCTTTTCCTTGAGTATAAAACTTATTCGCCCATTCGGCTCCATCAAAGCCATATCCACTTCATCGAGGTGCTTACTATTTGTCTCTAACCGCAAGCTCGTCAGTAGATCAGTACGGCTTACCCCCAACCGGTCCATTTGATCCCATTGGATTTTACCGTTCTTGTATAAAACAGCGGGCTTACCTTTTACCATATTACCCAAATAGGGAAGCCTGGCCGATACCTGGGCTAGGATTTTATTGACAATAATCATCACGAAGCCGGCAAACACGGTTGACAGGAATGGCGAAGCGCCAACTATTCCCCGCGCTAATACCGCACCTAGCATAATAATGATGACGAAATCTACTCCAGACTTTCGGCCGAGAATTCGAATTCCGCCCAATCGAACCAAAAAAAGTGCGATGATAAACATCATAAACGCACGCGCCCCCATTTGTATCATCGTCAGGTCTTCACCAGAGCCAAAAAAACTGTCCATATTTTTATACCGTTTAGATCGTTGTTATACGCCCATCTTCATCATGAAGCAATGTGCTCTTTATTTATTTCAAAATAGCCTACTTTATCTCAGAACATCGGTAGGAGCCTTCCCTGTTCCCTCATTTTTCAAATTGAGTACTTTTACCTATTCAACAGGCGGATAATACGTTTTCATCGACAGTCAACAAACTACTGCATTTAATTGACTGTCTTTAAGAAAAGCAAACGATATGATTCATTTAGATAATCCACCTGAAGATTGTCTCGCCTTCTTTCAGGATACATTGCGGCTGCTCCAGGATAGCGGAGCTCAATTTATGGTGGGCGGTGGTTTAGCCATGTTTCACTACACGGGGATCATACGGCCTATTAAGGATATGGATATCTTTTGCAAAAGCAGCGAATACCCAAAAATTCTTAAACATCTTGCCGCTAATGGTTATGAGACCGAATTGACAGATGTGCGATGGCTCGCCAAGATTTACAAAGACCCCTATTTCATTGATATTATTTTCGATAGTGTTAATCACAATTGCACTGTTGAGCAGGATTGGTTTGACAGAGCACCTGAAGGTACTCTTTTTGATGCTGATGTACGTTATGTACCAGCAGAAGAGCTAGTATGGTGTAAGCTATATGTACAAAACAGAGAGCGGCATGACAGCGCTGATATTAACCATATTTGGCTAAAATATGGAAAAAGTTTGGACTGGAACCATTTACTAATGCGAATGGATCAACATTGGCACCTCTTGTTGGCTCAAATGCTCATCTTTCAGTTTACTTATCCGCATGACTATCGCGATATTCTCCCAAAAGACTTATTTGATGAGCTCATTAAACGCGCAGCGGATCAATATGAATTGCCTCCTTGTTTGGAGAAAGTTTGTCTGGGACCCTTGATAGATCAAACGCAATATGAAATTGATATTAAAGAATGGGATTATAAGTCATACACAATAAAAACTGTTTAATATGAACAAGAAGACAACCATAGCCGCATTGGGCGATATACATATGAATGCAAACCAGCACGGAAAATGGAAAACCAAATTTGAGGAGATTTCGGAAAAGGCTAAAGTCCTTTTACTTTGCGGTGATCTAACGGATACGGGGGATGAAGAAGAAGCAGAATTACTTGTTGCTGAACTCCAATCCATTAAGGTTCCAGTCATCGCCGTACTGGGAAATCACGACTATGAGAAAGGACGACAAAAGCAGATCCGCCAAATTTTGACAGACAGTAAAATTACGGTCTTGGATGGTGAAGCTATCGTGATCGAAAATATTGGTTTTGCTGGCGTAAAGGGCTTTGGCGGTGGTTTTGACCGTTATATGTTATCCATGTTTGGTGAAGATGCCATGAAAAGTTTTGTGCAGGAAGCTGTAAACGAATCGTTGCTTTTAGATCGAGCTTTGGCGCGCCTCGAACAAGAACATGCAGACATAAAAAAAGTTGCCTTAATGCATTACGCGCCCATTGCTGAAACCGTTTTAGGTGAGCCCGAGCAAATTTATCCTTTTTTAGGGTCAACGCATTTAATGGAACCTTTGCAACGGCGTAAAGTAAGTGCTGCCTTCCACGGGCATGCGCATGCCGGAAAATTCAAGGCCCTGTCCCCTTCTGGAATACCGATTTACAATGTGGCAGTGCCCGTTTTAATGGCCCAGCATGGAAGTGAAGCCGGCTTTGCATTCATTGATATTTAGCATTATTTTTTACTCGTCCGAAATTGCGTTATCTGATGCATTGGTTTTTCGTTTAACAATCTGCTTGAGTTGGGTATGAAGCGTGATAATATTCCCCACAAGTAGGCTTTCTTTCAATCCGGCACGAAAACGTTTTTTCATAATACGTTTGACAAGCTGTGGACTTACTTCGCCATTTTCCTGTACCTTTCCAAGCCAACGAAGCGATATAAATGCCAGAAGTGCGGCAATAAGGAATAGAAAATTCCATTCATGCAGATAGATCAGTTTGGCGATAGTCTGGAGGTTGGGACTTTTCCAGGAGATGCTAATCTGAAGCTCGCGAGTTGCAAAATAATCAACTAACAATCCTCCTAAAATAGGTCCCAAGGCTGTAAAAAACGAAGCGACCATATTTTTTACAGTGATATAGACAATTGCATCTGTCTTGGGAGCGAGTTTCAGGCCAATGTTTGTGAGGGCGAGATTAATGCCTCCAGTGGAGATTCCCGTCATGATATGCAGAAATAGGAGTAAAAGTAAATTGGGCAATGCACGCGAATAGATTCCGACAAATATCCATAATAAAATGCAACAAATGTAAATGGGTGCTGTAAGGTAGATAATACTTTTGTTACTATAACGATCCGAAAGGTTTCCCCATAAGCGTAGGCCCAGGACACTAGCTATCTGACTGAAAACAGTAAGCAGGATGACTATTTTCATCGAAAGCCCCAATGTTTTTAACATAAAGACCGTAAAAAAGGGTATCGCTAAATTAATCGCCAACAACCAAGCCGCATTGAAGATCAATAAATTTTTAAAATTTTTATTTTTAAGCGGCTGTAGCAACAAACTTCCCAAATGTCCCCCAGACATCTGTTGTTTGGGCTCTTTGGCCTGTACCAAAAAAAAGGCACCAACTGCTCCTATAGCCCCTGCGATTAAAAAGTATATGCCGTAGAGCTTTGGTAGTTGCATAACGGCATGATTGGTATAATAGTCAACTAACGCTGCGACAATGATGCTAACTGTAATATTCGTCAATTGCATGATGCCCGTGCGCTTGGAAAAATAAGTACCCAAACGTTCCTCAGGAACGAGGTCTTTAATCCAGGAATTCCAGCCTGCGCCACCTATCGCGCTGAGAAGGTAATGGATGAACATAAAACTGAGCAAGGTCGTAAAAGAGAAATCGACTTCCCGCCACATTAAAAGCCCAACCAGGACCAAAGGCATTTTTGCAAGAAATACAGCGAATACGGTTATTACTTTCCGATTCGGGTAAATCTGCATGACGAGAATGGTCAACAGCTGGGCAAGATTACATAAGGTTGGAAAGGCCGCCAACAGTCCCAGCTGAAAGTTACTTGCTCCCATCAACAAACCTGCTCCGACCAAAATAACACCGCTGCTCAAACAGACAACAACCTCTGAACATACACCGTCTATGATGACCATTCGGAGGCTTTTGTCAATATCTTGTGTTTCGAGATGATGTACCGGTCTGAGATCCATAGCCTTTTCTCATGTAACAGCTGCTCCAGGATGTTAGTTCCCTTAAAATGAATTAATGAGCTTAATACGTTCGGCGAAGTACTTCCAACATACAATTGGGTATTAGTCCATCCAACCAAGTCGTTACCACAGCCGTTCATTAAGCAAAGGTTAAAAGCGCGTTTCCTTCTGCGAAATTGAATCGCTAAAAACGGCGTTTTTCCATTGTTGAAATTAAAAATTGTTTATGACACACAAACCACGCGTATTAACATGGCATATCCATGGATCGTACTTGTATTATTTATCCCAAGGTGACTATATCTTATATATTCCATATACGCCCGAAAGAGGACCTCGCTATGGCGGACGGGGAACAACCTTCCCTTTTGGCGACAATGTGATTGAAGTTCCTGCCGGCGAAGTGCGTAATCTCGACCTAGATCTTATCCTTTTTCAATGCGATGAAAATTACTTGGAAGATCAATATCTGATCCTGTCTGAAGTGCAGCAACAGTTACCTCGTATCTATATTGAACACGACCCGCCATGGCAGCATCCCTGTGATGAAGTTCATCCAGTCACCAATCCAGCCGTTACACTGGTGCATGTGACACACTTCAACCAGTTAATGTGGAAGGCAAATATTCCGGATGTACGTGTCATCACACATGGTGTAGATACACACGATGTCGCTTACAATGGTCGATTGGAAAAAGGGATTGTCGTTATCAACAACCTTCCCTCCCGTGGACGCATGCTAGGTAGCGATATTTTCAAGTATGTACAAAAGCAGGTACCATTAGATCTCATCGGAATGGGTAACGAACCCTATGGGCTTCGTGAAGTGCTCCATCCGCGCCTACCCGAATTTATTAAAGACTATCGTTTCTTTTTCAATCCAATACGGTACACAAGTTTGGGCTTAGCAATCTGCGAAGCTATGATGGTGGGTCTTCCCATCGTTGGATTGGCTACCACAGAGCTTTCTACCATTATTGAAAATGAAAAAACAGGCTATATCGGCTTAGAGATCGAAGAGCTCATCGCTAAAATGAAAATGCTGCTGAATAATCCCCAACATGCACAGCAGCTCAGTGTAAACGCACAGCAGAAAGCAAAAGAGCTTTTCGACATAGTTCGATTTGGACAACAATGGGAGAATTTAATTAATGAAAAAATTCATCAATATATACTATCATGAAAAAAAGAATAGCTTTTATTAGTGATCATGCCTCACCCTTAGCGACCCTCGGAGGTAAAGACAGCGGCGGCCAAAACGTTTATGTTGCCGAGGTTGCCATGCAGCTCGCTTTGATGGGTAATCAAATAGACATCTATACGCGATGTGAGCATCCAAGCCGAGAAGGGGTCGTCCTCTGGAAACCAAATATAAGGGTCATTCATATTGTCGCAGGCCCCAAAGATATACTCCCAAAGGAAGAGCTTTATGGACATATCGATGAATTTACCGCCCATACAATCGAATTTATGACCGCTAACCAGCTGAGCTACCAGTTGGTACATGCGCATTTTTGGCTGTCGGGTATGGTGGCCATGGAAATCAAGAAACAACTGCATATCCCCTTTGTTATTACTTTTCATGCCCTAGGTGCGGTGCGCCGCTTACACCAGGGGGGCTCAGACAAATTTCCGAAAATTCGTGAAAAAATTGAGAAAGATATCATTTGGGCAGCCGAACGCGTCATTGCCGAATGCCCAAACGATCTGAAGGACTTGATTCAACATTATCAGGCGCCACAGGATAAAATAGAAATTATTCCCTGTGGTTTTAATCCGGCTGATTTTCATCCAACAGACCGCACCGAAGCAAAGGAAAAGCTTGGACTTGATTCCGCGTACACCTACATTTTGCAACTTGGTCGCATGGTGAAACGAAAGGGAATAGACAATGTGATCGAAGCCTTTTCCCATGCGCACCATGCGCTGCCCGAATTGCGGCTATTGGTCGTTGGTGGAAATCTGGCGACAGCGGAAGACCGCGCAGAATTTGATCGTCTGCATCATCTGTGTATCGAGTTAAAAGTGGAAGATAAGGTCATTTTCACGGGACAACAGCGTCGTGATCTGCTTAGGTACTATTATGCTGCAAGTGAGCTTTTTATCACCACGCCGTGGTATGAACCATTCGGGATTACTCCGCTGGAATCCATGGCCTGTGGTACGCCCGTAATTGGTGCCGATGTGGGCGGTATATCGTTTACGGTAAGGCATGAAGAAACCGGCCTTTTGGTAGCGGCACAACAGCCACAACAATTGTCTGCTGCGATTGTTGACCTGATAAATAACGACCGTAAACGATTGAAATTTTCTGTTAATTCTCTACGCCATGTTAAATCCTTTACGTGGAAAGTGGTCAGCGAAAGTATTGCGCAGCTTTATGCACAATGTTTGCCTCAGGATGCCGAAAAAGAAACAATTACGCAGATCAGGCAAAGCTTTTTGGGTTCCTCAAAGACTTTCGAAAAAGCGGCAGAATCTTTGGCGCTTGGCATAGCCAGGCTGTCGTCCAAAATGGTCTCTGTATTGCATGAAGGTAAAAAAATCATGATCTGCGGCAATGGTGGTAGTGCCGCGGAGAGCCAGCATTTCGCTGCCGAGCTCGTGGGTCGATTTGAAATACCACAGCGTCCCGGCTATCCGGTGATCTCGCTTAACGCTGATGTGGCGGTTCTCACCGCATGGGCAAACGACTTTGGCTACGAAAGCGTATTTGCAAGACAGGTACAGGCACTTGGGCAACCAGGAGATATGCTGATCTGTTTAAGTACAAGTGGCAACTCGCCCAATATCCTAAACGCATTGAAAGAAGCCAGTAAAGCTGGGGTGATTTGTGCAAATTTGCTGGGAAAAGATGGTGGCGAGGCCACGCAATTCGGAGATCATAATCTCATAGTTCCTTCCGATCACACGGCCCGTATTCAGGAAGTACAGCTACATATTATTCACCAGCTCTGCGCACTGGTGGAACAGCGGATGGCAAATCTGAGTAGGAAAAATGAACACTTCGTTATACATAATAAATTGATCGCATCATGATGGAGAGCGCTGTATTTCTGGATAAGGATGGAACGCTGATTAAGGATGTTCCCTACAACGTTGATCCCGCACGCATCGTTTGTTATTCCGACATTTTTGAGCCTCTAAGAGGGTTACAAAAAAGGGGCTATAAGCTCATTGTTATCAGCAATCAGTCGGGTATTGCCCGACGTTATTTTACAGCTGAAGATTTGGATATCGCTTTTTCAGCATTGCACGAACTACTCCGCTACGAGCACATCCAATTAGACGGTATCTACTATTGTCCACATGGCGATGTCATGGACGAACCGCAATGCTCCTGCCGTAAGCCTTTACCCGGAATGCTCTATCGGGCTGCCAAGGAGCTGAACATAGATTTAAAAAAATCCTGGATGATCGGCGATATCCTAAGTGATGTCGGCGCCGGCCGTGCGGCAGGCTGCAGGACCATATTGGTAGACCGAAGCCAGGAAGAAAGGAAACAGGAGCGAATTTCTGATCCTAAATATACACCAGATTTCATCGTAGATGATTTTTACGGATTGGCGCAACTTATCAACTCAGAAAAAGTAGATTATGAAAGATATAGCATTAAATAAACTTGTCGAAAATGGTTTTGACAATCCAAGGGTCCTTGTTTTGGGAGACTGTATGCTGGATATTTATCTAGATGGGGAATGCAAGCGGCTTGCTCCCGATGTCGCCGTACCCGTGCTCGATGTCCAATCCGTAGAACATTGCCTTGGCGGAGCCGGGAATGTGATCACGAACCTCAGCAATATGGGGGCCGTCGTGTCGGTCGTTAGTCTGTTGGGCGACGATAGCAGTGGACAGACAATAGCACGCAGTGTGCAGCGACAGGGAATTGACACGGGTGGCCTGCTCTATAATAAAAATTGTCAGACACTAACAAAAACACGATTACGTAGAGATGGACACTGTCTGCTTCGTTATGATATTGGTCAGAAGTATCATTTTAGTGCAGCGCTGGCCAACCAATATCTGACAGCGGTAAAAAAAGCCCTTCAACATGTCGACATTGTTTTTATTGCAGATTATGGAAAAGGTAACATCACGGATGAGCTCATTGTGCTGCTCGCCGAAGAACAGCAGGTTGAGCCCAAAATTATTGCCATAGACAGCAAAGATTACGACAAGTATGCATGCCTAAATCCCGACTTAATTAAGCCCAATTATGACGAAGCAAGAAAAATCCTGAGCCAGGAAGAAGAGGACGACCGCCTAACACAAGCATCGAAATGGCCCGAAAGCCTAGCTGCCTTGTCTCAGGCGAACTGGGTGGCACTTACCCTTGATAAGGATGGTGTTATCCTCTTTAAAAAAGGTGGTTCAGCAAAGCACTACCGGGTTCCTGCTTTAAAAGAAGGTAATTTCTCCGGCGCTGGCGACACCTTTCTGACCGTGCTTTGCTTGGCTTACTATAATAAACTTGATGCGGATATTGCGATAGCACTGAGTATAAAGGCAGCACAGATCGGTATACAAAAAAATGGTACAGCACATTGTAGCTGCACGGAATTAGCCCAGCGCCTTACGAACAAAGATGATAAATTAATTACCGACCTGAATCATCTTGAAGCACTATGCGATGGACTTCGGAAAGAAAATAAACTCGTATTCACCAACGGTTGTTTCGATATTTTCCATGCCGGCCATGCCCATTACCTCGGTGCAGCTAAGGCACAGGGTGATATTTTGATTGTCGGCATCAATACAGACGAGAGCATCAGACGTTTAAAAGGAGCAACAAGACCTGTCAATTCGCTTGACGATCGAATTGAAGTATTGCGGGCGCTTGGAGCTGTAGATTATATTGTACCGTTTGGTGATGAATTATCGGACAACCCTATCCCGATCATCGAAAAGGTTAAACCGCATATCTTTGTAAAAGGTGAAGCATACCAAAATAAAGAACTGGCCGAACAAGGGCTACTGCAAATACTAGGGACACAACTCGTATTTATTCCGCATGTCCATCAGCAGTCGACTACTAAAATCATTCAGCGGGTGCAGGAAAAGGACAATCAACTGTTAAAGAAAATCAGCTAAAATGGGGACTTGGAAAGATTGTAAAAACATGTTGATCATTCGCTTAGACAATATGGGCGATCTGATCATGAGTAATGCAGCGCTTCAGGAAATTAAATCAGCGAATGGAAATTGTAAAATCACATTACTTGCGTCAGAAATGGCTGTTCCCATTATCCCCTACCTAGGCACTGTCGATGACTATATACAATACGATGCCCCTTGGATGAAATTGAGCTCGCATGACACGGTTGCTTCGACTGAAGCATTGATTGCTGCAATCAAAAAGCGGGAGTTTGATAGCTGTATTATTTTCAATGTATACAGCCAAAATCCAATGGCTTCGATCATGTTGGCATATCTAGCGGAAATCCCCCTGCGAGCGGCTTATATGCGCGAGAATCCCTATACGTTGCTTACCCATTGGATACCAGACAAAGAACCCCTGTTTGAGATACAGCACCAAATAGCACGTGATCTCGAACTGGTCAGACTACTTGGCATCAGCCGGTCGATCAATCGATTACCGAGCCTAATTGTACCCCGAGGTCAATTATCGAATTTAATTCCTTTACGTGGGGGGAAACAGATTATTGTCAATTGTGATGTTTCGGAGCAAAAAAGACGAATTCCCCGTGCTGTCGCACAACAATTGACGCGGCAGCTACTTGATTCAGCATTTCAGGTCATACTTGTTGGCAAGGAATACAACGATTACCTGAGATCATGTTTTTCAGAACTCGTAAGGGAAAATCTGATTAACCTTATTGGAAAGACGACAATTGATGATCTCCTACTCCTCGTAGCACATGCAGATGCTGTGCTCACGGTCAACACGGGCGTTGCTCATATTGCCTGCGCGCTACAAAAACCCACGTTGGTCCTTTACGCTCAAACAAACCCGCAGCATATCCCATGGTCGCAGGATACTGACTTTATCCTTTACCCCGTCGACCCTGCTCTGCGCTCCAAAAATACGATTAACAGCTTTGTCGATAAGCAGAATGGATCATCTAGAATGACACCGTTAAGTGTTGAAAATATCATGGATAAATTGAATTCATTACTTAAGCATTCCTCCCAAAAACAGACAGCGCCGGAAGGACCCGTCTGATCTCGCGTACAATATGCTCTATGGCGATAGGTTTGGTCAGATCAAAAGTGGTATGCAGTGCTGTGTTGAGTGGCCCCCAACGCTCGGGCTCACCATCTAGACTTATGACCACACTTTTTGCTTCTAAAGCAGCGGCAATATGGGATATTCCTGTGCAGTTGCATACAAGTAAAGTCGATTCCTTCAAAAGACAGCCAAGCGTACCCAAATCAAGTCTGGAACAGAGGTTAAGCACAGGTCCTTCAAGTATGCGCTGCAGTTCATTGACCAAAGATTCTTCAGCACTTACCCCAGTCAGGACAATCTGATATCCCATTTGCTGCATTAAGTTCGCAAGAAATCCGAAGTTTTCAATAGGCCAGCGTCGTTTGGCGTCCCGACTGCCCACATGGATAATAACGAAAGGATAGTTTATTTCAGCTTTTATTTTCCTATAGGCCTCCCAATCCTCGGGAAATAAGGGGAAATACATTGTACGGTTTGGAATTTTTAAACCTAGAAATTCCATAAGAGCTAGGTGCCTGTTCACCTCGTGAAGCTTTCCTGGATAAGTCATCCAGTCGGGGTTGTCAATTGAAGCTGTTGGTTGAAATCCTACCAGTCGCTTTGCCGCAAAATTCTGTAAAAAATCATTCACCACAGTTCCATCTCCCTGCATCTGAATCAGAAGGTCAAATTTTTCCGCTTGCATCTGCTTGACGAATCGTTCAAGATTGTCGGGATTATATGCAATTTCGGGAAGCTGCGGATGCCCGGGAAAATCCACATATTCATCGATGCAATCAAAGCGTTCCATCAATACACGCATATGAGGCAAACCAATAAAGTACAGTCTGGCATCGGGATAATGCGACTTCAATGCCCTTATGGCGGGAATAGAGGACAGTAGATCGCCCAGCTGAAGGGCTCGAAAAATAGCTATCTTAAACATACCATCGATTTTAAGGATAGACAACCCCCAAGGAAATACGGTTTGATTTATTCCTTTTTATCAATCAAAGCGTTTTTCCTATGCTAAATCATATTATTTCAAACCTTCATCATATTATTTCAAACCTTCGCGGATTTAGATCCGTTCTCTTGAAACATAGAAAAAACATAAACAAAATTTAGTTATATGGAGAATTTAAAAAATAAGCGGATAGCGATATTAGTAACAGATGGATTTGAAGAAATAGAATTGACTAGCCCAAAGGAAGCCTTGGAAAATGCAGGCGCCAAAACAGACATTATATCACCGGCTGAAGGAACAGTGCGGGCAAAAAATGGAGATGAATGGTCAAATGACTATCCTGTCGATGTTGCTCTGCAGGAGGCAGAAGAGAATCGATATGACGGATTGCTGCTACCAGGCGGGGTCATCAATCCTGATAAATTGAGGACGAATAAAACGGCTATTGCATTGATCAATGCTTTCTGGGAACGGGATAAACCGATCGCAGCCATTTGCCATGGACCTCAATTACTGATTAACGCGGATCTGGTGCGTGATAAAAAAATAACGTCCGTTGAAGCCATTCAAATGGACCTGATTAATGCAGGCGCATTATGGGAAGACAGCGAAGTGGTGATTGACGACAAACTTATTACAAGTCGTACGCCCGACGATCTGCCCGCTTTTAATAAAGCCATCATTAAAGCGTTTGCGACAGAAAAAAAGAACAAAGCGTAGTAGTACAGTTTCAATAACGTATAAAATCGGCCAACCTTTAGATCTTGTAACATGTTCAGCATATAAATAACACATAAAACAGTATATTATGAATACAACAAAAAGTTCAAGCCATACGACTGCCAAAGGGCAATCGCAAAGCAGCAACGCTAACAAAGAAAAAAAATCAGCGACAACAACAGGAAAAAGTGCTTCAGCGTCTAAAGGATCGCAAAACGGAAGTTCCGATAAAACCAAAGCTGAACTCTTGGAAATGGCAAAGAAAATGGAGATCACCGGGCGTCACGATATGACGAAAGATGAACTTGCTAAAGCCATTGAGAAGCAGGGCAAAAAATAGAAATGTCATTCACGGACAAGTGCTGATTAGTCCTGAAAATAGATACAGATTTTCAGCTAGAAACTAAGCTTAACAGAAAGACCCGCAATTTTAAATGCGGGTCTTTCTTATTTCTTCCTTTCTTTTGGCCTATCTGTAGGATCATTGGGCATCTCGTTCAACTGATCCACCTGCGGGTCTACTCCGGCCTCGGCATCGCCCTGATCCTTATCGCCTACATCTCGCAGTGTCTCTCCATTTACACCTAACTTGACCTTTTTCTTTTTTTCCATTTCGGTTCCGACGACGCGGTTTTCATTTTTTGTTGCCATATTCCTCTATTTTTTGTTTTTATTGTTTAATCAATGTAAGAGCATGTGATGAAAACCGAAGCTGACAAGACCAGCTGTATTTTTTGTATTCGTTTTCTCGATCAGTTTCTGTCGGTGCCCTTCCACCGTACGTTTGCTCAAAAAAATACGCTCTGCAATTTCGCCGTTGGTGTATCCCTGTGCGATGAGTTCCAATACATGCAATTCGCGTTCTGAAATATCATATTTTAACAAAACACGATTTAGGTCTGGAGCCCTGTCCGCAAAGTTTTTATAATCGTTAAGGCAGGAAACACTTAAGGAACCACTGATATATTTTTCTCCTTTGGCAACCTGCCGTATACCAAAAAGTACCTCATCACAACTACTATCTTTCACTAAATAGCCATCTGCTCCTGCACGCAATACATCTGCGGCAATGTGTTTGTCATTTTCCATCGTCAAGGCAAGGATTTTTATATCGGGGTATTTCTGTTTAACGAAATCAATGAGAGCTATCCCGCCCATTTCACCCATATTAATATCCGTAAGGATCATATCTGGTCGCTGATCGACATTCAACACATCCAAAGCTGCTTCAGCACTTTCAACATCAGCCAAAACAGTAATGTCATCTTGCGTTTCTAAAATCAGCCGAAAACCACTTCTTACCAAATGATGGTCGTCAACAAGCACTATCTGAATCATAGCTATCTGTTTAATGAACTTATGTACTTCTAGGAACAGCACCCAATTGTAAAAAGTTTTTTACAATTGAATTTATCTAAAAAATAAAGAAAATAAGATTGATTTTCTTTTTCTATCATAATAGCAAATATAGAAAGCGAAACGCTTTTGACCTGAGCTTTGTTCTCCTACTAAGTGCATGCAGGTGACATGCCATCATTAAACGATAGATAATATGAAAAACTCAACAAAATTAATTGCCGTCAGTCTATTATGCTTAGCAGCCTATGGATGTAACGGCGCTAAAACTGATGATCAAAAATCACAGGAACTGATGCGTGATTCCGTTCCCAACGATACCACGACGATACAATATCGCGACACCACATCTTCCGAATCCCGTGGAGAAATCCCGCCGACACCACAGCCGGATACAACGACAAAAAAATAAAACGAATGTAACTTGGCTAATGTTCTTGGCTTGATAATAGCATAATTATGAAGTCCTCCCGTCGTGAGATGGCTGGAGATTAGATTTATTGTAGAGAGCTAGACAATGTAAACATTGTCTAGCTTTTTTATTTGGGCACTATTCGAAGGTCAGATTGATTTTCGAAAATCCCAATCCCTGTAAGAGCGGTTTAAAAACGGTGGTTGCATTGGCCTTGGTCTGCTGCAGGATATCCGATTTCTTTACATCATCAGCAACAGCTTTTTCCGCAGCTTTATAAGCTTCATCCACGAGCTCTGCTTCGCGCAAGAAAGCCATTTTCGTATCATAGACTTTGGACGCCTCGTGGTCGATCTTGATGTAACAAATTTCTGGAGCCGGCAATTTGATGGAGACCGAATCCCCCAAAACCGTGATATCTTCCGGACTAAGTTTCGTCAAATTCACACAGCCTACAGCATCTGCTTTCACGATGAGTAATACACTTGCATCCGGTAAAAAAGTATTCACGTTTTTGTGCTCTACAACATCACTGTAACGGTATTTGACCAATTCCAGTTTTCCCATGGCTTCAATACGGTCCACCAACAGCTGATGTTTACTTTCCACTGTCGGTCCGCTGTTATATTTATGATACACAAACCAGGCGCCAACTGCCAAAATGGCTACGATAATTAAAAATTTTAAAAATTTTCCCATAAACTATACTATACAAATTAAAGACCAAGCTGCTTTTTTAGACATTTAACCTGAAAATATTACCTCAATATTATTCTTCAGGGTCACTAAATGGGCATACTTGAAAATTATACCTTTTGATAGACAATTGTTTAGTTAAAAAGTTTAAAAAACATTTGGAACATATGAGCTATAATACTACTTTTGTGACATCAAAATCACGGTAGGTATAGCTCAGTTGGTTAGAGCACTAGATTGTGGTTCTAGGGGTCGTCGGTTCGAGCCCGATTACTTACCCAAAAGGCAGATCAAATGATCTGCCTTTTTTGTTTCTAGTCCCGTCTGTTTGCTCCCGTCTGTTAGCGCCACATAAAGGATCAAGCAGACTTCTTGGGG
>NZ_DFPI01000016.1:0-7132 GCF_002377215.1 Sphingobacterium sp. UBA3519
AACCCAACAGGGGCCACCAAATTTAATTAATAAAATCATAATGTTAAACCACCCCCGCGGGTGGTTTTTTTTCGCCTTCCATATTGATCGGCGATAAAATGGCGGTAAATTTCACGTTTAACGCCTGACTCCGATGTTGAAGCGATGTGTGATGCATGCGTAACTCGAAAAGCTTGGGAAATTTCAAAAAACCTGTTTTCCTATGCGCCCAGCGGAAAATGAGATGGGATCAAAATTATCCCGCTCAGTGAGCTAGCAGCCAAAGACGGCTTTTTAATATCAAAAAAGTCAGCGAAAGCGACCTATTAAGCGCACACCACCTAACGCCCTAGCTCATATGGATGATACCAAACAACACCGGCGGTTTCGGGGATGTGGTGAAAGCGACGCAGGTATTTGTGCGTAACGAGCTGTCACCGTTGCAGGAGCGATTTAAAGAGATTAATGACTGGTCAGGCGAGGAGGTGATCCGTTTTCGAGACTACTCGCTGAATATTGAAGATTAAAGATATCGCGCAATCTCCAGGCGGCTTTTTTATGCCCTCATTTCGACATCAACCCACGCATTCTGCGACCCTATAGCGCGCTCCTTCCTGATATGACACCACGCCCGAAAAAACGTGTCAGCGCCCCATGCTCGCGAAAGAAATAATAAATAAAATACATTCTCCGGTGCGCAGTGCTATCCCCGCCTCGACTGCCCGCTTTATGGGTCGTTTTTCATGCAGCTGCATTAGCTCAAAAAGACAGCCTAATCCTCTTGCTGCAAGGTCGTTCAATTGCCAAGTACTGTATGAAAAATGATGCAAGAAAGAAATGCATCATTACTTCTTCAAGAGAAAGTCGTTCTAAACCTTCTAACCGTATCATCATAAAAACTTCTAATGTCTACCCTCAAGCTTAAAATTTGATATATATCTCAAACTTCGCCGTCAGGCATGTTGATTTTTAAAGCGTAAACATTTCCACTATAAAAAATCCTAAAGACTTTTCATATGCATAATTTCTGGAGAAAAAAATGATTGAAAACAATGTTACGGAAGAAAAGCTTCTCAATAAAAAAAGAAGCGTTAAAGACCTCGCAGATTACATTAAAATAAGATCAGGCTCCTCCCCAAATTATTCTCTTTTTCTTGGCGCAGGGGCATCAGTGACATCTGGCATCCGTACTGGTTATCAGCTTGTAGAAGAGTGGAGGCAGGAAATTTATTGCAGGCTATCTTCAGAACAATATTTTAATGCTGCAAAAGCAAAAGAATGGTTAGCAGAGCAGCATCCCGATTGGTATGATCAAAATAATGAATACTCTTCTTTATTCGAGAAAAAATTTGATTTACCCTCGCAGCGCAGGCGGTTTGTTGAACTTCAAGTTGATAAAAAACTGCCCTCAATTGGATATGCTTATTTAGTAGAGCTTTTCGAAAGTAAATTTTTTGATACCGTTTTTACAACAAACTTCGATGATTTAATAAATGAAGCATTTTATCAATTCTCTTCAGACAGACCGTTATTATGCGCTCATGACTCTTCGATTAAAGGTATATCAGTAACCTCTTCCCGCCCTAAAATTATAAAGCTTCACGGCGACTACTTATTTGACAGTATCAAAAGTTCGTTAAGAGAAACAGAATCACTTGAAAACAACACACGTGAAAAATTAGTTGAATTCACCAAGGAGTACGGATTAATTTTCATAGGTTATGCTGGAAATGATAATTCCATCATGGATGTTCTCAAATATCTTTTAAAGCAGGAGGATTATCTTAGAAATGGAATATATTGGTGTAAGAGGAAGGGTGATCAAATTACTCCAGAACTATTTAAGTTACTTAACCAAGACAAAGTATACTGGGTCGAGATTGATGGATTCGATGAATTCATGGCTGAACTAGTACATCAACTTGGTCATGAATTATCTTTTGGAGGAATTCAAAAATCTACTAAAAGAGAAAAAATGATTCATAATTTTATAAAAGATGAATATAATCTCAAAGACAATAGATATATACAAAAAGACTTAGTAAAAATAAAGAAACATACCTTAACTGAAGATATATCATCATTAATAAATGAACTATCTGAAAGTGATAGTGATGATCAAAAAATACCTGAGGAAGAATTTAAAAATCTTTTATCGATTGACAATTTAATTCGCGCAAAAAATTACCCTGAGGCTGAGGAAAAATTGAGTACCCTTATCAGTGCAGCCACCAACGATAATATAAAATCAAAATACTTACGTCGGCTTATAGATATTAAGGAATATCAAAAAGACACTAAAACAGCATTAGAACTTAGTGATAAACTAATTGAACTTGACCAGTTCAATTTAAATTACGCAATATCCAAAACAAATATATTCCCCGAACTCAAAGATAAAGTAGATTATTTAAAAGAACTACAGAAAAAGTTCAAATATAGTATCAATGTTAAAAACCTTTTATGCCGAATTGCCTTAAGTCACTCAGAATCTCATAATGAACAGCTAGTCAGCTTTAAAGAAATTCACAGCCTTTTAGATGAAAATCTAAAACAAGACAATGGATTAGATAATGACGCATGGGTGCTTAAATATGATGCAATTATGTGCGAGCACTTATCAAATTTTGACAAAACAGAACAAAATAAAAAAACAACTGAATTACTTGATACTATAAAAAAAATCAACCCTTTGCATGACACTTATCTATATACATACTCACAATTTTCATGCAAAGCTCAAACTAAAGCAGATATTTTAAAATGCATTGATGTATTATCTGATGCTTATGAAATATCTTCCAAAGGAAAAAGAAGAAATATACTTAAACATTTAACTCAGCTTTACACATCACTATTTGAGACTGACTACGATGCAGACACTCCAAATTTAATGGAAAAATTCATCAAAAAGTATGAAGAAGATACATATGTTTCCGCAATTGCACCTTTCATACTTTTTAAAGCCAGATATGAGATTGGCTGTAAAAAAAGTATTGATAAAGGCATATCTTTGGTTAAAGTAGCAATGGACAGTTCTTGGCGTAACAATTACATTCAGAAAATTGTCGATATTTTAATGATTGATAAAAACAACCTTCCGATTATAGAAGATTTCATAGAAACGTTACCAAAAGATACTTCAGAGGTCGTTATATTAAAAATAAAGATTGATATTGCAGTAAAGAAAGGGGAATATACATCTGCTTTAGAGTTATATGAAGAAGCGCTGACAAGTGGAATAGATTATTGCAATTATATAATGGGCACTGCTTACATTAATCTTGTAAATAAGAACTACACGGAAACAATAAGAATTGCAGACAGCTATCTAGAAAAGATAAAAGATTTTAGAGAAAGGGATGTTTTAGTAATCAATAGAGAAATCGCCAAAAAGAAACTCGGACTTGAAATCTCAAAACACGAGATAAGATCTATTTTGGCTCACCACAAATCTAAAGGTGACGTAGCTATGTGCGCGTTTTTTCTTTTAGATGATGAGCTTAATGGCAACAGACAACTCCAGTCTTTGATTGAGCAGGATTATATAAACTTTTACAATTTTTCAGAATGGCCCGGCTTACCAGAAAACATTTTATCAAGGTTCCAACTAGTTGATAACCATGCCGCTTAAGTGAAAAATAGTGTTATGACTTCTTGATAAGTGTTACTTCTTTATTCGTTACTTCACGCTACCAGTGATAATGCTAGTTTTACCGCTGGTAGCGTTTCAATTATTGCATCCAGCAGTTGTATCCCTGACGTGCTATAAAATCTCCATCAACCTTTTCAGTTTAACGCCGCTCAGCTCGATAATGCTTGCGATCCTTTTACGGATACTGATGGGGTTTTTGTGTAGACCTGGTAAAGGTTCCGGTATAGCTCGACCTTCATAGCGCCGAACACCCTGATCCCGTTGCGTAACCATGCCGCACGGGTAAGCACCCACACCTTACAAAGATCCTGCTGGGTATCGCGGGGTTAGTGCCTTTATATTTACCGTTGCGCTTACCGTTCTGCTGTAACGCGTGAAATTTCGATGACGCAGTTAGTTTGAAAACGGCACTGGCTAATCACTTCCGGATGTCTGCAAGTTCATTGCAAAATCATTCAACGTGGGGGGTCAATTTCTTATGATTTCGCTACGGCATGTTCAACGATAACAGGGGCAAGGCTTGAATGGTTTCTTTCAGGAACTGACCCGAAATTAGAGGTTAAAGCAAAAAATGACGATGACATCAAAGCAGGATCATCATTCACATTCAATGATGGCTACTTTCGCGACATTTCCATTTTAAGCATTAATCAAAGAATCGTATCGTTTTCCGGCACAAAAAATATTCCTTTTTTGCGCACTCTAAATGCCAATTCGTCGATAAGACAGCCTTCTTAGAAAATGATCTTTGGCTCGTTGATGTTGAAGGCAGCATTATCCTTCGCCAATTATTTTTTTTGCTGAGGAAAAGGCTTCATGTTGCAGGTGGTAAAATTTCTTTTGAATGCGGTATTGATGAGATAAAAGTTATTGGCCGATGTTGGGTGTATACAGCGAGGTTAATTGATGACCTCCCGAAAAAATCCAGTAGAGGGGGGATTTGTGAAATCTATTCTAATGGGGCTAACGACAGACGCATCAGAAGGAAGTTTGCCACCAAAGGTGAGGCGCTTGCGAATGAACAGTACACTGTTCAGAACGCGTGGCAAGAAGAAAAGGCAGACAGGCACATGTTAAAAGAGCTGGTTGACTCATGGTTTAGCGCTCATGGCATTACCCTGAAAGTCGGCTTAAAATGCCAGTTAGCTATGCACCATGCTTTTGAGTGTATAGGCGAACCTCTCGCACGCGATTTCGATGCGCAGATGTTTTCCCGCTACCCTGAAAAGAGGCTAAAGGGTGAATATGCCTGTTCAAACAGGGTTAAAGAAGTATCACCTCGCACGCTTAATCTTGAGCTGGCCTACTTTCGCACAGTGTTCAATGAGCTAAACCGCCTCGGGGAATGGAAGGGTGAAAGTCCGCTAAAAAATATGCGCCCATTCCGCACAGAAGAAATGGAAATGGCCTGGCTAACTCATGACCAAATTTCGCAACTGCTCGGAGAGTGTAAACGGCATGACCGCCCTGATTTAGAATCCGTGGTAAGAATCTGTCTCGCCACTGGCGCACGGTGGTCTGAGGCCGAGAGTCTAAGAAAAAGCCAGCTCACGAAATACAAAATCACATACACCAACACAAAAGGCAGAAAAATCGCACCGTTCCAATCAGCAAAAAGCTCTACGAATCACTGCCTGATATTAAAATAGGACGTTTTTTTGTGATTGCTATAGTGCATTCAGGTCTGCACTAGAAAGAACAGGCATCGAATTGCCGGCGGGACAACTTACCCATGTTTTGCGTTATACATTCGCTAGCCATTTTATGATGAATGGCGGCAATATTTTGATACTGCAACGTGTACTTGGTCATACCGATATAAAGATGACGATGCGATATGCTCATTTTTCTCCAGAACATCTGGAGGATGCAGTTAAGCTAAACCCGCTCAACTCACCTTAAAAAAATAAATTAAAATAAGGCAAAACCAATAAATGCAATCAGCAGTTCACACTGCTGATTGCAGAATTCATTACTCATAATCATTATAATCTAATTCTAAGTAGCCGAAATGTATTGAATTAAGTTTATCAATAATTTCGACATTTTCTATGAATATAGAATCAATATCTTCTCTAGCTTCGTCAAAATCACCTGAGAATGTAATCAAAACTCTGCACTCAAATTCTTCTGTAACGTTTTTAGTGACACTTCCCATATAAACTTGGTCATGATCAATAGAATCATATTGATATAAAGAAAAGTTACCCTCGGCATTTAACTCCACAGTAACTAATGCTTCAACAACTATAGATGAATCAGTTTTTTCGATAAGTTTTAAATTATCATCTGCAATACTGAAATCTGCAAACGTTACATCAATACCGTCAGGCTCCCAGTTGAAAGCTGAATCTGCCTCCTGATCGACATAGTAGCCATTGAAAAATCGCGCCAACTCATTACGTAGTTGAAGTCCTAGATTACTTGTATTTATAAACCCAAGCGCAGCCTCTAGCTTCGCTAACACTATGACCGGCGTGTCTTTAGTATTGAAGTAATCTAAAGCATCTGCAAGGTTTTCATTATAATCAATAAAATTTGACTCATCACAAAAGTTTTCCCAGTCCCCATCTTTTGCCACGGCAAAAACTAACTCATCATTTTCTTCTGCCCAATGCTCTAAAGCGAGTAAAGCTATAGCGTCGGGAAACTCATTTTTCTTCTTGCCCGATATTGCAAATGGCGGTTTATTATTAAAGTAATTATCTCTAAGTTCAGCCACCTCTACGTACTCAGCAGAATCTATTACAAACGCGCCAGTTGCAACTAAAAATGCATTAAGCCGAGACAAAGCAAGTTCATTTATTTCAGGGCCATCGATTAACTTTTGCTTTGCTTCAGTTAATAAACTACCATCGAAAAACAAATGCTCACTGGCATCCTCTAAAGATTTTTGAAGAGTAGCCCTACTGTTAATAATTCTATCATGCAAATGTTTTTTAATTTCATTAACAACAATATCTGTTAGGACAAATTTTGTCGGTGACCCATTAAATTGTTTTAGTCTACCAAGTAGTCCTTTCTCTAACCTGAGTCCGTTACCATCAAAAATAGAGGTATCCAAAGTTATTGCAGTGTAATCTTTTCCATTCATATCAAAATCCCTTATCAGTTATGTTTCGATTGCTAAGAATCTAACCTAGTGCTTGCCTAAAGAAAAGCAGAGTAAACGTGACAGCAATCACGACCCGAAAGCAGAACAAAAGCTATGCGTTACAAGTTAGGGAAATGGCGATGAAGTGGCGGTTTAAATGGTCAATAACATGTAATGATTGGCAAAAAATGGCAAAACATGTCAATGATTTAATTCATAAATAACTGATTTTACATTCATATTGAAGGAACTCATAATCGCTTGGTCGTTGGTTCAAATCCAACAGGGGCCACCAGATAAAACAAGGGCTTGCGTGAAAACGCGAGCCCTTTGTTATTTATTCAGCCAGCTGTAATCAGACAATTTCATCGCGCCTCACCTTACTTTCTCGCCTATATTTGCGC
>NZ_DFPI01000018.1:0-269384 GCF_002377215.1 Sphingobacterium sp. UBA3519
TACTTTTGCATCATCCCAAACGGATATGCCCGGATGGCGGAATTGGTAGACGCGCTGGTCTCAAACACCAGTGGGAAACCGTGCCGGTTCGACTCCGGCTCCGGGTACTAAAGCTTCTCAATCGAGAAGCTTTTTTTATTTACTGACTATTTTTTATACTTAGCTCAGCGTAGTTTCGCGCGGTTCCTTATTCATTTCCAAAATGAATGGTCTTATTCTTCTGGTTCTAAAACTTTTTTCCATTAAAATGTAATAGAAATAAAAAACACCACAATACAGCGTATTATGGTGTTACATGAATATGTGGTTTGATTAGTTTTTTGCTAAGACCATTTCTGGTTCTTCTTTTCCGCCATGACAGGTTTTACAGGAAATAGCTTTGGCAGGCGAGCTATCCCAGCTTCGATTAAAATACTTTTTGTTTATCTTTTGGGTCATCTTAATCATCGCTCGTCCAATCTCTTTTTTGTGGTTATCATCACTCGCAAAATCCATTTTTTTGGGATCTTCCTTCGACGGTGCATGACAGAAACCACATTTTACACCCAATGCGACATTAAATTCCTTCATAGTGGAAATTAATTCATCGTGGGAGATATTTTTGGGAAGAACTTTGAGATTAGTCGGTTTTGGTTCTTCTTTAGGTTTTTCCTGTTGGAAGCTAAATGCACTCAAAGCAATGGCAATAGCAAACACAGATGCAATTGCACCTAATTTATTTATTTTTTTCATTTCTCTTTTCCTTTATGCTTACCTAAATATAGGGAGAAAGAGATAATTTTCAAACAGAAAATGAAGTTAATATGACAATTTAGATTGATTATTATTTACGTACTGCATTATCCACAACCCAAGATTGGCTATTGGATTGATAATTAATTTTCAGCAACTTTCCTTCGATCTTCACGTCTTTTAAGAGTGTTGTATCAGTAGAAGTCCAAGTGCTATCATTGGTTTTATCAAATCGAACGCCTGTAATATTTGGGATGCCTGTGAAAAACTCAATTTTATAAGTATCGGTACCATCACGAAGCACCCGTATCAGGCGATTATCCCGGTCCACTTCAATGGAATTGCCTTGGTATTTAACACGACCGATAAAGCTGCCGGAAGCGTCCGCAGCACCACCTGTATTTTCATTTTTTTTACACGAGATAAATAAGATAACGAATAAAAGGGGCGAGACTAAAGGCTTAAACAACTTCATGTGTGTAATTTTTGTGCTAAAATAAGCTTTTTTGGCCAAAATCTCAATTGATCAATCCAGAAATGATGTTAATGGTCAATGCAACGACAAACGTATTTAAAGCAAAGGAGAGGAGGCCATGAAATAATGCTACTCTTCTTATTTTTTTTGACGATATTTCCACATCAGATACTTGAAAGGTACAGCCCATCACAAATGAAAAATAAGCAAAATCTAAATAATCTGGATGGTCATCTCCTGGAAACTCCAGTCCAGCTCCATTTGCGTGATGTTCGTAGTATAATCGCGCATAATGAAAGGTGTATATGGTGTGAACCAATATCCATGAAGCCAACATAGCCAGCATACAAATAATGATAATGTAAGCATCATTCAGCTGTTTATCCTTACTTGATATGATAATCATTAATACTGAAATAAAACAGCCTATGGTCACTAAAATAATAAAAAGGGATACAAAGAGACGGCTACCATCTTCTTGCTGTGCTTTGCGCGCAATGGTAGAAATAGGTGTGGTGTAGAATGTATACCAAGATATAGAAACGTAGGAAAGACAAAAACCAAACCAGCACAACATTAAATTGAGCAAGGGGATGGTTTTAATGGGAGAGATGAAGTAGATCAATAAAAAAATACAGACCGAAATCATTGCCCTATGAATGGACTGCATTCGATGTAGGTAATAGTTTATTTTTTCCATTTCAGTTCTATTAACAATCAAACTGTTCTTCTGCATCAAAAATCAATGGATTGCCATGATTGGAAAGCAGCAGTAATAGTGCCTCTTCCTCATAATTCCTTGGATTGGAAAAAATAAAATCCAGCGCGCCATCCCGGTCAATATCTCCAACAAATAATGTCCTCATAAATACATGGTCATATTGATCTACCTGGAAAAGTGTCTTTTCTTTACCTCCATTGGTTGCGCTATAGTTGAGTTTATAATTGGCAACCTCATGAAATACTTTCTCGTGACCGTTTTCGTCGGTTTGCACTTCAGTTGATCTAATATCACCCACTGCTTTGAGGGTAACTTTTTGGTTTTTAAAAGTATACTGGACAGATTCTTTTGGCCAGATTTCGGCTTGATTTATTTTGACATGTTCAATGAGACCAGGCTTAAGTCCGCTTAACTTCAAGAATAACAATGAATTTCTGCGTGATTCGACACTCTTAGACGGTACCTGAGCACACTCGTCAAAACCATCTTTAATCACATAATCCGCCTTTGCCAAGTAATATTGTCCACTTTCTTCGTAAAGATCATACCATTCTTTATTTAAGACAGCCGTTGGGTCTTCCTTCTCCCAGATACGGTAACTACGAACAAGGAAAATCTGACCTTTAGCAGGGTCTGCTTTTTGGTAAATAGAAGATGTTGTATAATCCACAGTCGATACCGCTAAACTGTCTGATACTATTTTTGCATCAGGTCGATCTTGCTGTTGTTTTGTTGTCTGGTTTGAACATGCCTGCAGGGAGAGCAAACCCAATATCAGGCTGAAGGAAAAAAAAACATTCATATGCGGTGAATTTTGCTTAAATATATAAAATTCACCGTATATAAAGTAGTTTGGATTCTTACGTAAGAATTTCTTTCAACAATGATAATGAATGGAGACACTTTTCATCATCAAAGATATAGGAAGTCGCCATGATCTCGTCCACTTTGTGATCGTTTACGAATTTTTCTATTTCCGGAAGGATTTTAGGGCCATCGCCAATAAATGCACAGGAAGCCATACTTTGCACAGCTTGCTCTATCGCGGGAATGCCTTTGTAGATTACCTCTTGAGTAGGTTCTGAAAGTGGTCTTCTGGTATTTGTCACAATACCAGCGAATAGATTATAGAAGCTTGTTGCTAAGAAATTGGCTTCTTCCGTACTATCGGCAGCGATAACATTGACACAAGAGATGAAATATGGTTTTTCTAAGGTATTAGAAGGAACAAAATTTTGATGATAGATCATGCTTGCTGAAGCAAACTGTGCCGGAGCAAAATGCGTTGCAAAAGCATATGGAAGACCTAAGCTAGCAGCTAAATAGGCACTATCGGTACTTGACCCGAGGATATAGAGTGGGATGTCCAACCCTTCTCCTGGAAACGCACGTACTTTTGCGTCGTAGTTGTCTCCACTGAAGTAGCGCTGTAAGTCTTTTACCTCTTGTGGAAACTGAAAGGCTGTATTCAAGTTGTTTCTGCGCAAAGCCATTGCGGTCAATTGATCAGTGCCCGGTGCACGTCCCAAACCGAGGTCAATACGCCCGGGAAACAAGGTTTCTAATGTTCCAAATTGCTCTGCAATGACTAAAGGAGCGTGATTTGGTAACATGATCCCACCAGAACCCACGCGTATAGAACTGGTGTTTGATGCGATATGTTGTATGAGGAGTGAGGTTGCTGAACTGGCAATATATTCCATATTATGATGTTCGGCAACCCATATCCTTTCAAAATCTAATTTTTCTACATGTTGGGCCATTTTTACGGTGCGAGCCAACGCGCTTGCTGTATTTTCTCCTTTTTTGATAGGAGCCAAGTCCAATGCTGATAACGCTATTTTATCCATGCATTAAAATTACGGAGAAGTTATTCGACAATTGTAATGAAAATGTCTATTCTAAAATACGTTGTGTATGTATGACACTAAATTGATCATTCACGGTTGTCGTGAAAAATGTGAACGAATCACTAGCGTCTTTGATTTTAAATTTCTTTTTGATCTCTTCGGTCTTCAAGGGAAAATTTTTGGCGATGATATCGGAATTCAATGCTCTTTTATTTTTCTTAAAATCTGTAAATGATTCCACCTGTTTGATGATGAATGTTTTACCGGGAAAATTTTCGATCTTTTGATCGGAGGTGTAGAGATGGGTGTTTTTATGGAGTTTTTTTACGTTGAATACTTCGGCAATAGTCTTAAATGCTCCGGCTTTGGAGAGAGCTACATCCGGTTCGTATAAATAGGATAGCGGCCTACTGTAGTCATTTGAAATTGCACGTTCATTTTCGTAAGTGAAAGATATAATCTGCTGTTGTTCTTGATATAACCTGACCGCGTGGATGCAAGGTTCAGCTTCGTATCCTTTCTCCTGCACGAAGATAAGTTCTTTGCAGTCATTTTGCAAAGAGACGACATAAACGTCCTTAACATGTTGCAGCATGTGTATTGCTGCAGAAATATCCAATAGTGGAGCTAGCTTACTTATTATTTTGTTGGCATGTTTGAAAAATTCATCTTGCAAGGCAACCAAATTAGGTTCACATTCATCAAGTAGAAACACTTTTTTGTTTTGAACTCTTCTTGAAGGATCCAAATAGATATAATCAAATCTTCTCTTTGGATCGTTTAGTATATATTCAACTCCATTTGCCGCAATGATCTGAAGATTTTCTGATTTCAATATCTTTGCATTATGTTGGGTGATTGCAGCGAGTTCGGGATTGAGTTCGCAGGATGTTACTTGCTTTGCCCGTTTAGAGAAGTAAAAGCTATCAACACCGAAGCCACTGGTAGCATCAATTAAATGGCTGTTGTTTTCGATGAGTGAACTTTTAAATAATCCGGTTTTCTCGGAAGAACATTGTTCGAGATTGAGTTTGGTGGGGAAGTAAATCCCTGCTGTTTCGGCCCATAGTGGAATTTTGCCGCTCGCCCGTTGTCTACCATCGAGTTGTGCCGCGAGCTCGGAAGATGATATTCCTTCAAAAGGAGATTTTTTTAAAGCGATTTTAGTCGGAGACTCCAGTTTGTTTCGTTCTAAAAACTGTTGAGCCTCCTCTTGAAGGATTAATGTGTTCATTTATATTTTCTTAACGAGAAGTTGGCAAGTATAGGTATCCTTTAGTTCGCTAATAACTTCTTTATCAACCAAAACGCGATCAATGGTTTCTTGATTATAATAACGGATTGTAATGAGTTCTAGCCCAGATTCATACCTGACTTTGAATTTTTGCTCCAGTTCGTTAATTAAGTCGACTAGATTTTTTCCAGTATCATCGACGGAAACCGTAAAGTTGATCGCCGTATTATGCATCATATTAATTTTAATACGATGTTCATGAAATAGGTTGAAGATGTCTCTCAGATTGTCTTCAACGATAAATGAGAAATCCCTCGGGGAGATGGAAATAAAAATCTGGTTCACCTTAAAGATGAAGGAGGGCACAGGTAAAGTTTGGTTTGTACTCTTTATCATTGTTCCAGGTGAGTCAGGGTCCACAAAGGATCGCACATTTAATGCGATCTTTTTATTCTGAAGCGGCTTGATTGTTTTCGGGTGAATAACCGTAGCCCCATAATAGGTAAGCTCTATAGCATCGGTATAAGATAGCTCAGGAATCAACTCGGTTTTCTCAAACCACTTCGGATCCGCATTAAGTACACCTGGAACGTCTTTCCATATAGTTACATTTTCGGCATTTAGACAAGAAGCAAAAATTGCCGCAGAGTAATCGGAACCTTCACGGCCTAAAGTGGTTGTGAAATTTTCAGAGGTAGAACCTAAAAATCCCTGCGTAATTACAATATACTCGTCTAGGATGGCTGGCAGTTCGGCACGGATTTTTTCTTCCGTTTTGTTCCAGTCTACGACAGCTTCGCGATAGGTGTTGTCCGTAAATATATAATCTCGTGCATCTAGCCATTTTACCTTTTCACCAATGAATGCAACGTAGGCTGCAACAATCTTGGTGGAGATAAGTTCACCCATCGAAACAATTTGATCGAAAAGATAATCATATGAATCTTGAGGTTCTTCCTCTAAAATCCACTCGATCTCCACAAAGCAGTTGGAAATCTCATCAAATATAGGATGTTCAGCTTCAGGGAATAATTCTTGAAGGATTTGAAAGTGAAATGCTTTCGCCTCTTCAAGTGTCTGAAATTGGTTCCCCGTGTTGTTAAAATATTCTTTGGTCAATTTCTCTAGAAGGTTTGTTGTCTTTCCCATGGCGGATATGACGACTAACAAGGCGTCGCCTTTGTATTTAGAAATAATCCGCGCCGAATTTCTGACACTTTCAGCATCTTTTACTGATGCACCCCCAAATTTAAAAACCTGCATTTATTTATTAGTTTAGTTGATTGCTAGTTGATACTATTAATATAGTGTAATCCTTTTTCTGAAATCAGATGTTTAAATGTTGTATAGGGAATACGTAATTCAGTATTTCCTTCAGCATAAGATTTGATTTCGTATACGTTGTAGTAAAACAGGATGTCGTTTTTTTCAAAAGTGAAGTTATCGGCCAAAGAAAATTTACCGTCTTCAAAAAAGTACTTTCCATTTAGGGAATCATCAGCATTTAATCCTTCTTGCTTACGGAAGTATTGCTCGGCGATTTGAACGAATTTATTTTTGTTCTCTTCCTGAATGATATCATTGATTGTAATTGCACTGTTAGATTGACGATCAAAATTGGAGTACAGCGTGAAATGGTCCCCATGCGCTCCACCAGTATATTCCTCTTGTTTGGTTCTTACACCCAAGAAAACAGGCGTATTGACGATCACATCAATCTGTAGATCCCGACTCCAGGTTGATGTAGATTTGCCATTATTGTCTTCCACATATTCGTTGTATGAATTTATAAAGCGATGTGCTGCATCTGCCATGCTTGTGTCGCCTTCAAGATGAACAATACTTGATATGAGGGTATTGATTTTATTTTCTTGGAAAATCGGGTATTTTGCGCGAAAATAAGTTGTGTCCAAGCGATCATCTTCTTTTAGAAAATAATTGCTATGCTCATCGATGATTTTTTGACTATAGGAAAGTGTGTCTGTGGGCTGTTTCGCTATAGCGGCCTTTTTGTGGTCACTGCAAGCGGACAGAACGCAGCTAATAAATAATACTATTAAAAAAAAGTAAAATCGCATTGAATTGATGATTCTCGTTATTTAATACGTGATTGACACATTAATCCATTCGGCATCGAAGTTTGCTTTATATTTTTCATAAAACTTTATAGCTGGCTCATTCCAATCGAGGACCTGCCACACCATGCCATGAAATCCACACTGTTTGCCGTAAGCTAAAGTTTTATCAAAAAGCAGCTTGCCTATCCCTAAACGTCGCATTCTTTCGGTAACAATCAAATCTTCCAAATAGAGTCTTCTACCTTTCCAGGTTGAATATCGGACATAATATAATGAAATTCCGACAATTTCGCCATCCACTTCGGCAACAAATGCACCCCAAACGGGATTCTTTCCAAATCCTGCATCTTTAAATTCTTCAAGCGACACGGTGACCTCGTCCGGTGCTTTTTCAAAAATAGCCAATTCTTTAATTAGCTCGAGCATTTGGGTGCAATCACTTTCAATTGCCTCTCGTATCGTTGTTTTAATCATTGTTTTTGAAGTGTTTGATTACTCTTTTGCCAAATATTGTGCTTCCAATCCGCACCATTGTCGAACCTTCTTCAATCGCTAACTTATAGTCTGAAGACATTCCCATGGATAGGATATTAAAATACTCTTCCTTCCGGTAGAAACTTACCTTAATTCCATCGAATAACATTTTTAACTCATAAAATTCGGCTTTAATGACTTTTTCATTATCTGTATTGGATGCGATGCCCATTAAGCCACAGATCCGAATATTTTTTAATTCGAGAAACTCGTCGTCGCGAAGAAGTTCGATTAGTTCAGCATGGTCGAAACCGAATTTTGTTTCTTCTTCTGCAATATATACTTGTAACAAACAGTCGATTGTACGTTGCGCTTTCTGCGCATGTTTGTTAATCTCTTTTAATAATTTTAATGAATCAACTGACGCAATTAAGCTGATGAATGGTGCAATATATTTAACCTTATTAGTTTGAAGGTGACCAATCATATGCCACTGAATATCTTTAGGTAAAAGTGCTGCTTTTTCAACTAATTCTTGAACATGATTTTCACCAAATATACGCTGTCCTGCCTCATAGGCTTCCATAATGTCCGAATTGGATTTTGTTTTTGAAACTGCTACAAGTTGTACCCCAACAGCCTCGGTTTCCAATCTTAACGCTTCTAAATTACGAGCAATACTCATTTCCGATATAGTTTTGATGATGTAAAAAGCGCCAAATGTCGGTGCTTTTTGTAAATTTGTACAAAACTACGAAATGCTACGATTAATACTGAATCTACTTGCAGTGATTTTTTTATTTGGTTCTTGTATCGGAACTGGGGGGAAAGATATTATCCCTCAAAGTAAGTTTGTGGATGCATTGACCGAAATTCAACTGACAGACTCCTATCTTAATATTTTGCCCATTGACAGCGCACGTAAAGTAATGTTGCCTTTGTATCAAGTGACCTTTGATAAATATGGATTGGATTCGGTTTCTTTTCGAAAGAACTTAGACTATTATGGTAAGGATGCTGAAGTGATGTCTGCGATTTATAAAAAAGTGGAGGATAATTTAACGAAGGAAAATAAGGTTTACGCCGATATAGAACGGAAAAAGCAAGATTCAATTCGAACGCGCGATTCAATCCAGAATATGCGTATTCAAGATAGCACCAATCGCGTTATGCGTGCACAACAGTCTTATCAGGAACGAATTGCAGCACTTATACATTATTTGCCAAATAAGACGAAATTCAACTTTAGAGAAGCTTCTTCCTTGTTTAATACGAACTTTCAAACAAAGACTGGTATAAACATGAACGGCTATCTCATGAACCAATTGTCGGTCGGTAATTCAAATTTACCAATTGAATCGCCTTCTCCACAGAAAGATACGGTTTCCCAACTGAAAACACCTGGTACTTCAGTCAAGGATACTCTTGTGGTACAAAACCATGTGGAGCCACAATTACCAACAAATGAATTGGAAAAAAGACCAATTCTCACGCCGCCGCGTCACATCAAGCCGCCGACGGAACTTTAACCATCAAAGAATATAATTTCTATGGTATATCCAATAAATGCAATTGATAAACTCGGGTTTTCCGAGATAAAAGATAAAATAAAACAAAAATGCCTAAGTGAGTCTGGGCGTGAGCTAGTTGAAAAAATTCAACCTCAAACCCGGTTTGACCAAATCGACCGATTTCTAAGACAGACCAGCGAGTTTAAGGATCTTCTAATGAATGATGGCGCATTTCCTGTTGAAAATTTCTTTCCGCTTAGATCCATTATCGAGAAAGCTCGAGTCGAGGGCGCGTTCTTACTCGAGGATGAATTTTTTCGGGTATTACTATCCCTCAAGACTGTTTACGCTATTATCCGTTATTTTAATGAGCGGGAAGGTCTCTATCCCAATTTAGAGGTATTGTTTGAGCATTTACCGATCGAGAAGGGGATTATTCGCGATATCGAAATGGTCATTGACGAGCGTGGAAAGCTTAAAAGTAATGCTTCCCGATTACTGTTGGAAATAACCCAACAAATTCAACGGGCAGAACAGGAGGCCCTAAAACGTATCAATAGTATCTTTAAGAGCGCACAGGACAGCGGATGGACAGCGGATGGGAATCTGACGATACGGGATGGAAGGCTCTGTATTCCTATTCTTGCGGAAAATAAAAGAAAGCTCAAAGGTTTGATTCATGATGAGTCCGCTACGGGACAAACTGCTTATATAGAGCCTGAAGAAGTATTTCAGTTAAATAATAAAATTAGGGACCTGGAGTTTGAACGTAGGCGTGAGGTCATCCGTATTTTAGTCGAACTAACGGACAAGGTCCGGCCACATATTCCGCTCTTGCTTTCCTATCACAGCCTATTAACCAAAGTAGATTTTGTGCGAGCGAAAGCACTTTTTGCCTTGGATATTGAGGCAGAAATGCCTGAATTATCGAAGGAGGCTGAAATTAATTTGGTCAATGGTCGACATCCGCTTCTATTGCTGAATCAGCATCATACTGTTGTTCCTTTAAACATTCAAATTGATCATATTCAACGTATTATTGTTGTATCGGGTCCTAATGCCGGCGGAAAATCGGTATGTATGAAAACGGTTGGTCTTTTGCAAATCATGGTGCAATCGGGCTTATTAATACCAGCGGAACCGACAAGTAAAGTCGGTGTTTTTAAGCAGCTATTTGCAGATATAGGCGATGATCAATCCATTGAAAGTGATTTGAGTACATACAGTGCTCATCTGTCCAAAATGAAATATTTTACGGAATTTGCAAATGGACGTACTTTGGTACTGATCGATGAGTTTGGAACCGGTACCGACCCTTTGTTTGGCGGACCTATTGCTGAGGCTGTATTGGAATCCCTTAACAAAAAACAAATCAGGGGAGTTGTGACCACCCACTATTCAAATCTCAAAGTTTTTGCCAGCAATACGACAGGTCTGGAAAATGCTTCAATGTTATTTGATAATCGCGAGATGAAACCGATGTATATCCTACAAATTGGTAAGCCAGGAAGCTCTTATGCTTTCGAAATCGCGCAGAAAATAGGATTAGGTAAGGATATTTTGGAATCTGCTAAAAGTAAAATTGGTGTTCAACAAAAGAAGGTAGATACATTATTGATCAATCTTGAGCGAGAAAAGAAAGAGGTTTTTGATACAAAGGTTGCTATTAATAAGCGCGAGAAGGAACTGGAGTCGATTAAATCGGAGTATTTGGAATTACAAAGTTATTTGGAAGAAAATAAGCGCGTAATTTTGAAAAAGGCGAAAGAGGAAGCGCAACAGATTATTAAAAGTTCGAATAAGTTAATCGAAAATACGGTAGCGCAGATCAAATCTGCAAAAGCGGATAAAGAGAAAACTCGTGAGTTGCGCAGCAATTTGGATCAGGCACTTCAAGCTGTTCTTCCCAAAGAGCAAAAACCGGCGAAGCAAATCGTCAAAGAAAAAACGCCTGAATCTACCATATTAAATATTGGGGATTGGGTACAGATTATAGATAATGGTGCTGAAGCGCAGATTGTCGAAATTGCAAAGAACAACCTTATTCTTGCCATGGGGGAACTTCGCACTGTTCAAAAGCGAAAGAATGTGATTAAACTCGAAGGGCGGGAAGGGAAGAAGTCTGCAAAAAGTCTATCAAGATCATTATCTTCTGGCAGTGTAGCTGATTTCAAGCCAGAACTTGATTTAAGAGGAATGCGCACAGAAGACGCACTGCATGAATTAGAACGTGTTTTGGATCGGGCCGTCATGATAGGTTATCCGTCCTTAAAAATTATTCATGGTAAAGGTGATGGTATTTTGCGCAAATTTATTCGCGATTACCTTCGTAAATATAGTCATGTAAGCCGTTTTGAGGACGAACATCAAGATCGTGGGGGCGATGGTATAACTTACGCTTATCTATAGTCTTAATTTCATGGAGCTGAGCATGTTCGAAGCTCCGTGTTTCATCTTTCTGTAAAGTTCGGTATGGAGAATATCATTAACTTTTTGACTAGTGAGCCTTTGTTAAACGCTCTCACTTCAATTCTGTGTGGGAGTTTAATTGGTTTTGAACGTGAGTATAGGAATAAATCTGCTGGATTTCGTACGGTAGTGCTTATTTGTTTCGGTTCGGCGATGTTTACTATTGTTTCCTGTTTGTTTATTGGCAATAGTACTGATCGCGTTGCTGCAAATATTGTGACTGGTATAGGCTTTATTGGTGCTGGTGTGATCTTTAAAGGCAAACTATCGGTTAGTGGTCTCACAACAGCGGCCGTTATTTGGACGACAGCTGGTATTGGCATGTTTGCCGGATTGGGGCAACTGGTTTATGCGATTTCCTTTGCTGTTTTTATGGTGGTAATACTCGCGCTTTTTCAGCGGATCGAAATTCTTTTGGCTCGTTACTACCTAGTCCGTTCTCTACACGTAAAGTTTAGTTCCAATGAGTTTTATCACTTACATGAGTTTGAACAATTGGCATTGGATTTTAAGATTAAAGCTACCAGGCGTGTTATTGAAAAGATTAGTGGTAAGTTAGAAGTAATGTATGATATTTCTGGGAAAATGACAGATTTAGATCGTTTTAACCAACAATTGGCAGGTTCATTAGTTATAGATGAGTTTTATTATAACAAATAAACACATCTATAACTAACCTCATTGTAGCTTAAGTCGTTTCTTTACCTCCGAAAGTAATCAAAACCATACCTGAAATGATGACAAACATACCCAGTACCTGCTGCCAGCTCAATGAACTTTTAAAATATAGCTCCATCGCCAATTGGACAGTCAGAAATGTGCCACCAGAACATAAGGCTATTACGATAGGTTGAGAGACGTTCTTAAATAACTGCACAAGAAACCAACTTGCTGATAAAAGAATAATGTTTCCTATAATTAAAGTTGTCCATTTATACTTTGGATGTATCCCGCCAAGTTTAAACAGGATAGATGAAATAATTTGACAGGCCCAAAATGCCACAAAATATATATAGTTCAGCATGGATTTTTTATTCGTATCTACTATAAGCACTATTAAAAGATTGGCGCATCAATGCGAATTGATCGATCACACTCTTCATAAATTCTTCGTCAAGTAAATCAAAGACCCCATTTACACCGCCAATTATATCCATTTCTGCAATTTTATAAGATTGTTCTAAGTTTCCTTGTTCAAATTTAATAATGAATTTTTGATTCATACCAAAGATTGAAATCTTGCAATCGGGATGGGGGAGTTCAGCTATTAATCTCATTTAAATTTTGTGTTTTTTAAAATTAGCATAAAAGTATAAAAAAACGCCCAAATGCAATGCATTTGAGCGCTCAGGATTATGATATGATTAGAAAAAGGCGTGTTATACGATACCTTGTGCTTTCATCGCGTTAGCGACTTTTATAAAACCACCAATATTGGCACCTTTCAGATAATTAACGAATCCACTGTCTTGGCCATATTTCAAGCAAGTTTCGTGAATGCTTTCCATAATGGTTTTTAAGCGATTGTCAACTTCTTCTGTACACCATTGTGTACGGATTGAGTTTTGAGACATTTCCAAGCCGCTGACAGCAACACCACCAGCATTCGCAGCTTTGCCAGGTGCAAAACTGATTTTTGCATCTAGAAAAACTTTAATAGCTTCTGCAGTAGAAGGCATATTTGCACCCTCAGCTACGCAGATACAACCATTTGCTACAAGCGCTTTAGCATCCGATTCTTCTAATTCATTTTGTGTTGCACATGGCAGAGCGATATCACATTTAAATTGCCATGGCTTTTGACCAGGTAAGAATTTGGCGTTTGGATAGCGAGCAGGATATTGATCGAGGTTTCTTCCCAAAGTAGCCCCAAATGCCATTTTTTCAGCATTAAAACCATCAGGATCGTAAAGTGTGCCCAAGCTATTTGATACAGTAATTACTTTGGCGCCAAGTTGAACAGCCTTTTCAACAGCGTAAAAGGCTACGTTGCCAGCACCAGATACTGTAGCTACTTTACCTTGTAAAGATTTTCCTTGATATCTGAATATGCAGTCAACAAAATATAGGAGCCCATAGCCGGTAGCTTCAGGACGAATATATGATCCACCCCATAATTCACCTTTGCCCGTTAGAACGCCTGTAAAATTGTTTTGAAGTCGTTTAAATTGACCGAATAAAAAGCCTATTTCGCGTCCACCAACGCCGATATCTCCTGCAGGAACATCTGTATCTGCGCCAATATGACGATAAAGTTCTGTCATAAAGCTTTGACAAAAACGCATAATTTCATTATCTGATTTACCTTTAGGGTCAAAATCAGAACCTCCTTTACCACCACCAATTGGTAGTCCTGTTAAGCTATTTTTAAATACTTGTTCAAAAGCGAGGAATTTTAAAATACTTTGGTTGACAGAAGGAGCGAAGCGAAGGCCACCTTTATATGGACCGATTGAACTGTTCATTTGAACACGATAACCACGATTTACCTGTACTTGGTGATTATCATCCAACCAAGTTACGCGAAAAGATATAATACGTTCAGGTTCAGTAAGTCTTTCAAGAATTTTTTGGTCGAAAAATTCAGGATGATTTTCAGTAATATAAGGAAATAAATCCTCAGTAACTTCTTTTACAGCTTGTAAGAATTCTGGTTCATTTGGATTGCGTTTCTCAACGATTGAAATGAACTCGTTAAAGTTTTTTGACATGTTTTAATTAGTAAAATTTCCCTTTGGCTGGCACTAATTTATATAATTTTTAATAAAAAACCAATATTTGTTAATTATTTACAATTATTGGTCTTTTTTAATGAAATTTCATATTTTTTTAAAATTATTTAAAACAGACTAATCAATAGCGAAATGAAGGCATAATGACCATTTAACAGTATTTTATTCGAAATTAAATCTAAAAGATAGAATCATTTTCGTTTTTGATAAAATAGCTATGAATACTCATTACAATTGATGAATATTTAATGTTTAGCTTTTTTTTCTGACTATTTGATAAATGTAGATGAACCCTATTTTCTTTATATATTTGGTATTTATAATTTATATTATGTTAAATAGTAAATATCCGAGTGTGCCCTCTCTATACAGTTGATCTTTAAGCTTGGTTCTTTAAAATAGATTCTGTGGTGTATAAGTTCAACTTCATAAAAAAAAGGAACCCAAACAATGCCTGAGTTCCTTGAATAATATTTAGGTTGAATATTTACGTTTAAAAAAATATTAATCGATTGCCTGAATCATTAAAGCACCAATGGTTAGATTTGTCCGTGGATCAATAACAATCGCTTGAGAATTTGCCGGATTTTCCTGCTGTAGATCAAATACTAGATTCTCAGCGGACTTAATGGCTATTCGACCAATATCATTTAGTTTGATTGGATCATTATATATTTTTTCCTGTGTATTGATATCAAATTTGTATAACACATCTACAATCTTAACCTTGGTTAATTTACTGTGGCTTTGGACAAGATAAATTTGCGCAGTATCCAAAGGCTTATTGTCGAACCAACATAAGTTTGCTTGAATATTGCGCTCAAACTTTGGCGGCTGTTCTACACTTGCAATGGTATCGCCGCGACTAATGTCGACATCGTCACTGAGGTGTACAATGACAGATTGTCCGTTTTCAGCCCGTTGAAGTTGTTGCCCGTTTAATTCAATCGCTTGAATTGTGCTATATGTTTCTGCTGGATAAACAATAACCTGGTCACCAACCGTCAGCCCCTCTCCTAGTACTCGGCCTGCATAGCCTCTATAGTCGTGTAAATCATCGGTTTGTGGTCTTACAACCCATTGGACGGGAAACCTCCAACTGGCTGCTTCCTGTTCGTGAATTTCTACATTTTCCAGGTAATCCAATAAAGATTCGCCTGCATACCAGCTCATTCTTTCTGACTTATGGACAATATTGTCTCCTTTTAAGGCTGAAACAGGTATGAAATCAATATCCTTAAGTCCGAGATTGTTAGCTAAAGTTAAATAATCAGCCTTGATCTGTTCGAAAACAGAAGCGCTATAATCGACCATATCCATCTTGTTTATGCAGACCAAGACTTGTTTCATGGCCAATAATTTGGCTATAAAAGAATGACGTTTTGTTTGCTCTATTACGCCTTTGCGTGCATCAACCAGAATGATTATGAGATCTGAATTGGAAGCTCCAGTTACCATGTTTCTGGTGTATTGGATATGTCCTGGAGCATCGGCTATAATATATTTTCGGTGTTCAGTCTGGAAATATTTATAGGCTACATCAATTGTTATGCCTTGTTCACGTTCAGCTTTAAGTCCATCAGTCAATATGGCCAAGTCTACCGTCCCATCGTCATTTTTCCGGTTGGCACGCTGTATAGCTTCCAATTGGTCGTCCAAAATGGAGTTTGTATCATATAGTAATCGGCCAATCAAGGTACTTTTACCATCATCTACAGAACCGGCCGTTATAAATTTCAATATATTCATTGTTGTCAATATCAGGTATTTGATTTGAATTAAAAGTATCCTTGTTTTTTACGTTCTTCCATGGCTGCTTCCGATACCTTATCGTCCATTCTAGCGCCACGTTCACTTACCGTTGAGGCCTTGATTTCGGCGATAATATCATCTAACTCCGTTGCTGTTGAATCTACAGCTGCTGTACAAGTCATGTCGCCTACAGTTCTGAAACGTACAGATTTGCGTTCTATGATATCATCTGCATCGATATTTAAGAATGAGGCAGCAGCCATCAGTTGCCCATTGCGGGTAATAACATCCCGTTCATGGCTGAAATAAATCGATGGCAATGCAATCTGTTCACGTTTAATATAGTTCCAAACATCGAGCTCGGTCCAGTTTGAAATAGGAAACACCCGTACATTTTCGCCTTTGTTTATTTTGCCATTAAAGATGCTCCACAGCTCAGGTCTTTGGCGTTTCGGATCCCATTGTCCAAATTCATCACGCACGGAGAAGATTCTTTCCTTAGCACGCGCTTTTTCTTCGTCCCGACGTGCGCCACCGATACAGGCATCAAAACCATGTTTTGCGATTGTATCGAGTAAGGTAACTGTTTGCAAGGCGTTCCGACTTGCATTTTTTCCTTTTTGCTCAACGACTTTTCCTTGATCAATGCTGTCTTGAACATAACCAACGATAAGTTTTTCTCCTATGTCTTCAATCAATGAATCCCTGAACGTAATTGTCTCGGGAAAATTGTGACCAGTGTCAATATGAACTAGTGGAAAAGGAAATTTACCAGGTCTAAATGCTTTTTTTGCTAGGTGAACAAGTGTAATGGAGTCCTTACCACCAGAGAATAATAGCGCTGGTTTTTCAAATTGTCCGGCTACCTCCCTTAAAATATATATTGCTTCCGCTTCTAAATGATCTAAATAGTCCATTCTCTGAAATAATAAAATTTGATTTTAATGAATTTGGGTTTCTACTTCGCTATTTTATGATTTAACGGCGTGCAAACCACATTCTTTTTTACTTTGATCTTCCCACCACCATCTACCAGCGCGGAAGTCCTCTCCTTCTTGTATTGCTCTTGTACAAGGTTGACAACCGATACTTGGGAAACCCTTGTCGTGTAGCACATTGTACGGGATATATTGCTCTTTACAATAATTTTTAACTTCCTCAAAAGTCCAGTCAAATAAAGGATGGATTTTGATGATTTGGTTCGTTTCATCGTATTCGATAAAGTCCATGTCGTGGCGATTGATGGATTGATCTGATCGGATGCCCGTTACCCAAATTTTTTTCCCTTTAATCGCGCGTTGTAAAGGTTCAATTTTCCTTATCCTACAACATTCCTTCCGATTCTCAACCGACTCATAAAAGGAGTTTGGACCTTTTCTGCTGATAAAATCTTCCAACAATGTTGTATCCGCAGTATATGTTTTAATACGCAACTGATAACGTTCCAAGGTGCGGCTCCACAGGGAATAGGTTTCTTTGAACAGTCTTCCAGTATCCAGTGTGAATATGTCGATATTAATATTATTTTTACCGATCCATTCCGTGATTACTTGATCCTCAATACCGAAAGAGGTTGAAAAAACTACCTCATTAGGAAATAGTGAGGCTATTGTTTGTAAGAGCTCCACTCCTTTTTTTTCGCCAATAATTTCTTTAATTTCCTTAACGTTCATAACGTAATATATTTTTGGTATGCTCGTTCAACTGCTTTACTTTGTATTCAAAATCTCCTCGAAGCTGCTCTCGATAAGCACTCATGAGTGATAGTGTTTCGTCAATTTCCTCCGGTAACAAGTCATTTAATAGTTCCTTCACCCTTTTGGCAATCGTCGGTGATTTGCCATTGGTGGAAATAGCTATTTTCAAGTCGCCTTTCTTTACGATGGACCCCAGGTAGAAGTCGCATAATTCGGGTTTGTCCGCGGCATTAAACAGTATGTTATTTTGCCCTGTTAAATTACGCAGCTGCTCGTTGAGCTCCATGTTATTGGTTGCTGCAATAACAAGTTGTTTGTCCGTAAGGTCGTCTGGTCTAAACGGACGCATGTGGAGCTGAATTTGTGTGTAATTTTGTAATAGCTCCTTAAATTCCGGGATGATTTCCCGAGTCACAATGGTCAGTTTTAATCCCTCATCATTGGAAATTAAAGCTTGAAATTTTTCCAATGCAACTTTCCCGCCTCCAACAAGTAAGGTGTCAATTTGATTCAATTTGACGAATATTGGAAATAGCTGGTTCATATCTATAAAGCTAAAGCTTTTTCTTTAATGTGTTGGAATGAACGATGCTTGGCAACGACCTCGCCGATTACAATAATCGCTGGGACACCGACCCTTTTCTCTGTTGATTCATCAAGAATATTATCGATAGTACCTAGTACAACTTTTTCATTAGGCAATGAACCATTTTGAATCAAGGCTATTGGTAAATTATGAAGATTTCTTTGGCGGTAGATTTCCACGATCTCTGCCAATTTTCTGTATCCCATCAAGACAACGACAGTGGCCTTGGATTCTGCCGCCAGATAAAGATCTGTTGAAAGTGAACCGTCCGATTTGGAGCCTGTGATGACCCAAAAGCTCTCACTGATTCCCCGGTAAGTTAATGGAAGTTGCTGTAGTCCGGTAAGTCCAATTGCGGAGGAAATACCTGGCACAACGGTAGTTTCAATACCATATTGCTGTACGTAGTCAATTTCTTCGCCACCACGGCCAAAAACAAATGGATCACCACCTTTTAGACGTACAACATGGCCATAGTTTAAGGCATAATCCACCAAAAGGCGATTGATTTCATCCTGTGAAGTAGAGAGTTGTTCGGCTCGTTTTCCAACATATATCTTGATGCATTCAGCCTGTGCATAATCCAGTAGTTCATCATTCACCAAGGCGTCGTATAAAATGACATCTGCTTTTTCTATTGCTTTGATGCCTTTTAGGCTGATCAGATCCGGATCACCAGGGCCTGCTCCTACCAATGTTACTTTTGCTTTTATTGACATACCTATTCCCTCCTATACCAATACTGGTTTTAAATTTTTCCGTTGATAGACTTCATTGATAAACTTCGTTGCTTCCTGAAGGTAGTTGATTGCAAAATGCTCTGTTGGTTCATTTTTACTAATCTGTAGAACTAATTCTGGAAACGTTTGGTCAAAACTATATTCACCTGTTTCCACGAAATGTGTTTGGAATTCGTTGATTACAATATTTTGCGTGCTGGCGCTAATCCCTTTATCCAATAGTAGGGCTTTTGCTGCTTGTACAAAGGCATTATAAGCATGATAAATCGCATCCGAGAATTTGGATTCCCGAAATGTTTCATTTGCCCATTGTAATTTCTCTTCCGCCTCATAGATCAACGTAGCAACCAAGTCAATCACCACGCCTGCACACTCGCCAACTCCGATTGCCGTTTGGAAAGTTCCTTCATGTCCCCAGTCGACAAATTCGTCCGCAGCAAGATTGGTCAAATCCGATAGAGGCTTTAAAAGATTATAAAAGTAATTTTTACTTTGTCTGTCGTAGTAAGCATGGAAGTTTTCATTTGTTTCCGCATTTTTTTTATAATCATTCAGCACCCATTCTACAACATGCAAGACTCTTTTTGTCGGCACTTTAATAATACGCTCGGCAACACGTCCTTCACCATTACCAATTGTCCCGCCACCAAGCATAACTTGGGCTGCAGGGACCAATTTGCCCTCCGCTTTAACCGAGCTACCATGAAAGCCGATATGTGCCAGACCATGTTGGCCACAAGAATTCATACAACCCGAAATTTTGATTTTTAAATCCCGATTAAAGACAAAATCCTGATGAAATTCGGCGATATAAGATTCGATAACCCGCGCCATTTCAGTACTGTTTGAAATGCCTAGATTACAGGTATCCGTACCAGGGCAAGTTGTTACATCAGCAGTACTATCAAAACCTACCTGCGCTAGATCCAACGATTTAAGTAGTTGATAAATATGTGGCAGTGACTTTTCTGTTGCGTATTTTAGCAGTAGGCTTTGGTTTTGTGTGATACGGATATCGTCCGCGACCAAATCCTTCAGACCTGCAACCAACGCGCGTGCTTTATCTGTACCTATATCACCGGTGGATACCCGCACATAGACACCGTAATATCCTTTTTGTTTTTGTTCGAATGTATTGGTGCCCTTCCAAACTTGATAATTTAGATCACTATCTAGGTTAATCGTTGATAGCTGATTGTCGTCCGGTGGTATTGGCTGTTCGATTTTGGTTCGGTCGATCGGATAGCTTTTCACCTTCGTGGCGATTTTCTCGGCTTCAATTAAACTTAGCACTTCCTCTAACCCTAGTTTCTGAATAAGGTATTTGAATCGAGCTTTATTTCGGTTATTTCTTTCACCATAACGATCAAAGACACGAAGTGTCGCTTCGATATAAGGGATCAATTCATCTTCTGGTAAAAACTCGCTTGTCACTGATGCTAAGAAAGGCTGAGATCCCAATCCCCCACCCAATAACACTTTAAAACCACGAACTTCCACACCATCAACAATTTTTAGTTTTGGAATAAAACCAAGGTCATGAATATAGGAAAACGCAGTGTCTTCATCACTGGCAGAAAATGACATTTTGAATTTTCGTCCCATTTCCGCACATACTGGATTGCGCAAAAAATATTCAAAGGTCGCCTGAGCATATGGCGAAACATCAAATGGCTCCTTTGGATCGATTCCCGAACTTGGAGAAGCGGTGACATTACGGACTGTATTTCCACAAGCTTCGCGTAATGTAATATCGTCTTCAGCCAATTTGGACCAAAGTTCTGGTGTACGGTCAAGACTAACGTAATGAATCTGTATATCTTGACGTGTGGTCAGGTGCAGATTACGGCTTGCGTATTCGTCTGATATTGCTGCAATTTTGTTCAATTGCTTAAACGTAACCTTTCCAAACGGAAGCTTTATACGAACCATTTGAACTCCAGGTTGTCTTTGTCCATATACCCCCCTAGCCAAACGCAACGATCTAAATTTTTCGTCGGCAATTTTGCCCTCGTGGAACAATCGAATCTTTTTTTCAAGTTCGATAATTTCCTTCTCCACGATAGGATTTTCTAATTCTGTGCGGAAGCTTTGCATATAACAAATAAAATCTATTGATTTAGTATTCTTTTCTCGATGTCAAATGTAAAAATATTTTTTTAATATTCTATAATATCTACCAAATTAATATATATTTGCCCTATAAAATTTAATATATAAAACCTGTAGACTTTTAGGTGTAATGATGAGAAAGTTTTTTATAATCTTGATTTTAAGCTATGTAATCGTATTTAAAATGACTTCCTGTGCGCCAAAAGTCAAAAATGGTTATAGTAAGGAACATGGTTTTGAAGGTAATATTTCTTTGTCCGGTGCCTTTGCCCTTTATCCTTTAGCTGTAGTTTGGAGTGAAGATTTTAAAAAAATACACCCTAATGTCCGTTTCAATATTTCAGCGGGAGGTGCTGGAAAAGGAATCGCCGATGTTCTGACAGGTATGGTTGATATTGGAATGGTGTCGAGAGACCTACACGAGCAGGAAATAAAAAAAGGGGCTGTTCCAGTTATTGTTGCTAAAGACGCTGTTATCTGTACGATTAATCCCGGTAACCCTAATTATTCCGCTATTTTGAAGCGTGGTCTGAGCCGCGAAGAATTGCTGAATATTTTTGTAAATAGAAAGTTTAAGACCTGGAAAGAAATTGATCCTCAGTTTACGGCGGATCCTATCAACGTTTATGTACGTTCGGATGCTGCCGGAGCAGCTGAAACATGGGCTAAATTTTTTGGTCATAAGCAGGAGGATCTGCAAGGTATTGGCATTTTTGGTGACCCTGGGATTGCTCAGGCCATTAAAGATGATACTCACGGGATTGGATTCAATAACATTAACTACGTCTATAATCTGAAAACCAATAACGTGTTTGATCGTATTGCGGTTGTTCCTTTGGATCTCAATAAAAATGGGCACATTGAGGATGATGAGCAGTTTTATGGCACTCTATCTAATTTGACAGAGGCCGTCGCTACAGGAAAATACCCAGCTCCCCCCTCAAGAGAACTAACTTTTGTAACGCGCAATAAGACCGAATCCCTTCTCTTGAAAGAATTTATTTCTTTTGTGCTTCAAAAACAGGCGCAATCGCAACTCCTTGAGAATGGTTATGTCCCACTAAATGAAACATTGATAAAAGAAGAACTTAATAAGTTATAGCATGCTAAATACTCGTCTCGTTAAAGATTCTCTGGTCAAGCGATCCACCTTGCTCCTGCTACTGATTTCACTTTCAGTTGTGGTGATTATTGCGATTGGTTTAACTATAAAATCGATTCCGTTATTTGAATACAGTAATATCTTTCAACTGTTGACCGACAAGGTTTGGTCACCAATGAAAGGATCGTTTGGCTTTTTGCCTTTTATTGCAGGTACGCTTGCTGTTACCTTGATTTCTCTTGTTATTGCGATTCCGCTTTGTATACTGACTGCGGTTTATTTGACTGAATATGCTTCGGATGCCTTAAAAAATATGATGTTTCCGTTGGTCAATATTTTAGCAGCGATACCGCCGGTTCTGTATGGTGTTTGGGGGGTATTGTTTATTGTACCTTTAATTCAGCTGTATATCGCTCCCATCTTTGGGGTTGTTACATCGGGTTATTCAGTGCTTGCCGGTGGAATTGTATTGGCAGTGATGATCTTTCCCATTATGATTTCCATTATGGTGGAGGTGCTGCAAACGATACCTTATGAGCTAAAAGCGGCTTCGCTATCTTTAGGTGCAACAAAATGGGATACCATTAAGCATGTTATTCTGAAGAAGGCTAGACCTGGCATTGTTGCTGCAATTGTTTTGTCAACATCGAGGGCATTTGGTGAAACAATAGCGGTGTTGATGGTCTGTGGCAATGTTGCAAAAGTCCCTACTTCGGTATTTGATGCCGGATACCCAATTCCAGCATTAATAGCCAATAATTTCGGGGAAATGATGTCAATTCCACTTTATGAATCTGCGTTAATGTTCTCTGCGTTGCTGCTGTTTGTGATCATATTTGTTTTTAATTTAATATCTCGTCTTATATTGAGACGACTGGAAGGAGCTCAGCATGGATAATACGAAAAGACGGCTATTGAGTGAAAAGGTAGCCAAAGGTTTCATGCATCTCTCCGGGATAACTGTGACTGCTTCCCTATTTTTTATCGTAGGAACTATCTTATATAAGGGGCTTCCTTATCTCAGTTGGGAGATGGTTAGCCAGTTGCCAAAAGGTGGATTTTATATTGGAAAAGAAGGTGGGATTTTGAACGCAATCTTGGGCTCCCTCTATCTAGCAGGTGTAGCGACAGCCTTGTCCGCAATTATAGGTATTCCGATTTCGTTGTACCTCAACGTTTATTTGGGGGCGAAATCAAAAGTGACACAGCTTGCTAAATTGTTGTTTGATGTCTTGTATGGTGTTCCTTCTATTGTTTATGGGGCGGTTGGTTTTGGTATTATGGTTTATTTAGGTATTCGAGCATCGTTATTGGGGGGAATTATTACAGTGACACTGTTAACCATTCCAATTGTGGTTCGCACGGTTGATGAATTGATAAAAACAATTCCTGACGATTTAAAGAATGTCACTCTTTCCCTTGGGACCACACGCTGGGAATTGGCTAAGGTCATGCTAAGAAGCATCCGATCAGGGCTTCTTACCGCGATTTTGCTGGCTTTTGGGCGTGCTATTGGTGATGTTGCGGGCGTTTTATTGACAACAGGTTTTAGTGACAATCTTCCAAAATATATTGATGAACCAGCGGCAACGTTGCCATTGTCCATTTTTTTTCAGCTAAGTAGTCCTATTCCTGAAGTTCAGGGGCGCGCTTATGCTTCAGCTTTAGTTTTAACAATCATTATTTTAATTATTGTAGTATGCACTCATATCCTTCAATCGAAACAAAAAAATCGTCGATAATAAGTCCTTTGAGCAATCCCCACATTGAAATCAAGGATCTTAATGTCTATATTGACGGCCGACATATACTTAAAAATATTAATCTCGCCCTTCCTAACAATAGTGTAACTTCGATTATTGGTCCTTCAGGTTGCGGAAAGACGACGCTTTTAAAGACACTCAATAGATTAGTAGATGATACCAAGGGGGTTGAAATAACGGGATCTGTACTTGTTAATGGTGAGGATATTTATGGTAGAAATGCTGAAGTAACACATATCCGTAAGAAAATGGGACTTTTATCCCAAAAACCTTATCCTTTACCAATGTCGATCTATGATAATGTGGCTTACGGTCCTCGCATACATGGTACTCGAAGCAAAAAGGAGTTGGACAGAATTGTGGAAACGCAATTGCGAAATGTGGCGTTATGGGACGAAGTCAAGGACCGTCTCGGACATTCGGCTAGCGGATTGTCCATCGGTCAGCAACAAAGGCTTTGTCTTGCAAGAGGTTTGGCTGTAGAACCTGAGATTATACTTGGAGATGAATCGACATCAGCGTTAGATCCGCTTTCAACTGCTAAAATTGAGGAATTACTAATTGAATTGAAGAAAGATTATACCATCGTATTGGTAACGCATATTTTACGACAGGCAAGACGGGTGTCTGACTATATTCTGTTTGTCTATGGTGGAGAAATTCTTGAGTTTGGACCGACGGAACAGGTTTTATTGAATCCGCAGAATGAAATCACAAAACAGTATGTAAAAGGATTTATTTCCTAGAAGCTTAAGAAACATCGACACTGGATTAGGTTTATGAGAAAGCAATAAGGATTGGCTGATAAAAAGAATAAGCCAAAGGCTTAATTTCTACTGCGGGATATCTTCCCTATAATTGTGAAGACGATTGCTTTGTTGGGATAAACATTAGCAAAATAAGCATATGACCGATATTGTTTCCATCAAATCAGTCCGTAACTTCGCTTAAGAAATTATGCGGGAGTATTCAGGGGTAAAATAGGAATACTCCCGCATTTATTTTATCATGGTATCAGATAGACTCTATTTCCTACTTCAGGTGGAATAAATCATCAACGCCAAGTATCTTCTTGGAAGTAAATCCTTCGGCATATTTCGCTTGGATATATCGTCCAAATTCTCGGGCTCTGGCAGCAGTTGATTCCATGAAATCCGGATTGGAAATGTAGGTTTGTGGTTCATCAGGATTTACGTTTTCTCCTGTGTAAAATTGAGTTTTATAGGCTAAAACGGATTTTTCTTTAACATGGTAATAATCTGTTATATCGATAACAACATCTGGTTTTATATAATAATCCTGTACAAATTGCAGTACCAATCGGGGGCGGTGGGCCTCCTGAGGAACATTGTCCTGATCAAAAGTTTCCACTCTTCTCAAGCCAGCAAGAAAGCAAGCTTCACTGACCATCTGCCCCGCTCTTCCATGGTCCGGGTGGCGGTCTGTGATGGCATTTGTAATAATAATTTCGGGTTGATATTTGCGGATAGCTCTTATTACTGCCATTTTCTCTCTTTCGGCATTTTCAAAAAAACCATCTCTTAAGCCCAGGTTCTCTCTAGCGGCCAGTCCTAGGATTTCGGCAGCATCTTTTGCTTCCTGAGCCCTGGTTTCTGCTGTGCCGCGTGTGCCAAGCTCGCCTTGAGTCAAATCAACAATTCCAACCTTTTTTCCTTCAGCAACATATTTTGCCATTACTCCACCTGCGCCTAATTCAGCATCATCAGGATGTACAGCAATGATAAGTAGATCTAATTTTAACATATGATATCTCTCTTTTTATTTGGCTCTTCAATGACAAATCATTCCATTTAATCAACGAACAATTTTACTGAGATGCTATAGACAGCTTCAATATACTATTGTTCCTGAGTCGATATACGATTAGATTGACGTTGTGAAAGCCGCGGCAAAGGTAAGCAGTTTATGGGTTACTCTTGTAAAAGACGCTCGATATTGCGGCAAATTTTACTTGATAATGGCGAAGTAGTCGGATAATAGAAATCAATGACCTCTCCTTTTTTGTTTATCAGGTATTTGTGAAAATTCCAGGAAGGTTTACTGTTAATATGTCCATTCTGATCTTTGCTTGAAAGAAAACTGTATAAGGGTGTTGTGTATTCGCCGATAACATGGCTACGCTTAAAAATAGGGAAACTCACCTGTTGATTGATCCGGCAGAATGTCTCTAGTGTACCACCGGTTAATGGTTCCTGGTTACGAAAATTATTTGCCGGAAATGCCAGGATTTCGAAACCTTGGTCTTTATATCTTTGGTAGAGTTTTTCGAGGGATTTAAATTGTCTGGTAAAGAGGCATTGACTAGCAGTATTGACGATGAGTAAAACTTTACCTTCAAAATCAGCGAGAGATTTTTTTTTACCATTAAACTGAAGTGCGTCAAAGTCGTATACTGTTTTCATCTGGTTTTAGTTTGATTGGTCACATGACAGGTTGGGGTCTCGATTTCTCAAATTCCCTAATGATATTTTCAATGGCAAAGTCTTCTTTTGGGTCATAAGTTGACTTTAGGTTGTGACCGAATATTTTCGCGACTCCCTGATAAAAAAAAGCGGAAATCCCACCCTTCATTTCCTTTACCATTTCATAGCCGGTATGTCCCGTATAACGATCGATCAATTTAATGAGTATTTTGCCTTGGGAAATAGTCATATTTTTGATTTCTCGGTCAAACATCTGTTTTACGTCACTTTCACATTTTTCAACCAATGCTTTATGTTCCTTCTTGTCCGAAGTCAGCGCTAGGTCTCTGTCAAGTTGATCATATCTTTTTTGCGCATAGATTGCATAAGGAAGAACCTTGAGGACATTTCTTCTAAAGCGGAGATATTCTCTTCGTGCTTCTTCACTTGACCAGGTCCTTTTGGCCACAACAGTGACCTGTGGAATCGGAAACCAGGGTAATACCTCTCCGTTTGCCAAGGTTGTTGTCATATAACTGTTTACGGTCTCCTGTGCCCCCTCTCCATACAAAGGAAGAGTGAGTGATTGAGACTGCGCCCATCCGGACAGAGTCGCTGTGAGGAATAGCAAACAAAATAATATTGTCTTCATTTGGGCAATTATATAACGCTTTTTAATTTGTCAATGCTATAATATTTTGGTAGATTTATTACAAAATAGTTAGCTTGAAAATTAGTATTCAAGAATACAATAACTAAATTACACAAATTTACTCAAAAAACATCATTTACCTGCAACGTTTATGAAAGATTATGTGATTGATATTGAAGCAGAAAACAAAGAGATAAGGAAACGTTACCGAGCATTGTTACGCGCCTGTAAACCAACTTTACAACGCGGGGACAAGCAAGAGATCCGCAAGGCATTTGATTTGGCGTTGGATAGTCATAAAGAGATGCGACGTAAATCAGGGGAGCCTTACATCTATCACCCAATTGCTGTTGCCCAAATTGCTGCTGAAGAGATTGGCTTAGGGACGACATCTATTGTATGCGCCTTGCTCCATGATGTAGTTGAAGATACCAATGTTACTCTGGATGAAATTGAAGAAATGTTTGGTAAGAAAGTTCGCCGAATTATCGATGGGCTTACCAAAATTTCAGGAATTTTCGATCCAAACAGCTCTATGCAAGCGGAGAACTTTAGGAAAATGTTGCTCACATTGGCCGACGATGTTCGTGTAATTCTCATTAAATTGGCAGATAGGCTCCACAATATGCGCACCATGGAATTTATGGCCAGGGATAAGCAGCTGAAAATTGCTTCAGAGACAAGCTACCTTTATGCGCCATTGGCACATCGTCTTGGGCTGTATGCGATAAAATCCGAATTGGAAGATCTCTCGATGAAATTTACTGATCCGGATACCTATAAATTTATCGCTAGAAAACTGAATGAGAAAAAAGCTGAGCGTGAAAAATTTATAGGCGATTTTATTGGTCCAATCAAAGAGATATTGGAGGAACAGGGTATTAAGGCGTCCGTATTTGGGCGACCTAAATCAATCCATTCTATTTGGAATAAGATGCGAAAAAAATCGATTCCTTTTGAGGAGGTTTATGATTTGTTTGCTATACGTATTGTAATAGATGCTGTGGATGAGAAAGAAAAGACAGAATGTTGGAAAGTTTATTCTATTGTCACTGATTTGTACCGTCCTAACCCCGACCGTCTTCGGGATTGGATCTCCTCTCCGAAAGGAAATGGTTATGAGTCCTTACACACTACGGTGATGGGGCCTAAAGGGCAATGGGTAGAAGTTCAGATTCGAACCAAACGGATGAATGAAATTGCCGAAAAAGGATTTGCAGCACATTGGAAGTACAAAGAATCAAATTCAGATTCTGGCTTGGATCAATGGATCAAAAAAGTACGTGACGTCTTAAGCAGTCCAGATCAGAATGCGATGGATTTTGTGGATGATTTTAAGATGAATCTCTTCTCCGATGAGATTTTTATATTCACCCCCAAAGGAACACTGATTCAACTCCCCAACAATGCCACTGCTTTAGATTTTGCCTTTGAGATTCACTCTGATATCGGTGCAAGTTGTATTGGCGCCAAAGTAAATCACAAACTTGTTCCTTTAAGCCATATTTTGCAAAATGGGGATCAGGTAGAGATTATTACATCAAGCAAGCAGTCACCTAAAGAGGATTGGTTGAATTTTGTTGTGACTGCGAAAGCCAAATCCAAAATCAGATCTTCTCTAAAAGAAGAAAAGAGAAGAGTAGCGGAAGATGGGAAAGAAATTTTGGAACGTAAGTTGAAATCGCTAAAAGTTACTTACAATACGGATAATATTAACAAAATTGCCAACTTTTTAAAATATCCCAGTTCGCAGGACCTTTTCTATAATGTTGCCAAGGGTATTGTTGATATCAGGCAACTGAGAGAATATGTTGCGCATGAGAAAGCGGTTGAAATTAATGTAAGTTCTTCATCAGGAAATCAATTTAATACCCATATAGGTGGGCTAGTTGAAAAGATAAATAAGAAGGAATTCGACACGATCTTGATCGGTGATGATATGCAGAAGGTTGATTATACTCTAGCACCCTGTTGTAATCCTATTCCTGGTGATGATGTCTTCGGTTTTTTGACAGTTAATGATGGTATAAAAATTCACCGTACGAGCTGTCCAAATGCCTCCAAGCTGATGGCAAATTATGGCTATAGAATTTTAAAAGCACGCTGGGCTTCTACAAAGGATTCTGCATTTTTGACAGGTTTACATATCGTTGGCATAGATGATGTAGGATTAGTAAATAAACTTACAACTGTTATTTCTCAAGAATTTGCTGTTAATATTCGATCCTTATCAATTTCAAGTAACGAAGGTATTTTTGATGGTAATATTATGGTGTATGTAAATGATACTGCTCAGCTTGAAAGTTTGATGAGAAATTTAAAGCAAGTCAGGGGGATAACAGGTGTCAATCGATATGAATCGGAAAATTAGTAGCCAACCATTGGATTGAAAATTACGCTAAGGCGACTACTATTAAGCACTATTTTTAATAGAGGAAATATCAATTTTAATTGGTAAATTTGTACAAGAATATTTTTACTATGAATCAAGCTGAAAATTTTGCAACTGTAAAAAAAATCTTTGAAGCCTACTTAGAAAATAAAAATCTAAGAAAAACACCAGAGCGCTATGCGATTTTGGATGAGATTTATTCACGTACTGATCACTTTGATGTAGAGTCTTTGTATATCCATATGAAGAACAAGAAATATCGTGTCAGTCGTGCTACAGTTTATAATACTCTAGAACTTTTGGTCTCTTGTGACTTGGTTACAAAACACCAGTTTGGAAGGAACATGGCACAATTTGAGAAGTCATATGGGTTCAAACAACACGATCACGTGATCTGTATTGAATGTAATAAGGTTGTTGAATTCTGTGATCCACGTATCAACCAAATTCAGAGTCTCATGGGAGATCTTTTAAAATTTGATATTAAGCACCACTCACTCAATTTGTATGGTGTATGTCAAGACTGTCAACTTAAGAACAAAAAAGAAGAGACCGTCGCTCACGAAGCTATTTCAAATTAATCTTATATTTTCTTAAATATAATAGTACATTTGTTCAGGAATGTTCAGGGGAAAATTCCTGAACATTTTATTTTTAAATAGAGTCTATTTTTATTAATAACATTTTAATTACTATACTTTAAAAGCTATGCAAGTTGATGTGCTTTTGGGCTTACAATGGGGTGACGAGGGTAAAGGTAAAATCGTAGACGTATTTTGTCCAAAATACGATTTAATCGCTCGTTTCCAAGGCGGCCCTAACGCCGGACACACGTTGGAATTCGATAACAAAAAATTCGTACTCAACACAATTCCATCTGGTATCTTCAATGAAGGTACACTAAATCTTATTGGTAATGGTGTCGTTATCGATCCGATTATCTTAAAAAGAGAGTTAGACAACCTGAAGACAGCTGGTTTTGATCCGGTGGGTAAAGGCAATTTAGTTTTAGCGCGAAAAGCACACCTTATTCTGCCTACACACCAATTATTGGATGCTGCCTCAGAATCAAAAATGGGTGCAGGAAAAATTGGATCCACTTTGAAAGGTATCGGTCCAACTTACATGGATAAAACCGGTAGAAATGGTTTACGTGTAGGTGATACGACACTTCCGGATTTTCAAGAGCGTTACCAAAAGTTGAAAGAAAAACACCTAAGCATTCTTTCGCACTATGGTGAGATACCTGATTTCAGTGAAAAAGAGAAGGCATTTTTAGATGCTATCGAATTCATTAAATCTATCCCACATGTGGATTCAGAGCATTTGGTGAATCAATATCTGAAAGAAGGCAAACGTGTGTTGGCTGAGGGTGCGCAAGGTACGCTGTTGGATGTTGATTTTGGTTCTTATCCATTTGTAACTTCATCGAATACCACAACAGCCGGAGCTTGTACAGGCCTAGGTATTGCGCCAAATAAAATCGGCAAGGTATATGGTATCTTTAAAGCTTATGCGACTCGTGTAGGTGGTGGTCCCTTCCCTACTGAACTTCACGATGAAACTGGCGAAAAATTACGTCAATTAGGTCATGAATTTGGAGCAACTACTGGTCGTGCTCGCCGTACAGGTTGGATTGATATTCCTGCCTTGAAATATGCTATTATGCTTAATGGCGTAACAGACTTGATTATGATGAAGGCCGACGTTTTGGATACCTTCGACAAAATCTATGCATGTACACATTATAAATATAATGGTGAAGTGATTGATTATATGCCTTATGAAATCATCACACATCAAGCCGAACCTATCTTGGAAGAAATTGATGGGTGGAAACAAGATTTGACTGGTATAACGTCTGAACAGGAGATACCTGAAGCATTAAAAAATTACATTTCTTATTTAGAGAAAGCTCTTGAAGTACCTATCACAATCCTATCGGTAGGTCCTGATCGTAAACAAACATTAGCTTTATCAAAATAAACTATGCGGATCGAAAGTTTTGATCTTCTCGATTCTAAAGATAAATTTCATCAAAAAGCCCTGCATTGGTCGGGGCAATTTGATGAAATTTCTTTCTTTAATAGTAATGGGATGTCCGATCAATGGGGAAGATATGAGCAAGTTTTGGCTGTCAAGGCATTATTCTCCTTCCGTGCAAATGAAAATGTATTTGATCAGCTCGATACATTTTTGAATTTACATCAATCTCAGTTTATCCCTGGATTTCTATCCTACGACCTCAAGAATGAGATAGAGGAATTACAGACAACGGGAAAGGATCAGCTCGAATTTCCGGAAACTTATTTCTTCGTGCCAGCGATTACGCTCCGATGGACGGCAAATCAAGTGCATATAGAGGCTGAAGATCCAGTTAAAATCTATCAAGCTATTTCCGATACGAAGATTCCTTTAGCAGCTCCAATCGTAGTGCAAGTACAATCGCGTTGGACAAAAAGTGAATACGTTAAAGCATTTGAAGATGTGCAAGCGCATATTCAACGTGGAGACATTTATGAAGTTAACCTTTGTCAGGAATTTTATGCGGAGAACGTCGACATCTCGCCGCTCGAAGTTTATCATCAATTAAATAGCCTATCACCTACCCCATTTAGTTCATTCTTCAGAGTAGGACATCATTTTATCATGTGTGCTTCTCCGGAGCGATTTTTAGCGAAAAGGCAGGGAAAGCTGATTTCTCAACCGATTAAAGGGACAGCTAGAAGAGGAACAAGCCCGGAAGAGGACCGACAGATTATAGCTGATATGTTGAGGTCAAAAAAGGAGATTGCGGAAAATGTGATGATCGTTGATTTGGTGCGTAATGACTTGACACGAAGTGCTCTTCCTGGAACAGTTGAGGCTACTCGCCTTTTTGAGATTCAATCCTTCGAACAAGTGCATCAAATGATTTCTACCATTACCTGCATGCAAGACCCAAAAGTCGCCAATGTGGATGTATTTAGAAATACCTTTCCTGCAGGTTCGATGACAGGTGCTCCTAAAATTGCAGCTATGCAAATTTGCGATCAGCTTGAAGCTCGAAAGAGAGGTATCTATGCAGGGTCTATCGGATACTTTGACACTGTACATGATGAGTTCGATTTTAATGTAGTCATCCGCTCACTGCTGTATAATAAACAAAAACGGTACCTTTCCTTTCATACTGGAGGGGCGGTCACCAATCAGGCAGCTGCAGATCAGGAGTATCAAGAATGCCTTTTGAAAGCTTCAGCCATCCTTGAAGCCCTAGATGCAAAGTTGAAAGAATAAAACTATACTAAATTTGTAGAGAATATTTTTTGCTTCAAGTATTTTTTCGACCTTTGTCCCATTGGTACCACAAGTTCCTTATATCGATCTACATACTCATCGGAATTATCCGATCAAAGAGCGCGCGATTCTCTCGGTGAAGAATATCGCATTGAATCATGCTGAAGAAATCACTGAAACAGATTGCTCCATAGGGTTACATCCATGGTATATAGACGGGAATTCTGAACTTGCTTTAGCCTTAATGAAAGGAGGATTAAAACAGGTTCAAGTTTTGGCGATAGGCGAATGCGGTTTGGATAAAAATATTGCTATTCCCCTCATCCAGCAGCAGCAGGTCTTTGATCGACAGGTTCAACTGGCTCAAGTTTATCGAAAACCGTTGATTATTCATTGTGTTCGAGCTTTTCAGGAGATTGTCAGTTGTTTAAAAAAAGTGAATTTTAACGAAGCTGTTGTTTTCCATGGCTATCGGAAAAATTGGACACTAGCTCGGCAATTAATTGATCAGGGGTACTATCTTTCAATAGGTGGACATTGTTTAAATGGAAGCCAAGACGAGCTTTTGGAAAATATTTCACTCAGTCAATTGTTTCTAGAAACGGATACAGATACGACCGTAGAAATTACTACGCTTTATCAATACGTAGCTCGGATCAGATCGATCGAGTTGGAGGAGCTAAAGCGGGCTTTATACCAGAATTATAAGAAAGTATTTAATAAGTGAGGCCGTCATAGTCTGTTTATTCACGTTGTCGGATAGCTATAAGGTTTCATGAAAATATAAAAAAACAAATTTAGATAGATGAAAGATTTAAGTTGGCTGTCACGTACCGAAGCATTGATAGGTCGATCAGCGGTTGAAAAATTGGCAAATTCACATGTGATGGTTTTGGGATTAGGTGGTGTTGGATCCTTTGCTGCGGAATTTATATGCCGAGCGGGAGTTGGGAAAATGACCATTATCGATGGAGACACAGTGGATCCGTCTAACCGTAATAGACAATTGCCTGCCTTGGCAACTAATCATGGTGAAGCAAAAGCTGAAATTATGCGGGAAAGATTGTTGGCCATTAATCCTGAATTGGATTTAACCGTAATACAAGATTTTATCATTCCAGAAAAGATACCCGCTTTATTAGATTTGGCGCCAGATTATTGTGTGGAAGCCATTGATAGTATTACACCGAAACTATTTTTCATTCGGAGGGCGTTAGAAGCCAATATACCATTTGTAAGTTCAATGGGTGCCGGTGGCAAAGTGGATCCGACAAAAATAAAAATTGCTGATATCGGTAAATCTTATAATTGTAAGTTGGCCCAACATATCCGTAAGAAATTGCGCAAACATGGTATACGTGATGGAGTGAAAGTGGCATTTTCAACCGAACTTCCAAACAAGGATTCATTATTGTATACCGATGGGAGTAATTTTAAAAAGTCCGCTTATGGCACCATGTCCTATCTACCAGCGGCTTTTGGTGGGGCAATAGCTTCTGTTGCTATACGAGATTTAATAGAAAATGCTTAACTTAGGTATTAAATAAACATATGAAGAAATGAAAGAAGCTGCCTGCCAATTGACGGTAGCTTCTTTTTTTCTTAGGCTATCGGCTTGTGACCCCTTTTATATCAATACCTTTGGGCTTGATATGTTCCAATCGTTTCTTGAGTGTATCTATTTTTGATTTTTCAAGATTACCCGTTGCAATTATAATCCCTTCTTTAACCTGTGCTGTAATGGTCGGAAAATCTTCCAGAACAAGGTTAACATCTCGTGTTAAGGTAGAATCTATCGCGCCGCCCAAAATTTCATGATATTTTTCACGGGCATCTTCTGGTTCAGGAAGATTTACGACAATATTGTTGTGAATGGATTTGATATCCTCTCCTCCGGCTAGCTTTGTTTTGTTTTCTATGTCCTGCTTGAGAGAGTCTGAACCTATTTGTCCATTCAAGGTTACATTCCCCTCTTCGACATCGACTCCGATTCCCGCAGTAGTTTCCAACGCTGTCTCGATTTTTGATCTTAGTTTTTCGTCCGACTCGGGCGATCTACAAGAGTGAATAAATAGTGCAGCACCAAGCAAGAAGATTAAAAGTAAACTATTGAATTTCATGTCATTCTTTGTTTCTGTACTAAATAAGAACAGATGCATCGGCATATTGTTTAATTTTTCGGTATTTTCATCACCTAGTAAATTGCAATAACTTTTTGATTAACGTTATTAAAAACAAAACTATCACCTATTTTTTTCCCGATAAGTAGTTGTCCAATTGGAGATGCAGGCGAGATAACGAAGATATTATTGGTCCCTATTTTTACAGCTCCGATACTTGTGGCGATCAAATATAGTCCAACATTGGTTTGAACAAGTGTTCCTAATCTGACGACATCAATTACATCATTTGATAATGATTCTATACTGATCAGTTGCTGCAGATCTTTATTGGCTTCCACGAGTTGTTTCTGGTAGCGATTAATGTCCTGTTGGATCATTTCACGTGACGTCTCATATTTGTCTCCAGCACTACTTTTTGTATCGTCATTACTTGAATCCCGTGCGGTTTCCAAAGCAGATTCTATCATTGTAATACGTTCCCTGGTGCGTTTTAGCGCTATGTCAAGGACCTCCCCTTTTATGTCGAAATAATTATTTGTCATTCCGAAAAATAAGGAATAAGTTTTATTCATTAAAAAATAAAAACAATAGGCTTAGGCTCAATAGAATATAATAAATTGGATGGTAAATAATACGAATAAGGTTGCAATAAATTAAAAAATTACTACATTTGTGCACTGAAACACGGAAAGGTGTCAGAGTGGTCGAATGAGCAGTCCTGGAAAGACTGTATACGGGATGACTGTATCGAGGGTTCGAATCCCTCCCTTTCCGCAAAACAAACCGTTTTTAACACTGTTAAAAACGGTTTTTCTTTTTTGAGTACTAAATCGGCACCAAAAACAGCACTTAGATAAAAGCAAAGAAGTTCATGTTTAATGGGAGTGTCTTCTTCCAAATCCCACGTATAATAAGAGCCAAATCCGGTGACTGGAGAGTCGTTATGAATACGAGATTCTGAGCTAGATTAATGAGTTCGAAAGTTTTACATTATTGCTCTACATTTTGTTAGTTGTCTAAATTTTACCTTAAACTATTCAAATAGGTACATAGCTTTACCTATGAACTGTATAATTCTTTGTAGGCTTTCTTGCTAAAGAGAATAAACAACTCCAGTCAATTTTTATTAATGGATCTTGTTGCCAATCAAAAGTCAATTCATCAAATTATTGGCGTTTTTTATATTAATATTTTTTTATAATATATTAATATATGTTTATATTTAATTAATCGTACAAGCTAATGTTAATTAAGTTTTAAATGAAAAGGACAATTCAAGAAGAAGAACTTGTCAAAACTGGAAAGATGAAAAAAGATCCGCTCACTATGTCTGCGGATGAAAAGATACAATGGAGGCAAGAATTGCAAAAGAGCATTCGTTCCTATTTATTTTCTCGCGAACAGCCATTGGTTTATAACAAGGATGGGCAAATGGTTGAAGAGCATCGCGATGGCACGATTCAAAGTATTTGATCATGGCGACAATATATGTGATAACCGGTCCCCCTTACATTGGGAAAAGTACTTGTGGTCAGTATTTCATCCCAGAAGGGATTAAGATACTTGACCCAAATCTCTTTGTTCAAAGCTATGCTGAACTAGGTTTAAAAGATGGATATCGGAGATTTGAGGAACAGCTGTTGGGGCTGCTAAGTCATGACGAAGATTTTGCTGTTGAGGTCAATATCGTTAATAAGGTGCATCTTCAAATGCTACAAGACATTAAAGCCTTGTATCCTGAAAATAAGATTGAAATGATCTTTTTTTACACCGATAATATGTACATATGCCAAGCGAGGTCTAAGGCTAAGAAAAATAGTAGTTGCGACTCCGACCCTGACAAAATAACCCGTTCATATATTCATACCATGCCGCTTGTGAAAAGACATCTAAATCTCTTTTCCTCTGTTAAGGGGGTGGATATAAGCGAAAACCACATAGTACCTGAAACTGTGTTTAAATACCAAGATAATGCTTTAGGAATCGAGGTATCTACATCTCTCCCCGTATGGGCTCAGTGAAGGAACATCATACCCACTTAAATTTCGATAAAAGGAGAAGTCTAAATTTAAAGGCTCTTGACCTGACCAACTTCTACCTTTGTTCGGCTTTTCCTCAGCTGGACTTTAAGTTGGCTTTGATGAAAACTTTCATATTCATACTTACTGCAGTTCTAAATGGTTGATCTTTTTAAGCGATAGATATTATTACTACCACAACGATTATAATAACTTTGGCCTATTGTAATCATTATTTTAGTACAATATCTTTTATGCGGGCAAGACCCTCGGATGAATCTCTAAAGATGATCTTGCCATCTCGGTCAATGACAATATAGGTTGGAAAGATATAAACGCCCAATTCGAAGACGATAGAATTTGTTTTTTGCTTCATATCCACATATACCTGAGGCGAGTTTAAACAATAGTGTATTTATTACTATATTTGGGAATAAACCGAACATAAAAAAGCATGGATGCCCTCAACTTTCAACTTACACTTAGACCGACAGTATACACGGATTTAGAAACACATTATCAGTTTCAGCTTGATGAAGAAGCAAATTATCTCGCCGCATTTACCTCAAGTACTTCTTCAGACAAAGAAGCTTACCTTGAGAAATATGCTAAATTTCTCAATGAGCCAAGTATAAACAATCAAACGATTCTGGTTGATGGGACAATTGTAGGAAGTATTGCGAAGTTTGTTATTGATGGTGATGCTGAGATCACTTATTGGATTGACCGGAAATTCTGGGGACGTGGAATTGCAACAAAGGCGCTTAAAGAACTTCTTTCATTTGAAACAAGCCGTCCGATTTATGGGCGTGTCGCTTTCGATAATATCGGTTCTCAAAAAGTACTGGAAAATTGTGGTTTTGTTAAGGTTGGTACAGACCGAGGTTTTGCTAATGCACGCCAAATCGAAATCGAGGAATTTATTTATAGATTAGATGAATCAGTGATTTGATCAGCCTATTTATTACCAGCTTTCTTCTTATTACATTTTGCATTTACGTTCCGGGCCTAACAAGAATACTCCAGTCTTAATACGGCTTATCGGACACACTACTAAACGCACTATTTATGATCGTCTTTATCTGAAAAGATCGCCTTTAACTTTTCTTCTAAATCTTTTCCCCTGAGGTCGCGGTATATAATTTTTCCTGTGGGATCCAATAAGAAGCTTGCTGGTATGGAATTTATGCCATAACGTTTTGCTGCTTGGCTATCCCAACCTTTTAAATCAGATACTTGTGGCCAACTGAGCTTATCATCTGCAATTGCTTTCATCCATTGTTCGCGTTGAGCCGCCTTGTCCAGGGATACTCCTAAGATCTCGAATCCCGAATCTTTGTATTTATTGTAAAGCGCTACAAGATTTGGATTTTCCTCACGGCATGGTCCACACCAACTAGCCCAAAAGTCTACTAATAGATACTTTCCTCGGAATTCAGTTAGTTTTAGACTCGTACCCATTTGCGTTTGTAGTTCAAGATCGGGGGCAATCTGTCCAACTTTCGTCCTGATCGACGATTCTAATTGCATGGGTATCTCTTTGGCCAAAGGGTAGCTTCTGAGCTCCTCCGCTAAACCGCTGTATATCCCTTTAACCTCTTCTATAAATTTCTCCTGTCCAGCAACAAAGGATAAACTGATTAAACTAAGGTAAGACGATGGATGCTGGCGAGCAAATGCTAAATGAACGCTATACAGGTCATCCATTAATCCCTTTTCCCGATCAATAAAAGCTTCCCGTACTTTAGGATCGCTCTGTTGATTAGCTGAAAGTGCATAAAACTCTTTATTAAGTGCTGTAAATTTATCATCTACAACGCTTCGCATTTTTTTTAAAGCATCTTGGTCGAGATTAATTTGAGACCCGCTAATTACAATGTTCTTCAAGGAGTCGCTTGCTCGCATTTCCATAGTCACAGGCTCAAGGTAAAAACGAAAAAAATCCATTTGCTCGTTGCGAGCTGGTCTATTTACATATGGATTTTTATTGAGATATAACGATGATGAAACAGGATAGTCTACGGTTCCCGAAAATGAAAAATTTCCTCCTCTGGAAAAAGTGGAATCCACGACAGACTTACCTTCTATTTCGTAGATCAAAAATACTTTAGCACCATCCTGCAATGGGGGTATTGTGCCATTAATTTGATAGCGATTTTGCCCACAAACGAGGAAAGGAAGCGTAAGAGCCACTACTACTAGCAGTCCTGCCCGAATTCTCATAATATAAAGTCTATTTTCAGTTAATTTACGGACCTAAATATACGGAATTTTTCTGTTCTAAACCAGTCACTATTTAGTGTAATCCATGGTATATACCCGATAAAACAATTTGATAGGTGTTTTCTGCCATAAAAGAGGTAATAGATAAGTTATTAATTTGTGTGTTTTACCAAACTTTTGCATCTTTGCGTATTAGCACCAATATTTAACAAATCACCTTTATATTAACTTAAAGCTGTAAAATGCAAGACGAGATCATTAAGCACACGAAGAAAATTTATAAAACCGCAAAGGAGCCAAAGCATAGTCTCACCGAAAAATTGAAAGAAATATCCATTGAGATCTTCATTATCGTTTTTGCAGTATCACTTTCGATATGGCTTCACGGTTGGAGTGAGCATAGGCATGAACAACAAGAAGTAAAAGAATTTTTGGAGGACCTAAAAGTCGATCTCGAAAAAGATGTCCACGACTTAGAAAAGCAAAATTCCTACCTAACGAACACAGCGGAAGGATGTAAATTTTACGGGGAATTAAACCAACAAAAAATTGATAGCTTGGTGAAAGTCAGCCCAAATGACCGTATTAAGATGAACCTTAATCCGATCTTTAAGATCAGAAATACTGGAAATTATGAAGGATTTCGATCTAGTGGAAAAATCGGTCTCATTAAGGATCGAAAATTAAAAACAGGAATTTTGGAATATTATCAAACCGTAGTACCATCAAAAGACGATTGGCAAACCTACTATAACTCATTGGTTTTTAATCTCGCAGATGAGCTGGTATCCGTTCCCAATGCAAATATCAATCCTGATTTAATGTACAAAGCAATTAACGCATCGCCAAAAGTAAAAGGGATTCTTATCAATGCAGCATCTCAAGCAAATATGATTATTCAGCTGAATGATCAGGTGATTAAATCTGCCAAAGAAATCATTGCCGAAATTGAGCATAACAACGAATAAATCGGTTTAAAATGAGTGTGTAATGCCTTACCAATAAAAAAAAGACTTCTTTTAAAGTTTTAAAAGAAGTCTTTTTTACTTGTTATAGATATTATCTCATTGGATTTTCACTATTATCTGTCATCGATTTCCATACGCATTTCCAGAAGATTTGGTTTAAATCCTGCCTTTGCATAGGCTTTTATTGCACTGGTATTTTCTTCATAAACCTGAAGTCTTACTTCCGAGATATTTCTTTCTTTTGCCCAATCGATCAATCGGTGTAAAATCATCTTGTTGATACCCTGACCTCGATATTCTGGCCTAACGTACATAAAACCAAGATAAGCATACTTTTCATACTTTTGATAAGGTTTTGCATCCAATAATTTCGCATATCCTGATCCGACAAGTTGATCGTCAACAACTGCGACAAGGACTTCAGCCTCCCTAGACTTGATCAATTCGAGGAGATCAAAATAATGAATTTCGCCTGGCTTTAATGTGTTATCAAAAGGTCGTTCCGCTTCAACGATCCCTTGTTCAAACTCAATTAACACATTGATTTCGCTTTCTTTTGCTTGTCTGATGATTATTTCCATAATTAATATTCTGCGTCTATTATTCCGCCTTTTTCGGGCTATATCCACTGCTGGCAAACTACAAATCGCATAGCAACTGTAGTATTATTTTCATATTTTAAGTTCTAATTAGAAGGAACTTCGGAGCCTTTTTCACCTTTTCTACAAGTTACATATTTATCACTTATAACGGAGGGGCTACTTATCAAGAATATGGAACTCTCGTTTTTCCAATAATCCATTTTTGTATAGTTCAGTATAAATCAACGGTCCTCTTTTTCTTGTGTTGATTATTGGTTCCCCCGTTTCTTCATTATATTCCTGCAATAATTTATAACATTTCCATTCGCCATCAGGAAGACCTCCTTTATACTTTGCTTCCAAGTACGTATACGAATCTGTAAATGATGGATATTCTTGTAAGTCCACAAACCGATTTGTTTTAAATTCGATCCATTTTCCTTCTTTATGGTGATTTTTAATTGAGCCCTGTTCTTCATCTGTTTTATATAATCCATTCTGATCATAGTATCTGACAAATGTTCCGTTGCTTAAGAGCTGAAATTGACAAACAGGTTTTTGCCTAAAGGGATTCTCATTAAATTCATAATCCCGCAATGAGATTATAAAATTTTTATCGATATAGAATAGTGTATAGTCTGTGAATCCCATTTCTCCCTCATGATGAAGATAAATTCTTCTTATATCAACCGGCTTCCCATTCTTTACTGAAATTAAATATATTTTTTTTATGAATGGTTCACTATAGCGGACAGCGTTATAAATGGCCAGAAAATGAAGCGAATAATCCCCATAACGGAGGAAATTGGAGGCAAGTTTAATCTGATTATATTCTTTGCCGATATCTTGCTCAAATGGAAAAGAAACATCATATGCTTCGGGTATCGTTACGAGATTGTTTTTGATTGATTGATCAAATTTTAATGCATAGCGATTTCCTAAACCACGGTGATCTTGCATAGCCGACATTACGGAATCGACAGGTAGTTGTTTTGAAATATTTGAATACCCAAATGGAAGCGTTATACAATTCCTTTTATCCGTATTAAAAAAGTTAGATCCTTCAACTGATGCAGGTATATTTAAATTCTTATATCCGGTTTGTGCTTTGCTGTAGTTGGAAACAAGTACAAGCACAAGAAGGATAAAGGTTTTATTAATTTTACTAAACATATACTCTTTAGTTGTTCACATTGATCCTAACATTGCTCCATGAGTTTTCAGGCAAACTGAGCCATCATCTCCTATCTAACCTACCAAGCTATCTCCTTCGCTTTTTTTAATGTTTCTTCGATATTTTCACACAAAATCTTGGGAATAAAATCCTCTCTTGGCATTCCGTTGATATGATACAATCTTTCCGTTGGGAATTGGAATCCAATTTTTGTTTCTGTGAGACGGAAGTTTGAAATTGCGCCTAATAGCCCGGCCATAGGTGTGCCAATAACTGTCGCTCTATCAAGCGCGTCAAAACCTATAGCTATTCCTTCGCCCATACTTCCTGTCCAGTGCCCCACGAGAACATACACATTACCCTTGAAGATTTCCTTACGTGGGCTTACATACTCTACCCAATGTCGTTTTGTGTCATAATCCTTCTCATCAAATTCGTGAATTTGATAAGGTAGAACTTTATTGACAAACCGCCCCATAATGGCCCTCGCAACCGTTGAATTTCCACCGCTAGGGGTTTCAGTTAAATCCAAAATAAGGTTTTTATTAGAAATCAAACTGTCAAGCGCCGTATCAAATTCAGCGATCAAGTTGTTATTTCCCAGTGAATTATTGATTTTGATATAGGCTGTGTTTCCATTTATAATTTTATAATACAACAATTCATTCCGATTGCCATAGCTTACCGGTTCAAATGTTTTACGTTCGCCGTTTTCAACGACAGTAATCACGCGTTTCTTATCATGAGTTCCCGCAAAAAGCATATCTAAAGCATACTGATACATCTTTGGACTGTAATGATCTGTAAATCGAGGTAAGAAACTTTTTAACTGTTCATCGATTGCTTTTCCGTTGAAAAGAGTTACTTGCATACCAATTTTTAACCCAGCTAAATCTGCACCAAAACCTTTTCTTAAGTCTTTTATTAAATATTTGTTTCCATTTTTTTCGACACGTAGGTCGGACCATGATGGAATTATCCTGTTTGATGTATTAAGATTTGTGCTTAACGACGAATGTCCATTGTACAGCTCATTCAACGTATTTTCAAGCAACTGAATAAACTCGTTGTCATTTGTAACTTTTTCTACTTGTGAAGAATAAATTTCTTTGACTTTATTCCAGTCGATATTTTGCCTTTCTAAATAAGCATAATGTTTATTGATATCAGACCAAAACTCATAAAAATCCTTTTGGTATTTGGTTTGGGCGAAAATATTATTCTTTGTTAAAAATAAGAATACTATAGTAAAAATTGCTTTAGTCAATAGGCTTAATTTCATTGTTGTGTTCTTGAAGTGGTATTTCATTGGTCCAACCATAGCAAAAATAATAAAACCGGTGTTAAAATACTGAATCTTTTGAAAGCATTACTTTTTTCGTAATCTCTTTGTATAGATTTATAACTTGGAAAATCCTGGTGTTGTGATTCAGCAATTAAGCTGTTAACATCCCATTGGAGTTTTGATAATGATTAATTTGGTAACTTTTTTACCGTTATCTTTAAGACGACATGCGATCCGTAAGAAATAACGGCTTATACCGACTGCTGATGGATATTCAGATAGCGATTTTACTTTAGTCAAAAGTTTAAACCATTCTTCACCACACTGCTCTTTTACTTTTTGTTTCAATTCGTCCATAGATACGCTGGGAAAGGTCCGATGATCCTGATCAGTATATTCTTCACTTAGAAAAAGGCCATTCCCATTTTGTTTTAAAGGCTTCCAGTCTGAGTTAAAATGTTTCCATTCGGTAAGATCACAATGGGGACCTTCATTCATAATAGTTACGCTGGTTTCATAGCGTTGTTCCACCTTCAAGTCACGGACCTGATCACTTAAAATAGAAATATAAGTTCCCTCGATGCTTTCCCCGACTTCTGCTTCGATTTCTACGGTATCACGTTGTAGTCGATCCATCCTTTCTGGATCAAAAATGGCCATACCTTGAATCGAAACGACAAATTCATTGAACTTTATGGATGTTGTTGTCTTAACCTCATTCGTGGTATGCGAGGCGGGGACCGTATCTATCTGCTGCCTGGATATCACTACTTCTCCGTCAATAGGATGTTCTGATTGCTTAACATCCCGTTTTTGTAGGGGTACGCTAGGATTGTTACAAGAGCAAATTGCAGCAACAGTTAGCATGATGATATTTTGTTGTATGTTCATCTCTATACCTTAGTTTGTATTTTCTTTGCTTAACCGGGCAGTGTAGTACGCAAACTGCTTAATATTTTCATTGGCAACTTTTTTAAGCGTATATGCTTTTATGATAATCGTCATGCTATCGATCCATCTGATGTTTTCCACCGCCCAATTGTCCGTTTCAAAACTGTTGTATTCGGAAAGTTTGATCCGGAAAGGAGCCTTTTCTTTGCGGACAGCAAGTACCCCTATAAAGCAACTATTCGCAGCATAGACCTCATTATAATAATAAGCAAGAAAATCTCCGTTTGGAGATGGAATTGGTATTTCAACTGCACCGTCGCCGACTGAAGCAATTGTATGTTGACTACCGTTGATGCTATCGAGTAAAACTAAATCGCTAAAACCTAATGATTCAACAACATGATTGCTTACGAGAATATGCATTTTCAGTTTGGGAAGATAGCCTTTATACGCCCAACCCTTAAATCCATCACCATAACCGGCTGAAAAACTATATTTCCTGAACTTTAGCTTGCCTTTGCCTGTAGGAATCACAAAGCTTTTCCGTTCAACAGCAGGAGTTTTATTGATAATGTTGGAGCTAAATGCTTTATGATAGTCTTCTGGTGTAGCTGCTTTGATTACTAATTTGGGAAGGCTATCATAGCGATCTCCATAACCTACTGTCAAATTTGGTGTAGATTGACCGTAAACAAGGTTTATCGAAAAAAGAAATATCAATAGCGATTTCATAATTATTTCTGGATTTTAGTAAAAACAGGATTCCATCTAAGATAACCCTCCCTGCGTTGCATGATGAAATAGATCTATTGTTTGTTCAAAAGTGACATCATGAATCGATCATCGTGTAAAAATAGGCCACAAGCCGCAAAAGTTTAAGACCATTTAATATTTGCATGTGGCGATTTATTATTCGCTATTTCTTTAAAGGATGAAGACTTGACGCTGTTGTATTACTATACAACTCTCCTGTTTTATCCCAACATTTGATCCTCTTGAAAACGATGACTTCGACTCATCGTCACTAGTCCAGCAGAGTGGCAACTAACAGTACAATAGTGGGTTTTTCCAAACAATCGCGAATCAAAATGAGTTTACAATGCTGTTTTATTATGGGATTGACAGATTGATCAATTTCGCTTAAAGACGGTATTCCCTTCTTTGATTGTTTCAATTACTTTGATGTCCCGTAATTTTTGGGGATTAATTGTTAATGGATTTTGATCCAAAATAACCAAATCAGCTAGTTTTCCTTTTTTAAGAGACCCTTTATCTTTTTCTTCCTGATACTGATAGGCAGCGTTGATGGTAATTGCTTTGAGCGCGTCCCTGACATCAATACGTTCATCTGGCCCCAACAACATTCCCGAACGTGTCGTCCGATTGACTGCAGCATACACCCCGGTCAATAGATCTGGAGGTGTTACTGGGCTATCATGATGGATGGTAAACAGTATTCCCGCTTTTTTTGCCGACTGAGCTGGACTAATAAACGCCGCACGTTTGGGACCAAAAACACTTTGATAGTGCCAATCTCCCCATAAGTAAACATGGGATGAAAAATAGGAAGGAATAACACCGATATCTTTTATCTTGGCGATATGATCGGGGCGGCTGTTCTGCACATGTATCAAGGTTGCCCTAAGCTCAGGCTTATAAATTCCTTCGGCTTTCAATCTGCCGATCACACGAAGTACCTGATCAATAGCCGCATCGCCATTAACATGTAGTTGTGCCGTAATATGATTTGAAAACACTGTTTTTAAATCATTGTAGAGGGTCTGGTCCGAAAAGATTGGAAAGCCTTTGTAATCTGCCGGTTGACCTTCTGGTGGAACCAGGTATGGTTCTGTCAACCAAGCTGTCTTCCCCTGAGGCGAACCATCATCCGAAAATTTAAATCCACCAAATTTCAAACGCTTTTCGTATTTCATGTAATTGGGTTTAAAGGATTTCCATTCGGCTTTGTTTGCTTCAAAATCCGGAAAATAAACCACATCTGCCTTTAGAAGATTTTTCGAAGCTGCTTCCTTCAACAGGCCAACCCCCACTCCCATCGAACGTCCGTCACAGATTGTTGTCTGCCCATAACTAAGCCATTCGTCTTGCGCTTTGACAAAATCTTTTAGGGATTGAGATAGCTCATTTTTGGCCTGTTGAGGCTTGGGAATCATATTCGTCAACTTCACCAGTGCGGCAAAAGAGGCATTTTCTTCTAGTTTGCCGTTTAGTCGATTATCGGGGCTTCGGCCGTAATGTCCCCCTCCGGGTCTTTTACATTTTCGGCAATACCTAATAACTTCAACATCGCACTATTGGCAACACTTGCATGACCAGAAGCATGAATGACAATAATAGGATTTGTCGTACTGATCGCATCCAATTCCTGACGAGTCGGATGGCGATGCTCACGCATGATAGCATCATCGTAACCATTTCCTAATACAGGAACAGACGCGCCTAATTTTGTTCGCTTAATAACTGATAATATAGTCTTTTGAAGATCTGGTATTGAATTAACGGTACCATATGGACTGGGCGATAAATCTATTGCCTGTTCCATTCCTGCTCTTGAAGTGATATGGCCATGGGCATCAATAAAGCCAGGCAGTAAAGTTTTTCCCTTTAAATCGATCTGTTTCGTGTTTTCCCCTACATAGGGGGCCGCTTCTTTCCGGCTACCGACGAAAAGAATTTTCCCGCCTTTTACTACTAACGCATCTACCTGGGGAAAATCATCTTCCATCGTAATAATATTTCCACCAAAATAGAACGTATCCCCTTTTTGCTGACTGCTCTTACAGCTTAAAATAAAAAAGGGTAAAAGGAAAAATAGATATTTTGTAATAATTGCCATGTGAGAGGTTAACTGTACTGATGAATAACAACAGAAAACAGTTAATTGTTTCGCAGCTCTTTGCTGGGTAACAGCCGGTAGAAGAAATGCGCATCTAGATGCGCATTTTCGATTAAAGCAGAATCGGTAACAGTTGATCTAGACTTTCTACCTGCAGGAAATTGCTTGGTTTAACGTCATCACAAGCTTGCTCATGTGTCCAAGTCACATGGTAAGGGACATGTATTGCCTGTCCCCCCAATGCCAAAACAGGCAGAACATCGGAGTTGATTGAATTTCCGATCATGATAAAATTTTCAGCGGGGCATTCAATTTTTCTTAATAATTTTGAGTAATCGTCATTTTTCTTGTTACTCATAATTTCCACATGATGGAAGTACTTTTGGAGACCCGAATTTTTCAGCTTTCTTTCCTGATCCAAAAGGTCGCCTTTTGTGGCTACGATTAGCTTATAATGTGCACTCAGCCTTACCAACGTATCTTCAACACCTTCCAATAATTCAATCGGCATCTTTAATAAATCTTGTCCAATCGCTATGATTTTGTTTATTGTCTTCAGCGATAACTGTCCTGCCGAAATACGGCTGGCAGTCTCTATCATACAAAGAATAAAGCCTTTCACACCATACCCATAGAGGGACAGGTTATTCATTTCTGTTTCAAATAATTCTTTTGATACTGCATGCTGTGGAAGATAATTTTCTAACAGCGCACAAAAATCATGTTCTGCTTTTTGAAAATATGGTTCGTTTACCCATAATGTATCATCTGCATCGAATGCGATGACTTTAATGGCAGTTTTATTGATAATCATTCTAATTTTAATTCAATTTAAGTAGTTTACTTGATCTTGATGCCATTATATTGTTCCCATAACCCGGTCAAGTTTAGGTCTGAATCATATACGGCATTAAAAGCAAACAGTTTTCCCTTAGCCACATAATCATAAATATAAAGATCGGTTAAAGGGGTCGGAATAGATTCCAGTTCGTCTGCAGCGATCCATTCGAGGTCACCCTCATTACAATAGGGGGCCTCTACATATTCGATATCGGATACATATACATAGCTGATCCAATTGTAATTGATCGGTGATGTTTCGGTTAACATGCCACAAAATTGTTTTGACGTGATATGGATCCCTGTTTCTTCCATGACTTCACGAACTACCTCATCATCCGGGTTTTCAAATGGGTCTAATTTCCCACCAACGGGAACATACATATCTTTATTGGGTTCTTTAAGGCGCTTTAACAATAGAAACTTATCTTTATTTCTTAATATACATAGTGTGGCTACACGCTTCAAACCTGTCACTTCAGTGCTCATTTCTTTTCTGTTTGTAACAAAAATAGAAAATGTTGCGAGAGTCTTCAAGTATTTTAGCGAATTCATTCAGTCTATCTCTCCTCAGTAAGGACTTGCATATCTATTGCATCGGCATAAGTCACCTTGGCGATCACTTTTCCATGAAGCGGACCCCATAATCTTTACGCACTCACTCTCATGGGGTACCGAAATTTATTTTTGAGGGAAAGCCCATTATCCAATGAACGATCGGCATAATGGGCTATATCCATAGAATTAAACATTAAATTATGCGGGTCTTAAATGATAGGCTTTAGGCTGAACAAATGCTCGTATACCTTGAGCCGATAAGGTCGAACCTAAGCCAGAATTTCGTCTTCCGGACCAAGGCACATTAGGGCTTACCCTATCACAGCAGTTCCAATATACCGTTCCTGTATCCATTTTGCTAAGGATATTCATTGCTCTATCCTGATCGGACGAAAACACCGCTGCAGTAAGGCCATAGGTCGTATCCTGCATCAACGTAATTGCCTCTTCGTCTGAAGTTACCTTTTGTATACCTATCAACGGACCAAAAGTCTCTTCACGCATAAGTAGCATGTTGTGATTACAGTGCTCAAATACTGTGGGAGCATAATAATATCCCTTACCTTCTAATACATGTCCGCCCAACCGTAGTGTTGCTCCCTTTTCAAGGGCATCTTTCACTTGATCTTCAAGGACGTCCAGCTGAGCAGCCCTCGTTAAAGGACCGATAAATGTGTCTCCAGCGCATGGATCGCCAACCTGATAGGAAGCTACCTCCTCAATAAATGCCTCGACAAACTCATCGTATATCTGTTCTGAAACATAGATACGTTCAACAGCACAACAGCTCTGCCCATTGTTGTAGAAAGCGCCCTCAGCTGCCGACACTGCCGCCTGTTTTATATCTTTCACATCTTCTGTTACGTATAGTGGATCCTTTCCGCCTAGCTCAAGCTGGACTGGAACTAATTTATGCGCTACGGCCCTAGCAATATGTACTCCAGTTTTATAGGATCCAGTAAAGAAATAGCCATCCAATGGCAATGATAAGATATGCTCGCCAATCCTCCCATCTCCAACAACACAGTGAAATACATCATCAGGTATACCGGCTTCATAAAGGTATTTTGCAAACTGCAATCCGGTCAGCGTAGCAAATTCAGAAGGTTTATAGAGCACGGCATTGCCCGCAACCAAGGCGTACAGAAAAATATTAAAGCCCACATTATAAGGGAAATTCCATGCAGAAATATTGGCAATGACACCAAGTGGTTCATAGCGAATATGTTCTAGTGTAGCCCCCTCATTTACAATAATTTCTTCTGAAAGCCATCTTTCAGCATTTTTTCGAAGATGCTCAATACGGTTTTGTGCTCCGTTAATTTCATTAAGCGATTGTGTGATGGGTTTGCCCGTCTCCTTGGTAAGGATCTCCGCAAGTTCCTGTTTATTCGCCAAGATCAGCTCCCCAAATTGTATGATGCACGCCAAACGATCCCTCAAAGGAACGTTGGCCCATTTTTGCTGTCCCTGTCTTAGTAAGGAGAGTGTATTTTCCAATTCAACTGTTGTGGTTGAAGGCAACGTTGCTACTACAGCACCGGTTGCAGGATTTCTAATTTCTATGTTGTCTTGCATGTTCGATAAAAACATTAAGAATTAAATTTTCATCTAAAAGTATTCCCTTCTGTGTTTGGGAAAATTCGGGATGCCATTGTACACCCATCACTTTCCCGGCCGCTTCTTTGGTATAACCAAATGCTTCGATAAATCCGTCTTCCGAGCGCGCAAAGACTTCGAGATCACGGCCAAGATCTTTAATAGCCTGATGATGTACAGTGTTGACCAATGGATTGGCAACATGGCCATATAGTCTGTCGAAAAGTGTTCCTGGTTCTATATGTACGGGATGATTGATGGTGTCGTATAGACTTGCTGAACGATGTACAGCCGACTGAGGAAGCTGACTACCGATATCCTGATACATTGTGCCTCCAAAATAGACGTTCATTAACTGAAATCCCCGACAGATACCTAAGACTGGCTTATGATTTCTGATGGCATAATCCAATATCTTTAGCTCATATTGATCCCGATAAGGGTCTCCTTTCCAGGGTCCGATAGGCTCTTCTCCATAATGCTGGGGTGCTATATCGCTTCCACCTTGAAGAACTATGCCATCCATCTGGTGTAAGATGTCCGCTAATAATGATTCTTCAAGATCCGGCAATAATATAGGAAGAACGCCTTTTTTAGTTATTCATCGAACCATATCATTTTCCATATAGCTCAGTGATTTGTGTCCAAAGACCGTCCTCTCGGGGTCTGGATAAAAAAAACACGCACTAATACCGATTTTTAACATATTATTTTCCTTCGTAAGCGGTTTCATAAATTGCAAGAAAATCTGCTTTGCTAACGGGCTTGGGGTTTGATGGGTGACAGAAATCTGCAAACGCCAGTTCTGATAACGGTTGCAGATGTTCCTTTTGCACGCCTATCGCAGATAATTGTGTAGGCAGTCCCAAACGTACATTGATGTCAAACAGATAGTCTACAACCCTGTCTCCAGCATGACTACCGAGCCCTAAAGCCATGGCCATCTTATCGAAACGATCTTCAAAACCGACATAATTAAACTGCATTCCATAAGGAAGATTCACCGCGTTGGCCAGTCCATGATGGGTATCAAGGAGCGAGGACAGCGGATGCGCTAAACTATGAACGACTCCTAATCCCTTCTGAAAAGCAACAGCTCCCATCAATGATGCCAAAAGCATTTTGGAGCGGGATGGCAAGTCTGATTCTTTCGTAGCACACTCAATAGACGTCGCCACCATGGCCATTCCTTCAAGCGCTATACCATCACACATCGGATGATACCCTTTGGCCAAATAGGCTTCCATATTGTGGGTAAGTGCGTCCATTCCCGTTGCTGCCGTAATAAACGGTGGCAGATCCATAGTAAGCAAAGGATCGGCAAATACAATTTTTGCCATCAATCTGGGACTAAACAGAATTCGTTTTTTCTTGGTTTCATCTTCTGAAATAATAGCACTACGCCCCACCTCACTCCCAGTCCCGGCGGTCGTAGGTACAGTAATCAATGGTGGTATCTCGTTGGTCACATAGATATCGCCACCGATCAGATCGTCGTAATCAAATAAATCACGATGATGATTTGCGCGCAAGGCAATTGCCCGTGCTACGTCGAGTGCTGCTCCACCGCCAACGCCAATAATTGAATCTCTATTTTGCCCTCTAAAGACATCTCCTCCCAAGAGGACATCAGATTTTACTGGATTTTTATGCAAATCATGAAAGACAATAACGTCGATCCCTTTGTTCGTCAGCTTTTGTTGGACTCCCTTAAAAAATGGTAGTTGGGCGATAGTCGGATCCGTTACCAGTAAAGGGCGATTAAGTCCATTGGTCAATAAATAGTCTGGTAGCTCGTCGATCACTCCAGCACCGAAACGGATCGGTGTCGGAAAATTAAAACCGTAAATTTTTGCTGTATCCATTGTTCAGTTAAATAATTTCAAAATATCTTTTTGTTTCCCAATCTGTGACCTGCTCAGAAAATTGTCGCCATTCCCATAACCGTGATTTACAAAAATGATCGACAAACTTTTGGCCAAATAGCTCGGAGGCTATTTGCGATTGCGCCATTCGAGCGGTCGCATCGTGGAGGTTTCTTGGTAACACGCCGTGTTGCAGATCTTTATAACCATTACCGCTAGTATGTCGATTATCCAATGGCAATTTATACTTGATGCCATACAACCCGCTAGCCAAACATGCTGCTACTGCCAAATAAGGGTTCACATCTGAACCGACAACACGGTGTTCAATGCGTGTGGCTTTGGGACCACCGTCGATGACGCGGAGTGCTGTGGTACGATTATCTATGCCCCAAGTCAGGGTTGTCGGTGCCCATGCTCCTTCAGTCAGCCTTTTATAACTGTTAACAGTGGGCGCCAATAACGGTAGAATATCAGGTAAACAATACAATTGCCCCGCAAGAAAATGCTTCATCAACTGGCTCATTCCGAGTTCATCTTCTTTATCATAAAAGAGGTTGTTCTGTTTGTTGAGATCCCAAAGACTTTGATGCACATGGCCGCTGCAGCCTGGTAAGTCCTTGGTCTGTTTCGCCATAAAACTCGCCGTGATATTATGTTTTTTTCCGATGTCCTTAACCGCAGATTTAAAGAGCGTAGCCCTATCCGTAGCTTCAAGAGCATCACTACATTGGATCGCAGCTTCCAGAACACCTGGCCCGGTCTCCGTATGTAGCCCCTCAAGAGGTACACCGAATCTTTCGAGCATAGCCAAAAGATCCTGAAAAAATCCGTAATTGTCAGACATCCGTAAGATGGAATAACCAAACATACCAGATGTTATCGGTGTCATATCTCTAAAACTATTTTGGGGAGCGGCATTATCGGCTTTCACGAAATTAAACCATTCAAATTCCTGTGAAAAAATTGGTTTAAATCCGGCAGTCTCCGCCTGTGCAATTATGTTTTTAAGGAGTGATCTTGGGCACACATTTTGGTCCCGAGAAAGCGGAGATTCAAAATCAGCTAGAAAAAAGGGAATATCTTCTTGCCAGGGAATCTGTCGAAATGTATTTCCATCAATACGCGCCGGGAAATCGCCGTATCCTGTATGCCAGCCTGTAATTTCCACATTGTCATAAACCTGATCGTTAACATCCCATCCAAACACCACCGAGCAAAACCCAAATTCATTGTCCAGTGCAGAGATAAACTTATCCCGATGCATAAATTTCCCACGGAGCACCCCGTCTATATCAGCGACGGCAACTTTAACGTGCGTACTTGTGCTTGCTGTTAATTTGGCAATAATTTCATTTTTAGTTATCATAATTTGATGGTTTTGTCCTTGTCAAGGAAGATTAGGAAATAGAGGTATGATAAGATGACAAGCCCAAAGAATAATAGAGCTGTCAAGGGGTTATAATATATCATTGCAATGAGACACACGACAGCAATAATAAATGCAATTGCCGGAAACAGCGGATACAATGGAACTTTGAATGGGCGTTCCAAATCGGGTTCCTTTTTTCGCAAGGCAAAAAATGACCACATGGATATTATATAAAGACAGATTGCCCCAAAACATGCGATGGTAATAATACCTGCGGTCTTTCCGGTCAATAATGCTATGATGCCAATAGCCATATTGATTAAGAGTGCATTGGCCGGAGTCTTAAATCGTTGATGTACTTTTCCAAGAATCGACGGTGCATACCCCACTCTCCCAAATTCGAAGGTAGCTCTGCCACCAGCGAGAATGATACCATGAAATGAGGCTATAAGACCCAAAAGACCAACGCCTATAAGTAGTTTATAGAGAATATGGCGATTGTCAATGACATGTGCAATGGCAAGTAGCAATGGTGAATCGGAGGGTTCAGTGCTTCCGACAGGATAAACAACAGCCTCCCAGCCGCCGACACCCACCGCCGACAAAAATGTAATGATACAAAGCACAACTAAAGTTACGATGGCCGATCCAAAGCCGATTAATACATTTTTCTGTGGATTGATCGTTTCCTCAGCAACATTCGCTACACCTTCAATAGCGAGAAAAAACCAGATGGCAAACGGAATAGCTGCAAAAATACCCGAGAAGCCATTGGGCAATGCGTTGTGCTCAAGGTTGGAAAATTCGAAAGCCGGAAATGTAACACCGGCAAATATTAGTAATTCGATAACCGCAAGAACAGTTACGACCAATTCAAATGATGCAGCGAGCTTTACGCCCAGTATATTCATTGAAGTGAAAATCACATAGGCCCCAATGGCAAAAATAAGATAGTCAACCGAAGGATGCAATAAATGTAGATAAGCACCTATAGCAGCAGCAATAGCAGGCGGAGCAAAAACAAACTCAATATTTTGTGCAATACCGGCGACAAATCCCAAATGCTTGCCCAATCCTCGATTGGCATATTCAAAGGCTCCGCCAGCCTTAGGGATCGCACACGCCATCTCTGTATAGCTGAAGTTAAATGTAAGGTACATGATAATAACGAACACTGTAGCAATGGCCAATCCCAATGTGCCGCCTTCTGCCAAACCGAGATTCCATCCAAAATACATTCCCGAGATAACATAGCCTACACCCAATCCCCATAACATAACCGGACCAAGGACTTTTTTTAATTGAGGCTCACTCATAATTTTATTTAGGTTGGTAAATGAAAGTAATTAATTAATTTAAATTTACTACATATAGTTTAAATGATAGTATTATATATCTGTAATTATGGCTATTTTAGTAAAATAATATGGTTGTATTTTATTTACTAGTGTTTACGATCTAACTACAGTCATAGATATAGTTTTTTTAGATTTAATTTACTACGATAATGAAATTGGATGAGAAAGACCTCATGCTTCTGGACCTTTTGCAACAGGATGCGAACATAAGTAACAAGGAAATAGCTGACCGTGTTAATTTATCCATGACTCCCGTTTACGAACGTATTAAGAAGTTAATGGCAACCTCCGTTCTCAAACAGAAAGTCTTTCTGCTGGACAGAAGAAAACTTGATCTTAATCTAATGGTCCTTGTATCCATTAGTATGGAAAAACATTCCAATGAAAGTGCCTTGTTATTTATGGAGGAGATACAAAAATTTCCAGAAGTAGTCGAGTGTTTCCACGTAACGGGTGCATTTGACTATCAAATAAAGGTGATGGTTAGGGATGTTGATCACTATCATGAATTCAATTTTAATAAACTGGCAACAATCAAGGGAATCAGACATATGGAAAGTTATTTTGTCATGAAAGAAATCGTGAATACAACCCGTCTCCCAATCTTTCTTTGATAATTAGTTTAGCATATTTTAGCTTTACTATGCTGCGCTGACGACTCTCCTAATTTAATTTCCCGGAATTGATGGGTTTCATTGGTATGGCACCTACACTTAGGCAATGGTTCATACTTGCAGAACCATGCCTTCTATTTGTATCGTGTTGTTTATAAGAGCACAATATTCTCAAGCGATACGCCTACTCCCTTAAGAGCTGCGTAGGTTAATTTGTCCATTGAGGCCCCGTCAAAATCGATTGTTTTAATACTCTTATAATATTTATTGGTAAGCGCAAACGTGGGCCGAAAGGAAACATTTCTAAGAATAACCCCTCTAAATGAACTGTTTGCTAGGTCTGCATTATCGAATTTTACGTCGACAAATACTTGCCCATCAAAGCTTATGCCTTTCATATCACAGGACTTAAAGCAAACACCATTGAACTCACAGTGTTCAAAAATGGTTTTTCTGAGATCCGACGCCGTAAATTTGACATCTGTCAGCTTTATACTATTAAATCTAGCATTGTTCAACTCCGACGCATAAAATTCTGTACGTGCGAGAACGGTCTTGTTGAAATTTGCGTTCGTCATATTACTAGCAGAAAATGTACAGTCCGTAAGGTTCGACGAATCAAAATTAGCATCGCGGATATCACTTCCTTTAAAAATGCTTGCCGTGAAATCTGCTGTACTGAAGTCTGTGCCACGCAGCTCACTTCCGAGAAATTTTCTCTTTGGCGCATTTACGCCAGAAAAATCAGTTTCGGCTAGCGTGTTACCGCTAAAATCTGTCAGTAGCGGCTATTGTCCCGTATCAGAAAATTTTGCCTCTTCCAGAGAATTTCCTTTCGTGTCATCTAAAGTGCCAATGACCACCTTTTGACTTGCTACGCTATCTCCTAATTTCGAATTTTCGGCGAAGTAGTTTAGATCGACTGCGAATATTTCCGCAAGTCTATGTATTGTTAAAAAGTCTGGTAAAGACTCTCCCCGCTCCCATTTTCCAACTGCTTGGGGGCTGACGAATAAAAGTTCAGCAAGCTGTGCTTGCGACATATTTCGCTCTTTCCGCACTTTGGCAATATTATTACCTAATGTTTTGTTATCCATAATTATTGTTTATTGATGATGTTCAACTTTACAAATATATTGAGGCTAATCTGTAATTATCGCGAAAAGGGAAATACCTCTAGTTGTAATTATGCTACTTATCGTTGTATTCGAACAGCTTCGGGTTGTTATTCCTAGAGTATTGTCCTATACTGTTATTGAAACTATATTTTAAGTAAAACTTCTCAAAGACGGGCCTTTCTTTATAATAATGCCATCCCATATTTTAGATCGTGGGTTATGAGAAAGACAAACTTTAACTAATTTAGGAAGATCTACCACCATGAATACCGCCAAGCTAGTTTAAATATTTCTAGAAATTTGATCTATATTTATATACCTAAAATTTACATATGTTAGAGAATTTTGAGTTTTACCTTTTTTTAGTCCTACTAATTACGATGTTGATCATGCTGGCGAGAAAAATTCAGGTTGCATACCCTGTTTTACTCGTATTAGCGGGACTTGTAATAAGTTTTATCCCGGGAGTTCCCCCTATAAAGATAGAACCCGAATTGATATTCATTATTTTTTTACCGCCGCTCCTCTACGAGGCAGCTTGGTCAACTTCCTGGAAAGAACTCTGGCGATGGCGCCGGATTATCTTCAGCTTTGCCTTTGTTGTGGTCTTTTTTACAGCATTGTCCGTTGCCGTTTTTGCCAACTATTTTATCCCGGGATTCTCCTTAGCTCTCGGTTTTCTATTGGGCGGAATAGTTTCCCCTCCTGATGCGGTTAGTGCCGGTGCAATTTTAAAATTCGTGAAGGTACCCAAAAGGCTGGCGTCCATATTGGAAGGTGAAAGTTTGTTGAATGATGCTTCCTCACTAATAATTTTTCGCTTTGCAATGATTGCTGCTGCTACTGGGCAGTATGTATGGTACCAAGCGGCCGGGAGCTTTATTTGGATGTGTATTGGCGGAGTGGGAATCGGACTTACAATTGCCTATGTTTTTCTGAAAATGCACAAACTTTTACCAACCGATTCCAATACAGACATATTGCTAACTTTTATTGCACCTTTCTCGATGTATTTGATCGCAGAACAACTTCATGCTTCTGGGGTTCTTGCGGTTGTCAGTGGCGGCTTATTTCTCTCGTATCGTAGTCACGATTTTTTGAGCAGTGCATCCCGGATCCGGACAGTGACCGTATGGGAAAGCTTTTGCTTTCTGCTGAATGGCATTGTCTTTATGCTTATCGGATTAGATTTACCGGAAATTGTATCTGGATTGGGTGATACCAATATCTCCACTGCTATTGGCTATGGCGTCGCCGTTACAATAGTCCTTATTCTTGTACGAATTTTTGCAGGGTATGCTGCAGTAATTACGACCTTGATCATGAGAAATTTTATAACGGTTGCAGACGATCAATCGCCTGGTTGGCAAACGCCAATGATTATCGGCTGGACTGGAATGCGTGGCGTCGTTTCTTTGGCAGCAGCGCTATCTATCCCATTAACTTTGGCCGACGGAACTCCTTTTCCTCAAAGGAATCTCATTCTTTTCATCACATTTGTTGTGATTCTGTTAACCTTACTTGTTCAAGGGTTAACCCTCCCTTTTATCTTGAGGAAAATCAAATTAGTAGATAGAGATTTTGTAAGAAGTGAAAAGGAGATCGATTATGAAATTCAGAATAGATTGGCTCAAGTCGCCGTTGACAAGATTCGTAATGATTACGCGGACAAAGTTGAAAGTTTTCCGACCTTAAAGGATCAACTACAGAAGTATGAAAATCAGTTGCGGAGCTCCGAGATTATCATTAATTATGCCGAATACCGTAAAATCTATATCGATATCCTTGAAACACAGCGCATTTGGCTTATCAATAAAAACCGCGAAGAACTTTTATTGGACGAAGAGATTATCCGTAAACACCTTCGTTTGTTAGATCTTCAGGAAGAAAGGTTGAATATGAGAAGCTAATTTATCCCTAGCTCAGCCTACTGCCGTACATTTATGATCGACAATGCAGATTGAATTGTCGATCATAAATAACTAATTTATTAGTCTTCATCCAAATAAATGTCGTGAACAACAAAACGAATAGACTTGCTAAACACCAACATATCCGCTACATCTTCAGAATCTATGGCATAGAGTGTTTCTACCCCACCTTCATCCAAAAGTTCGGAATCTGGTATAAGTTCAAAAAAAGTGATTCCTTCAACAATGGATAATTCTTCTACTTTAACATATGATACATCCTGGCTCTTCCAAAGTGAGAGAATTTCTTTGGAAAACAATTGATAATTATTAGCTTGATTTGACATGCTCGCAAATTAACAAAAATATGGCTCATTATATTTGTGTTATAACGTTTCTAAAATCTTACTTACTCTTTCGTTTTTAGGATTAATTTCGCGAACTTTTTGATAGTTCTTCTTGGCACTATCTATTTGTCCAGATTTCAGGTAGGCTTCCGCTAAACTATCATAAACATTTTCACTTTTAGGATATAGCACCGTATTCACCTTAAATATGTCAATAGCTTGGTTTATTTTATGCTGATTGAGCAATTCATAACCTGCACCGTTCAGGAAACCTTCTGAAAGCAACTCATCGTCACTATCCTGTTCTTTTGCTTTTTGAAAAGCTTTTAATCCATCCTCGAAATTTCCTTCTAAAATAAGCTCTAGTGGAGTCCGGTCATTTGCATTGACTTTCGGATTTTTGGAATAAATCTTTTTATCACGCAAAACCTGTACAAGCTCATATTGACCGCTTTCGGTATCCTTTGAAAATACTACGTTCACGTTTCGATCTCGCATAACAAAAGTATTTGCCGACACTTTAACCAACTCTACAGGCTTGTCTAGATTTTGGACTGACATAAGCTTGCCACTCTGACTATAGACCCTTATAACACCGTATTTGCCAGATCGATAACGTCCACTATTGACATTCAGTTCTTGAGAACTGAGCGGCAAAATTTTATTTATTGGGGCCAGGTAATTGGGCCATTGATAGGTTAGTGCAACCGCTCGGACAAGTTCGTTGATAAATTCAGGTTTGTTTGTATTTGTAAGAATAACTACGCCATCACCGCTTGTTTTATTTCCAACAAAATAGGAGCTAAAGCCTTCGTTCCATCCACCATGGCAAAAAAAAGATGAACCGTCGTAATCTTCCAGAAAGACACCTAATCCTATAATAGATTCAATATAGGGGCTTGTGAATTCTTCGGCCGTCTTCTTGGAAATAACAGCATTACTTTTGCCATTTAAGGTCCGTTGAATATCGATCACGAATCTAGCGTAATCTTCTGCTGTTGACCACAAGCCAGCAGCCGCCTGCTCTGGGTAGACATGATATCTTCCTTCGACTTTTTTACCATCTACAGTATAAGCCGTCGCCGCAAATTGTTTTTTCAACTCAGGAAGAGGCTGGGCAAAAGTGCTATTTTCATACCCAAAGGTGAGAGTACCTTTTCTTCCATTATGCTACTATAATCTTTCCCTTCAATATCAACGAGCATCTGTTGAAGTACGGTATAGCCACCGCCTGAATACCGAAAATTTAAGCCAGGAAGTTTATCAACATACACCATTGGTGTATTAGCAGGCTTTAGACCACTCAGTACTTCTACCGCTGTAGGAATTGGGTCTGTTGTCCGATAGCCCGGGAACCCACTTACAGTAAGTCCCGCAGTGTGGCTAATGATATTTTTGAGTGTAACATTTTTCGCTCTGGTCCAATTATTTTCGGGTATTTTCCAGGATTTCAGGTATAAATTCACATCGGCATTGGATGCCAACTTGCCAAGCTCCACTTCCTTCAATGCAGCGTATGCACTTACGGGCTTGCTCATGGACGCCACCTGAAATAAGGTGTTTGACCTAACTGGTGTTTTCGAATCGAGATCGGCAAAACCATACGTTTTGCTCCATAATATTTCAGCGTTTTTTATCACGGCGATGCTTACACCTGGAACCTGATAAAATTCCATGCGCGATTTAATATTCCAGGCCGGCTCACCCTCAAAACGAACAGGCGGTATGAGACTGGATTCGACATGAGAAATCTCCTTTATTTTTTGAGGGGTCGTTTGAGCACATGCGGTTGACACTAGTATCGCAAAAATTCCAGTAATTGGTAAAGCTTTCATTTTATTTATGATCGTTTAAATGGTGATACGAAGCGTCTCTCCTATCTCTTGCTCGCTTCTTTGTAATTCTTCATTGACAGTAGATGCCAATTTTATTGCCAAAACCATAAATCACTGTAAAACAATATTATGCAATAGTATTCCAAAATAAATTGATCGTATTCGGNNCCGAATACGATCAATTTATTTTTACTAAGCGGTATCTCGCTTTTCTAACATCATCAGCTGTCAGCCCCATAGCATGTTCGCATACAGTAGCATCTTCATTGTCGTATTAGGATCGCCAATAGAAGTTTCCTTTTGGTTGAATTGTGGAAAAATGAAAACGGGGCATACTAGCCCCGTTACATTGTTTGATTAATTGATACTTAATGATTCGGATTACCATAATAGTTTTGATAATTCTGAATGGTAGCACTAAACCATGCTCCACAGCTGCTATAATACATATCATTGGCTCCATAGCTGGTGTACGTGAGATCCTGAGTTTCGATCAACTGACCGCTTGTATTATAGATACTCATCGTCAATCTACATAGCGTACGAGACTTTCCGAGCTTGATCTCTTTGGCTTCGCTCACGATATTCAAATTAGCTTTTCCAGTTTGTGATTTGTAAATCGTTGATTTTTCAACAAGGCTGTTGTCGGCCGCTTTTGGCCCCGTTTTCGCAAAAGTAGCAGATGACATTAAAGCCAAGGCTACGGCGCTCATCATTAATTTTTTCATGTTACTAAGTTTTTGATAAATACATTGGAGGACCAGCCTCACTGTTAATAAACCTAAAACTGCCAATAAATTTGGCACTGTAAACACTGTAATAAATATCTGATGTAGTCGTAACAATATTCGGTTGGTTTGATCAAATTTTTGAAAATAACTAAGAATTCAAAAAATTCTACTACCTTTGCAATCATCAGATGATATGACTATATGAAGACTGAAGCTATCGTACGAAGATCCTTGGCAGAGGAAGTTGCCGCGGCAATAGAAGAAAAAATAAAATTAGGTGAATTCCCGGTAGAATCTAAACTTCCTACGGAACCAGAATTGATGAAACAATTTGCTGTGGGCAGATCCAGCATTCGTGAGGCGGTCAAATATTTAAGTCAATCAGGCTATCTCAATGTACAACAAGGTCTTGGTACTTTTGTTAAAAGTAGCACAGGTCATCATGCTCTTGACTCAAAAATTGAAAAAGCCAATTTTAACGATATTTTTGAAGTTAGACACGTATTGGAATTGCGAATTATTGAAAAAGCTGCCTTAAATCGTACTTCGAAAGGCCTCAAGGATATGGCTCAAGCGCTCAAAAATAGAGCAAAATATGCCGAAATGGGAAATTTGATGGCGTGCGTGGATGCCGATATTGCCTTTCACAGTGCAATTGCTGAATCATGTGGAAATAGTATTTTGACCGCTTTATATACAACTTTATCTGAACATGTCAATAAGTTCTTCATGACTATTTATAAGGATACAGTACCCTTCTTAACTTCACAACAGCAACACGAGGAACTGATGTTGGCAATCAAAGATAAAGAAGTGAAAAAAGCTGTTGATATTGCTAACCGAATTATCCAACAGCTGTAATTTTCCTATAGCATATGCAAATCATCAATCTCAATATACTTTATTTTTATCAATTAAAACATCAGATGACCTGATGAATATTTCTTTTATGAAAACACAATCTTTAAACCCGAGTGGATCTTGGAAAAGCTCCGAAACCGTCTATCCGATTTTATTTGCGATTAGTCTTTCACACTTGCTCAACGACTTGATTCAGTCGGTCATCCCGGCAGTATATCCCATGTTAAAATCAAATTATGCGCTTAGTTTTACCCAAATTGGTATTATAACGTTGGTTTTTCAGCTTACTGCTTCTATTTTGCAACCCTTCGTTGGTTTGTATACAGATAAAAACCCTACACCACGATCACTCGCTGTCGGTATGCTTTTCTCTTTAGCAGGATTGATATGCATTTCTTTTGCGTCAAACTTTATCTACATTCTCCTTTCTGTAAGTCTTATTGGCATGGGTTCGTCTATATTTCATCCTGAAGCTTCTCGAGTTGCTCATTTAGCTTCCGGAGGCAAAAAGGGGCTCGCGCAGTCTATCTTCCAAGTCGGTGGTAATGCTGGTGGTGCGATAGGTCCCCTTCTTGTAGCGCTTATTGTGATCCCTTTGGGCCAACAATACATTGGTGTATTTGGCGTATTGGCCATTGTAGCCGTTATGATTCTTACTTATGTCGGTAATTGGTATCAAATACATCTCAAGCCTAAGACACAAACAACTGCTGTTGGTGCTTCAAAAGCCGACCTGCCAAAATCAAAAGTAGTATTTGCACTTGTAATTTTATTGGTACTCATTTTTTCCAAATATTTTTACATGGCTTCCATGACCAGTTATTTCACCTTCTATTTGATCAATAAATTCCATGTTTCGGTTCAGGAATCTCAAATATACTTATTTATATTTCTTGCTTCTGTAGCTGCGGGAACTATATTAGGGGGGCCATTGGGAGATCGCTATGGGCGTAAACTAATTATCTGGGTATCGATTCTCGGAGCGGCTCCGTTCACATTACTATTGCCACACGTTGGTCTAGGGCTAACCATTATCCTCGCTATTTTAATAGGTCTTATTATATCGTCTGCATTCTCTGCTATCTTGGTCTATGCGACAGAACTCATCCCAGGAAAGGTCGGAATGATTGCTGGTTTATTTTTTGGCTTTGCTTTTGGTATGGGGGGAATTGGTTCAGCAGTTCTGGGCTGGCTTGCAGATCAAACCTCAATCGAATATGTATTTAATATCTGTGCTTATCTTCCATTAATCGGAGTAGTTACAGGGCTATTACCTAATATAAGTCAGCAGAAAAAGTAATTATATAATCCGTGTGTCCGAAAAGTTTGTCACTTGTTTTGTGGAAACTATTTTTGAATAGCAGAGAAAGTTTCAACCTGTCCAAAGAGCTATGGTGAAATTCTATGAAAAATAACCAAAATAAGCGAGTGGGAAGCCCTTTGCTTCGTACCTGCTTCGTACTTTCTTCGGATCATCAATAGATTCCGTACAGATGCTGAACAGTCATTGACCAGTCTCCGAACAGGAAAATACTGGTCAGGAACTGGCCAATAGCTAATCCTTATCTGGTGAGCTCCGAAGCTTGTCCGAAGCAGGTACGAACACAATAGGTATCTAAGGCATATTGCCGCCACTAGCAGCATATACTGAAACTTATTCCTGTCGCTTATCAATACAGCATAGTTACTAAAATTGGACCTATTCACGTATTAAAAATTAGCCGCAAAAAAAGCTGTCCAAAAAAATGCAGTGCCCCCAAAAAGTTAGACATTTTCCGGGGGCACAGCACATTTGGACAGCTTCTTTAAATACTAGTAACCTGGATTTTGGATCAATTTTGTATTTCGATTAACCTCATCGCGATGCAAAGACGTGTAGTACATCTTGTCATCCCAGTTCCTATTTTCGATACCTGGATCAATATTGGATACCGTATAGGTATAGGTGTAGTTATCGGGATTATATTGATAAAGAGTTACATTTTTACCCGCCTTAAGGGTTCCCGTGATGTTTATAATATTTGCTTTACGACCTATAGTTTCCGCGGCTATCATCCAGCGTCGCGCGTCAAAGAAGCGATGCTCCTCGTAGGCTAATTCAATACGGCGCTCGTTTCTATAACGTGCTTTTAGAGCCGCTCCGGTTTCGGCGGTTGGAATTGCAGGCATTCCAGCTCTAAAGCGGATTTTGTTTAACCATGTTTTAGCTTCATTCTCTTCTCCTAATTCAAGACATGCTTCTACATAGTTCAATATCGCCTCTGTATAGCGAAACATTGGCCAGGGAATGCGCTGTCTTGTGTTTTGATCCTGCATTGTAGGGTCCGGATCTGTAAATTTACGAATATAATATCCTGTCCGTGAACCATTCCAATCTTCAATCGGGCTTTTTCTTGTGTCAAGGCCAAATTGGATAACCTTTTGTCCTTTGGCATTCATTATTTCGTATTGACCTGTTTGGATTTGATTCGCCTTATCTCTTTCAGCGACATCGGCTGTCCTAGGTTTCCAATCCGCACCGTCGTATAAAATTGTTGCCTTTAAACGTGGGTCACGATTTTGATAAGGGCTGGCTGCCATAGTAGGATTTGACCAACTGAATTTTTGGCCATCAATAGTCTCGTAGTCGTCTACCAAGAGTTGTATCGGTGTATTTCCGGCCCAGTTATGATAGCCATTTGGACCGTTGTCTCGCCCTACCCAGCCACCACGTTCGTCCTTTTCGTCAATAAAGAATCTCCCCAGAATAATATCTTTTCCTGCTGTAAAATCAACTGTCTTGCTCCCCCCTCCTAACGATACGGCCATATAGTTGGCAGTACCCTCATTAGGCGAAGCGGGTTGAGTTAGGTCTAACTTATAGGCGAATTCTGTATGATCCAGTACGGCTTTTGCTGCGGCTTTTGCTTTTGTCCAACGCTCCACCTGATTGCCACTCGTGTACATTAGATATTCTGGATTCTTATACCCTGCCAATAATGTTGATTTTGCTTTGGCTTTACCCGCATCGTGGAGATCGCTGGCAGCATAGAGTAATACCCTTGATTTTAAGGCCAATACTGCAGTTTCATTTGCACGTCCCTTTGTTGATGAACTGCCCTTTAACAAAAGAGCTGCGCTGTCTAGATCTTTCACGATGGCATTGACACACTCCTCATAGCTATTCCTCGGAACCATATAGTCTTTATCGTTCAATGTATATATCTTATTATCGATGGGGATGCCACCATAAAAGCGTAAGAGCTGTTGATAATAATACCCACGCAGGAAATAAGCTTCGCCTAACAGCTTATCGGCTTTTGCTTTGTCAAACTTGGGTGCACTCAAATTGGAGATGGCAATGTTAGTTGCCCGGATGCGCGTATACATGCGACCGTATTCGTAAGTATCCATAATATAGCCTTGATCAGCTGGATTTGATCGAGATTCGGTCACGGTATTTATGCCCCGATTAGGGTGTGTAAATAAGGCTTCGTCGGTCATGGATGCCATTTCTTGCTCATAAAAGCCTCCTACTCCAAAACCGTTATAGATTTCTGTCACGAAAGCCTCAGACAAACCAGCATCCGACCAAACGATCTCCTGTGGAACTTCACTGAGTGGCTTCGTGCTCACAAAATCATCATTGCAAGCTTGTAATGATGCAGAAAGTACAAGTAGTATAAGTGATATATTCTTAATTTTTTTCATTTTTATTCTTCGTTAAGTTCTTAATATGACAGTTGGTTAGAACGATAATAATGCGCCAAAATTAATCAATCTTGCCTGCGGATAATATTGCCCTAATGCATTAACGGCTTCTGGGTCATACATTTTGATCTTACTCCACGTCATTAAGTTCATGCCATTTGCATATAGCCGTAAAGAACCAATGCCAATTTTACTACAAATGCTTGAGGCCAGATTATATCCTATTTCCACATTTTTAAGCCGCAAATAATCGGTGCTCCGCATCCAATAGGTATTGTTATAAGAATAATATTGATTGCCACGGTCTGTCAAACGTGGATAAACGCTACTTGGGTTACTGATGCTCCAGCGTTTATCATAGAATTCTTCCACAAAATTTCCGATCGATCCAGATTCATCTGTTCCTACACGTATCTCTCCTCCTGTAGCTCCTTGAAATAGTACCGATAAGTCAAAATCCTTATAGGTCAGACTAAAATTGAAACCTCCCTGAAATGTTGGGTCACTATTCTTGTCTCGTCTTACTTTATCATCGGGGGTAATCTTTCCGTCACCATTGAAATCTTTATATTTCATATCTCCAGGGCGTAAAGTTTTCGTAATGGCACTATAGTCCAATTTATTGTTGGCGATATCTTCCATGTCACGGAATACGCCGTCATAGACATAATAAATATCCGTTTTGATAGGTTTACCTGTACTTTGCTGCCATGCAGGGGCGCCCGGGGCTTCATCCCAGAAGATAATTTTGTTTTTAGCATAACCACCATTCACACCAACCGTGTACCCCAAATCTCCCACCTTGCCACGATAACCTAAGTTAAATTCCCAACCCTTGTTATCCACTTTGCCAATATTTTCTGCCGGTAATGTCATCCCTGTACTTTGTGGTATTGACGCATTTTTTCTCCATAGAATGGAATTACGGCGATTTTTAAAAATATCAAACTCGAAATTCAGCTTTCCTTGTAAAAATTGAAAATCAAACCCTAAATTATAGTTATTGGCAACCTCCCAAGTAATCATCTCATTAGGAACACGGCTTTCAAAAAGGGTTTTGGCTAGCTTATCATTGACGATATAAGTACCAAAGGAATAGGTTGAAAAATATTGATATTCTTGTAATTTATCATCATAGTAGATGTTGTCATTACCCATCTGGCCATATGACGCACGGATCTTGAAATAATTAATCACAGGGACATTTTCCTTCCAGAAATTCTCTTCCGACACGACCCATCCCGCCATGGCACCTGGAAAGAAACCGAACCTTTCACTTTCAGGGAACATATACGATCCGTCATAACGCCAAAGGAATTCTGCGATATACTTGCTTTTATAATTATAGCCAAATCGCCCAAAGTAATTTAGCCGCGCTCTTTTCCATGCAGATCCATCGTTATTTTTTTCCTGTTCTCCACCGGCAAAAAGATAGTCGATCGCATTTGAAAGAAAATAGCGACGATACGCGCTGAATTTATCATTATCAATTGTTTCTCTGTTGATACCGGCTATAGCATTTACCTGATGGTCACCAAATTTCCGCTCAAAGCTTAAGATTCCACCAAGTAAGATATTCAGTTGATCTTCATTGCTTTGGTTTAAATTTGGATCGGCAGGGCCACGTCTTCCAGGAACCAGTTGTGGTGTGCTGCCATCGGCCTCATAAGCGCCCTGCCAAGAATACAAAGTCCAGGGTGTAACCCATGTTTTTTGATTTTTTACATATTTGTCAACAGAGGCATTAAGTGTTAATTTAAGACCATCTATCCAGGGATTTGTAATCTCAACCTGACCATTTGTTTGAAAATAGTAGCGTTTATCATGATCGTAACCTGTCGCATTGGTCGTAATTACCACGGGGTTTTCGCCATTTTCGATATCTGGTCCCGGCATTCCATTAGGCCATATTGCTGGTTGTGTTGGATTTCCCCGCATCAGCATTCTAAAGACCGTGCCAGCACTCTTGGTGGGGAAATTTCGGTTTTCCTGTCTTCCTAAAACACCAAATTGTGTTTTGATATACTGACTTATATTGGCGTCCAGATTGATCCTTAAGTCATACTGTTTATAACCTGTAGCCGAATTTTTATAGTAGGCATCCTGATTTTGATACCCCAAAGACATCAGATACTTGACATCCTCAGTACCGCCATTGATTTGGAGGTTGTGGCGCTGTTGAGGTGACCAGTTTTTTAGCGTAGCTTTATACCAGTCAGTATTGGGATGCCCCCAAGGATCTGATCCGTCTTTGAACTTTTGGATATCTTCTGGTTTAAACGGCGCATCCAAAACTCCTCCACCTTGTTTATTGTAATTGCCTTTCTCGTTGATCGCTGTATAAGCAGCAGACCATTCTTCAACAGGGAGGTTATAAATTTCGAGTTCATTTCTAATTGCCGCAAACTGGGAGGCATCTGTTAATTTAGGAATAACGGTAGGTTGGGAATACCCTTGGTTGAACGTATAAGAAAACTGCGGTTTTCCTGTTTTTCCTCTTCTTGTCGTAACGAGAATAACCCCATTGGCTGCCCTGGCTCCATAAATAGCAGCAGAAGCATCTTTTAGAACCGAGATATTTTCTATATCTCGGGGATTAATACGATCAATTCCTCCTTCACGCGCAGGAACTCCATCAATAACGACTAAGGGACTGCTATTACCCAGTGTATTCGTTCCCCGGATTTTGATATTGGAACCATCGTAGCCAGGCTCGGCGCTCCCGTTGGTTGCTGTAACGCCCGGGACGCGTCCTGTTAATGCATTGGAAACGTTCAATGCCGGTGATTGTGCTAGATCGCTTCCCTTCACAGTGGCTACGGCACCGGTGACAGTCTCTTTGCGTTGCTTTCCGTAACCAACAACAACGACTTCTTCGAGATTCGATTCCGAATTAAGAAGTGTGATATCGATGGTCTGTCTTCCTTTTACAGCTTCATCCATAGATTGTTTGCCGACCATCCGGAAATTAATAATCGCACTTGCGGGGACTTTGTCTAACTTGTATCTACCTTGAACGTCGGTTTTAGTTACTAACTTTGTTCCATTGACGGAAACTGTTACTCCAGGAATTGGCATTCCAGATTCATCATGCACCGTTCCAGAAACACTTTGCTCCTGCTGAAAGAGAATTCCATAGCTTGCGAGGGTTGTAGCATCGACGATTTGGGGACTCAAGGCCACTAGTGAGCACAATGATCCAGTCCAAAACGCTCTCTTCCATTGATTTGAGAAATAATGGCAGTTAATCATAAAAACTGTTTAGTTGTTTAAATTTTGTGTTTAATTAGTTATTTTTTTTACCTCTAAGACGTATCGGTTTAGGTGTCTACTGGAGGCGATTTATAATTGTTTATTTAACATGAAAATACGAAAATAAATATACATTGCAAGTGTTATTTTTACACTATTTAACACTATTGTTATTAAGTGATTGGTAATCAGATAATTTATTGAAAAACAAATCAATTGTAAATTCATTTTCTCAAAATTGTTTCCAGCGCTTTTGCTACTCAACGCAAGATCAAAGAACTAGTAAAACACTGCAAATAGAAAGTCCTGAGGAAAAGTACTTTTTATCATTTAGAAACTATATTATCAATTTTTCAAATATTAATACGCATATTTATCCTATATAATTAGATCTATAATTGATTTTTTCTAAACAACTATGTACCTACAAATAATGGGGCCAAAAACGGCTTTATTAATAGCGAAGAAATAGTTGTATCTACAAAAAAACTATGACTGTAAATATTAGGACAGAAAAGTCAAGTGACACAACGATTGTATTCGAACTGATCCGACTCGCCTTTGAAAACGAACAGTATAGCGATCATCAAGAGCACATTTTAGTAGAAAAACTAAGAAGGACAGCAGAATTTATACCACAACTGTCAATGGTAGCTGAAGCTGAAGGAGAAATAGCAGGCTATATACTCCTGACAAAGGTGAAGATTATCGATAAAGAGAATCAAAAAAACATCCGATTCTCTTGCCTTGGCTCCTGTCGCTGTGCTACCTCAGTTTCAAGGACAGGGAATTGGCGGTAAATTAATTCTTGGTGCTCATCAGATTGCAAAAGAAATGGGTTTTGATGAGATGACAGCTGGCGAACCTATCTAATACTTAATCGGATAATCTTGCATCAATTCAAACTGGTAGCCTTCTTTTTTTAATGCATCAATTAAAGTGGATAACTCCTGCTGCCCTTTTCGCGTTTGAAACATATCATCATGCATTAAGAAAACAACATTATTAGGTACCATTGAGCTTTTGTTGTTCATATAATTTCGGATATGAGACAAGGTAGACTCTTGGCTCTGTATGGGCGTACCAGTAACGCTATTAAGCCGCCACTCGACATCCCAGCCATAAATTGTATATCCGTTCTTATGCAATAGATCGGCTGTGCTGGATCCATTCTTAAGGTCAATCTTACGAACATTATCATATATCCAAATATTCCTTCCTGGAAGCCGAACAATTTTATGTTTTAAATGGAGATCTTTTTCATTCTTTTCAAAATCAGCAAAAGCATTTTGGGGGTTACTATAAAATCTTGAATATTGATTGTTTGCGTGCGTATAGCTGTGATTATAACAGGCTATAAGTGGATTGGATTCATAACGGGCAAGATCGCGTTTTCTTCCTTTGCTCATATTCGCATGTTTACCAATCAAGAATACACTCACTTTAATGTTTTTTTCTTTCGCAATAGAATCAATAAAAGCACTACCAATTAATGGGCCATCATCAAAAGTCAAATAAATATGTTTTGGTTGCTTATCAAATGCTTTCCGCAGGGAGTCCTTTAGCTCACGTCTTTGTTGTTTGATCGGAACAGGGTGTAGACTATCTACTGTAAAGTGTATCTGATTTTTCTGAAGCGAATCCCACCTATTCAACAAATGTGGTATTTTTTCCTTAACAACCAATTTCTCCGTAAGTGTGTCCTTCAGTTCGCCTTTTCCCAAGACTTTGTTTGAAAAATCCTTACATGCGGTTACACTAAACACTATACTACAAATGAAAAGTACCACAAACAACCTACTACACTTCATATCAATCGCTATAACTTAATGAATTTCTTTTTTCAAAATTACTACAAAAACCTATTTATTAACCATAAAATCTTACAAATCCCTACTTTCAGGGATAAGGTGAGTCATCTTCAACGATCCGGTATCGCTCTTTTTATGGCTTCAGTCTTTATTATAAATCCGATATAAGAAACTATCGTGCCACTTTTTTCGACCGTTGGTCTTTATTTCTTTTTAAAAAATAGTGCCTTGTTATACTCAAAATTCATACGTGCGATATTCAGTACAGATATACCTTGTGGACACTCTACCTCGCACGCTTCTGTATTTGAACAATGACCGAAGGACTCCTTATCCATTTGTTTGATCATATTTAATACCCGTTGACTACGCTCTTCCTTTCCTTGTGGTAATAGTGCCATATGGGTGATCTTTGCTGAGGTAAAAAGGGCCGCGCTGCCATTTTTGCACGTCGCCACACAAGCACCACAACCTATACAGGCTGCCGAGTCAAATGCCGATTCAGCTAATTCATGAGAAATAGGAATGGCTGTTGCATCTGGAGCCTGTCCTGTATTGATAGAGACAAATCCACCAGAAGAAATAATTCGATCGAATGCGGAACGATCCACTTTCAGATCTTTTTTTATATGAAATGCGGCTGAACGAAAAGGTTCTATGGTAATGGTATCCTTGTCTTTAAATGAACGTAAATGTAACTGGCAAGTCGTCGTATGCTTAAGGGGCCCATGTGCAATGCCGTTAATCATCATTCCGCACTGCCCGCAAATTCCTTCACGACAGTCGTGATCGAACTCGACGGGCTCTTCTCCTCCTGTTATCAACTGTTCATTTAAAGTATCCAACATTTCCAAAAAAGACATATGCGGATTTAGGTCAGTTAATGTGTACGTCACTAATTTGCCTGTAGCATTGCGATCCTTTTGTCGCCATATTTTAAGATATAAATCCATAATCATTCATTTTATTTATAGCTCCTAACAGTTGGTTGTATTTCTTCAAAGGTCAACGGTTCTTTGACCAACTCAGGTTCTTCATTTTCTCCCTTCCATAACCAAGCGGAAATAAATTGGTATTCGGCATCGTTACGTAGCGCCTCTCCGTCTGCAGTTTGATATTCTTCCCGAAAATGCGCTCCACAGGATTCATTTCGCGTCAATGCATCATAACACATCAGTTCTCCAATCTCAAAATAGTCTGCTACACGTCCGGCTTTCTCCAGTTCGCTATTTAACGTATCGGCCTCGCCGCTGACAATAACGTCCTTGAAAAATTCTTGTTTTAGCTTTCTAATTTCTTCAATAGCATAGCGAAGCCCTTTTTCATTACGTGCCAGCCCACAATAGTCATAGAGTATTTTGCCGAGTGTTTTATGGAAATAATCCACAGTTTTACTGCCTTTGATTTTCAAAAATACGTCGATTTGTTTTCTAACATCCTCTTCAGCACGTTCAAACGCAATATGATCTGTGGAAATTTTCCCCGTATGAATATCGTTTGCCAAATAATTGGCAATCGTATAGGGACCGATAAAATAGCCATCGACAGATGCCTGAAGCAGTGAGTTTGCCCCAAGTCTGTTTGCACCATGGTCCGCAAAATTAGCTTCGCCAAGCGCAAATAAACCTGGCAGACTCGTCATCAACTCATAATCGACCCATAAACCGCCCATGGAAAAGTGTGCAGACGGTGAAATCATCATCGGTACGCTATAAGCATCATATCCCGTAATCTTTTCATACATGTCAAATAGATTACCATATTTTTCCTGTATTTTCTGTTTCCCCTGTTCTCTGATAGCCTTCGCAAAATCAAGATAAACAGCATTTTTGAGTGGACCAATCCCAAAGCCGGCATCGATCCGTTCCTTTGCCGCCCGAGAGGAAATATCCCGTGGGGCAAGATTTCCAAATGCGGGATACCGTCGTTCTAAATAGTAATCCCGTTCTTCCTCCGGAATAGCGTTGGGTTCTCGCGTCTCACCTTCCTTCATGGGGACCCATATTCTTCCGTCATTGCGCAAAGACTCCGACATTAAGGTTAATTTAGACTGATAACTGCCCGATTGTGGTAAGGACGTCGGGTGAATCTGAATCCAGCTCGGAGAAGCCATTAATGCGCCCTTTTTATGTGCGCGCCAGATTGCCGAACCGTTACATCCCATAGCCAAGGTCGATAGGTAATATATTTTACCATAACCTCCTGTTGCTAATACAACTGTATGGGCCGCATGCCGTTCAATATCGCCCGTATCTAGATTACGTACGATAACACCACGTGCCTTTCCATCGATAACAACAACATCAAGCATCTCATGTCGTGTAAAAAGTTGCACGGTTCCCTTTCCTACCTGGCGCATAAGTGCCTGGTAGGCGCCCAAAAGAAGCTGCTGCCCGGTTTGGCCTCTTGCATAGAACGTCCGACTTACCTGTACGCCGCCAAAAGAGCGATTATTTAAATAGCCGCCGTATTCTCGTCCAAAAGGAACTCCTTGGGCTACAGCTTGATCGATCAAATTAAGTGAGCATTCTGCCATGCGGTATACATTTGCTTCACGTGCACGGAAATCCCCTCCTTTTAAGGTGTCAACAAACATTCTGTAAACGCTATCTCCATCATTTTTATAGTTCTTTGCCGCATTTACCCCGCCCTGCGCTGCGACGGAATGCGCCCGTCGCGGACTGTCCTGAAAACAAAATGATTTCACCTGATACCCCATCTCGCCAAGGGAGGCTGCAATAGAACTACCCGCCAACCCTGTACCAATCACGATAACATCCAATTTTTTGCGATTGGCGGGATTAACTAATTTGGCAGTCTTCTTATAGCGTGTCCATTTTTCATCCAATGGCCCTTCTGGTATTTTTGAATTTAATATCATGATTTATCCGCTTTAGTTTACTGTAAAGAATATATAAACAGGCATCATGGCAAAGCCCAAACTAATGATAACCGAATAGCCAATGCCAAGGATCTTAAACCATTTGACAAATTTTGGATGAAATAATCCTAAGGTTCGAATTGCGCTATGAATCCCGTGAATAAGATGATAACACAAGGCTATCATAGATAATACATAGATAAGGACGTACCACCATTGTTGGAAGACAGCGATGACCAAAACATATAAGTCCTTGTTCCCCCGCTCATCAAGCGGGGTTGCACCAAATTTGTATACATACCAAAAATTCTGAAAATGGATAACTAAAAAGATGAGAATTATAGTACCTAAAATTCCCATATTACGCGAGTACCATTTGCTTGCTCTTCCGCGATGATCCGATTTATAAACAGCTCCCTCCTTTTTATTTTTTAATGTAATGACAAGGCCATCTAAGGCATGAAGGATAATGCTGGCATAAAGTACATAAGAGATAATCTTGATCAAGATATTGCCCGCTAGAAAATGTGAGTAGGCATTAAATTGTAAATGTGCTTGTTCCTGCGGCAAGAATAGCTGTAAGTTCCCTAGGAAGTGAATCAGCAAAAAGAACGCTAAAAACAATCCAGTCAGGCACATGAGCATCTTTTTTGACAAAGTAGATAACATAATAAGATCCTAATTTTTAATAATAACCTATAACCTTCATCCACAATCCACCAACACCCATGTAAATCACCAATAATACGATACCGATTTCCAATCCACGCAACCACCATGATTTTAAATCAACATAGCCACTTCCGAAAAATACCGGTGCAGGGCCATGGCCATAATGTGTTAATACACCATAGATGGAGCCTAGAAATCCAAGCATCATCGCAAGCAGCATTGGTGGAATGCCTAAAGAAACACCGACACCCAACAAAGCGGCATACATCGCTGCTACATGGGCAGTGGCGCTAGCGAAAATGTAGTGACTAAAGAAGTAAACAAGAATAATGACAGGAAAGGCTATTTGCCAGCTCAAATCACCAATCTGTACTTTAATCAAATCACTAAACCAGCCGATGAATCCCAATTCGTTTAATGAACTGGCCATCATGACCAACACAGCAAACCAAACAATCGTATCCCATGCTCCTTTTTCTGCTTTAACATCCTCCCAGGTCAACACAGAGGTTAGTAACAGTAGCGTTAAACCTATAAAAGCCGTCGTTGTAGCATCAATTGAAAAGGATCCACCAAAGATCCATAATGCCAATAAGATAAAGAATGCCAAAAGCATTAACCACTCATTCCTCGAAATAGGCCCCATCTCTTTTAGTTTCTGTGCCGCCATCTTCGGCGCATCGCCTGTTTTTTTTAATTCAGGCGGATATAATTTGTAAAGAACAAGCGGTACCACAAAAAAGGCGACAATACCAGGTATGAATCCCGCAATGGCCCAGGACATCCAAGTAATGTCGATTCCCAGGTTAGCAGCAAATTTTTGACACATTGGATTACTGGCCGTCCCAGTCAAAAACATCGAAGATGCGATAAGATTCATATAATAGCTATTTAAAGTAAGATAGGATCCCAATTTCCGATGTGTCTCTGGTTTATCGGGGACGGAATCAAAACTAATAGCCATGGATTTCATAATTGGATATATAATTCCACCGCCTCGAGCCGTATTGCTCGGGATTGCTGGAGCTAAACAGACGTCTGCCAGTCCCAATCCATAGGCTAACCCGAGCGAACTTTTTCCAAAAACACGAATGAAAAGAAATGCAATCCGATTGCCAAGACCGGTTTTTATGAAACCGCGAGCAATAAAAAAAGAGATACCAATCAGCCAGATAACTTTGTCGCCAAAACCGGTCAAAGCTTTGGTAATGGATTTACCAGCATCTCCGGGGGCCAACACTTGTGTCAGCGCAGTAAATGCTATGGCCATCATACACATGGTACCCATTGGAGCTGCTTTTAAAATAATCCCAAGAATAGTTGCTGCGAAGATAGCAAAGAGATGCCAAGCTTCTGGGCTGACTCCTTTCGGTATTGGGATAAACCATAAAATGAGTGCCACAAGAAAAGTGATGGCAATATTTTTAATACTGATTTCTTTCATAATAAGCGTGGTTTAATAAATTAGAATCGACTTTGCACTTGAATAATAAATAAGTTCTTATTGAATTCACTGGTATTTTCGGTCTGCTTTTTATACCGGTCTAACTGGACACCAAGCTGAATCCTTGCACCATAATTTTTTAAAAATTCTAGACCGAACATCGGTGTGTATGTTTGACGTCCATTTGCATTTAGTTTATAATTAGGATCAATGTATTCATATCGGCAAGATAGCTCGAAAGCGCTTAGGTTGAAATAATTTACTTCGTATCTTAAGTTTGGAAGAAAATAAATACCCCGTACAAGGTAATCGCTCAATTTGGAGCTACGAGCACTCTCGTCCAACGAATAGTACAGGCTATGATTGATCGCCTGTTTTGCTTCCAGCTGCATATCGAGATTCCAGCGCTTGCCAAAGTTCACATTTCCGGTTAGATCAACACCCAATGCGTGCACCTGTTTTTTCATAACCTCGCCAATCCCCCCATTGAGCCCTAAGTTAACACTATACTTCTTCGAAAGGCCAAAGACAAGACGCGTAGCATATTGTTTGCCATTGTCGTTATCGACTACCTGATTTTTTCCATTTCCATTTACCACGGATAACGAGTAGCTAAAAGGCATTTCCCCAAGCGTGGTCTCACCTGTCGCTGCCACGCCGATCTGAAAGCTTGCCCAGCCGAGTTTGCCAAACTCAAGATATTGATTGGACCAATCCAATGATTTGATAATATCAATTGGATAAGTCTCTTCAATACCAAACCAGGGACGGAATTGGCCTACTGTAATCGCCAATTTGGGACTAAATGTATATTTCAAATAAGCATTTTCGAGAACTTTTGTTTTCGGATCGCTTTTAAAATCCGCGAGATTTGCCAAAACTGTCACCTCTGTGCGTTTGCTAATTTGGGCACGCATCTGAACGCGCATATACTTCACCATAAAATTGTTGTCCGTACCAGAACCATCACTGTGATGCAGTCCATTAACGTCTACATCTTTTGTGCCACTCACAAGGTATCTGGCCTGAAATAAACCTTTTACCTGAAGCTTGGGATAAATCGTATCATCCTTGGTTAGTTTTACAGAATCTACTTTGCTTTGTTGTTCGGTCCCTACTTCTTGCCCGTTGGCCAGGTTATTCAATAGTGAGCACGCAATAAGGAGTGGAATGTAATGTTTCTTCATATCAAAACAATTTGGCCTTAGCGAGTAGCCCGGCCTACTTTTCGTTGTTAATAATGTTACTTCTTCGATTTGGTATTGTAGTAACAACAGATAACATTAGAAAATGTTTTGTTATTTTAATATAATTTAATAACTGTAAGAAAACCAGTCCGATTCTAAAATGGTATCGTGTAAATTCCATGTTTTTGTGTAATTTCACGGACGAACATTAAACTAATCTAATTTTCAAATTCGCAGATTGATCTTTTAAGGAGCCATTGAACTCACTGAAAACTTCGCGCGTAAATTATGGTATGCAATTTTTAGAATCGATAAATATTATGAAAGAAAAATTAATCAAGACATGTTTTATTTGCCTGCTTCTCCTGATCATTCAGGGTTTTTCAATAACCACAAGCCACGCTGCTGACAAAGAAAAACCCGCCATGTTTTGGACTTGGCTAGATTACAACGCCAAAACAAACTTTGATTCAATTTGCCGTGAGATGAATTATTTAGGAATCGATGGCGTAATGTTAAATGCCGCCAGTCCAGACGAGTATCGGGTAGCAATTCCCATTGCAAAAAAATATGGCATCCAAGTTATCGCGTGGCTTTGGACGATGAACTTGGAACATGACAGGGATAAAATACTCCAAGAACATCCGGATTGGTTCAGCGTCAATCGAAATGGTAAAAGTCTGGCAGATACCACTGCATACGTTGGTTATTATAAATTTTTGTCACCTGTTGTGCCCGGAGTAAAAGAGTATATCCGTAAAAAAATCGAATCCTATTGTGAAGTCGAGGGATTGGAGGGGATTTCTATTGACTATAATCGCTACGTGGATGTTGTCCTCCCTACAACCCTTTGGCCTAAATACAATATTGTTCAAGATCGTGAATACCCAGCTTGGGATTACGGTTACCATCCAATTGCAATAGCGAAGTTCAAGAAACAGTATGGTTATGATCCGAGAGCACAAAAAGATCCATCGAAAGATCTAAAATGGCGCCAATTTCGTTGCGATCAGATAACCGATATCGCCAATATGATTGCAGACATCGTTCACTCCCATGGTAAAACAATGGCTGCATCCCCATTTCCGACTCCCAAAATGGCTTCTCGTATGGTGCGCCAAGATTGGGGTAAGTGGAATTTGGATGTTGTTTTTCCGATGGTATACAGCAATTTTTATACAGAAGATCCAAGCTTTATTAGAGATTGTACATTAGAAAATGTGCGCGATAAAGGAGCAAATACGACGCTATATTGTGGATTGATGGCTAAAAATAATGAAGAAATATTTGCCGATATGGATGAGGCGCTAAATAATGGTGCGCAGGGAATTTCTATTTTTACCATCCATAGCTTAAAAGATCCGCAGATAAGGGAAAAATTTAAAAACTATACAGCTGCTGCGAAAGCTAAAAAAGCGCAAAATAATGGAACTTTAACCCATTCGGCACATGTGAAAATCGAAAATAATCCTTTCAAAAAAGAAGGTATTATGAAATTAATCAACCAAAAGATACAAGATTTGGTACGCTCAGAAAATCCTGCTGCCAGCCCGATAGCATTATCAAAATATAAAAAAATAGATGCATACGATGTAACTCAAAAATACCTGGTTACTGATCAGGTGAGCAAAAAGAATTTTTACGTCACCTTCTTTTTCTATGGCGGTATACTTTCCGGTTGGAATGTTGATCCAGCTCCAAATGCAGCCTAAAGGATGACCTACTAGATGGAGGTGCTAAAATGTTACTTATTTGGCACCTCTTTTCTTTTAATACACTGTTCCCTATCTTTGGAACAAACAAATACTGAAAAAATGAGAAAAAATGTCAGGTTGGTAGCCTGTATTATAGGTTTGATATGTTCCGGATCAATTACTGTATCGTTTGCTCAAAACAACATTCAAAACCAGCGCAGTACTAAGAGCGCGATCATTGATAAAGCGCTATTGGATAAAATATTGGATAAAAATAGGCAATCATTCAAAGAAGGTAAAGTGGCTGATTACATCCCGGAATTAAGTAAAGCCAATGCAGCATCTATCGCACTTTCGGTGGTAAATAGTGATGGAACAATCGTTAGTATCGGAGATGTACAACAAAGATTTACAATTCAGAGTATTTCAAAAATTGTTTCCTTGATGGTTGCTGTATTGGAAAATGGCGAGGAAGTTGTTTTTAATAAAATGGGATACTATGGAACAGATAAACCCTTCAATCATTTTGCGAATTTGGAAACATCGGGTAAACCGCTCAATCCGATGATGAACGCCGGCGCCATTTTAACGACATCGCTTATTAAAGGAACAGGTGAGGAACCTTTTGTTAAAATAAGGGATATGATTCGCTTTATAACGAATAATGAAAAAATCGATTACAGTAGATCTGTATACCATTCGGAACGGGAGACTGGAAATCGAAACAGAGGCATGTTCTACCTGATGCGCAACAATGGACTCATTGATGGTGAAGGTGAAGACAAACTCAATAATTATTTTAAGCAGTGCTCCATTGAGATAACTGCGGAGGATCTGGCTAAAATAGGTTTCTTTTTTGCCCATCATTGCGTGCGCTATGATGGAAATAAGCAATACTATAACCCAGATCTATCTCAGCTAGTTCAATCACAAATGCTCATTGCAGGGATGTACGAATTTAGTGGCGAATATGCCAGAACTGTCGGACTTCCAAGTAAATCGGGCGTTGGTGGCGGAATCACAGTAAGTGTACCGAATAAAATGGGTATAGGGGCCTACAGTCCAGCATTGGATCAACATGGCAACTCTGTTGCAGCATATCGCATGATATTGGACTTGGTAAAAGAGAAATCGCTGGGCCTCTTTAATTAGTTTTCAACCTTTCAAAATCATATGACACGAACAGAACCCATAATTGCTGTAAAGAGCGTCTCCAAAAGCTCGCTATTCTACCAAAAGCTTTTGGGCTGTACCAGTCAACATGGCGGCGAAACATTTGAAATTCTCACGGATAACGGGACTGTCATTCTCTGTTTACACAAATGGGGTGAGCACGACCACCCTACTATGCAAGATCAAAAACATGCGGGGAATGGATTTATTTTATTCTTTAGAGTAGACAATTTACAGCAAATCTTCGAAAACGCTACTTTGTTAAATGCATTCATAGAGAAAGATATACATTACAATGAGAACTCGCTAAAGGATCAATTTATCCTGCGTGACCCCGACAACTATTACCTGATTGTATCAAACTAGGCTACTATAGCTGTATATCGATTGAATGGAGGCTTGTCTTCATACGTAAAATTTCCATTCTTAAACCAGTTTAATTTTTTTAGCGTATACTAATCGCAACTTTGTCTTATCAAAACTTAAAACAATGAACACACGATTGAATATTGCAAAAGTAGATGCGGTAGCCTATAAGGCGATGATGGGATTGGAAACCTATCTCAATGATATTTTTTTAAATCCAATTCAAAAGGAACTCATAAAAATACGTGCTTCTCAAATCAATGGCTGTGCCTTTTGCTTAGATATGCACACGAAGGATGCGCTGAAGTATGGTGAAACGCCACAACGGATATTTTTATTAAATGCCTGGCGGGAAACGAATCTATTCACTAAGGAAGAACAGATTTTGTTGGAGATGACAGAGGAGATCACATTGATACATCAAAAGGGTTTGACAGAAAGCACTTTTCAAAAAGCAAAAGAAATATTTGAAGAAAAGGAGATTGCACAGATTATTATGGCGATCATTACCATAAATGCGTGGAATAGAATTGGCATCAGCACCCATTTAGAACTATTAAAGTAGTGCTACGCTTTGATTACAAAAAAGCCTCTTTCAATATTGGAAGAGGCTTTTTTCATTGCTAAATATATTCCTGTTTTTTCCAATAAAAATCCCGATTATCCTTTATCTTTATTAGGAAAACCAATATGAATGCATGATTATGAAAATCCTAAAAAAAATCCTAATTGTTTTGGCGATCATCATCGCTATTCCCTTAATTACTGCAATCTTCGTCAGTAAAGACTTCTCGGCCCAGAGTGAGATAACAATCAATAAGCCAAAGCAGGAAGTGTTCAACTACGTGAAAATGCTTAAGAACCAAGATAACTTTGGTGTATGGCAACTATCAGACCCGCAAATGAAAAAAACTGAACAGGGTGTAGATGGTCAAGTCGGCTATAAATCCAGCTGGGATGGTAAGAAAGTCGGTAAAGGTTCACAGACCATTACAAAAATCGTCGAGGGCGAAACAATTGAAACGGCCCTCGATTTCGGTATGGGTGAACCAGCCAAGGGTTATTTCATCTTAAAAGAGATCTCGCCTAATCAAACTTTGGTGACCTGGGGAATTTCAGGAAAATCGCCCTATCCATGGAACTTTATGAACTTATTTATGAATATGAATAAAGACTTCGATCAGGTCTGAAAAACTTAAAAAATAGACTAGAATAGCGACTATACAATGCAAAAAAAAGTGGTTAAAATAAACTTTACTTTAACCACTTTTTCTCATTTTTAAAAGGAACAAAATTTATCTTCTGCGCATTAAAATTCGTAGAATGTACCAGAACAGCAACATGATTGATGAAAATAGCTGCAAGGCTGCCCCTACATATTGTTCGTTGCCGTAACTATACTTCACATTTTGAGTTTGATAGAGTATGCTTCCAGAAGCAAGTGCAATCATGGCAACCGAAAACCATAATCCAAGTTCAAAACCAAAAATAGCTCCAGCAACAATTGCCCCCAAAGATAAGAAGCCTCCAATCACCAGGATATTTCTGAGAAATGAAAAATCTTTATTGGATACAAATGCAACGACAGTAAGGCCGGTAAACAAGGCCAAAGTCATTATACTTGCCTGATAAATGACACTAATTCCTTCGGTCATAAATACCGCCATAAAAATCATCGGCAGGAAGATGATTGCCTCCAGTACAATATAGAATGCTAGGCCTAAATATTGGGTTTGACGGCTTTGCGAAAGTGTCCATCTTGATGAAAGTGTGGAGCCCAACCAAAAACATCCCAATAAGAACAACCAAATAAATTTTCCGCTAACCATCCAAACGATAAAATCATAAGGGATCAATTTGATCAGCAAAGTTTCCAAAACGATAAATGCTAAAATCGAAAGCGCAACATGAAGATAGGTTTTTTTATAAAAAACGCCCCTTTCAGCGTCATCATTGATAAGAATATACTCTTGTGATTCCATAAAACAAATACAATAGATTAAATAAGGATTAAAAATAAGCATTTATTCTATTTTCACAAGAAAGAAGTTTGCATAGGCTTATAAAAAAAGAACCCCGCCTAGCGGGGTCCATTCAAACAAACAACTTATTTCCAGCCTCCTCCCAAATCTTTATAGATATTGACAACAGCATTGAGCTGCTGCTTCTTTGTTTCTATCAATTCAAGTTTTGAATCCAGTACATCGCGTTGTGTCATTAAAACCTCCATATAGTCTGCCCTCGCTGATTTAAAGAGATCATTTGACACAGACACGGAATTATTCAGAACCTCAACTTGTTTTGTTTTGAAATCGTAGCTGCGCCCGAGGTTTTCAATATTAGAAAGTTGTGTAGAGACTTCTAAGTAAGCATTCAGAATCGTCTTCTCGTAATTATATACCGCCTGTATTTGTTTCGCGTTGGCTGTATTAAATTCCGCTTTAAGCCCATTTTTGTTGATCAAAGGTGCTGCAAGCTCCCCTATTAGATTATACAAAACTGATTCAGGCATCTTAAATAGATAAGAAGGCTTGAATGCCTGTAAACCCAGAGCAGCCGAAATCTCCAAAGAAGGATAAAACTCTTTCCGCGCGATCTGTACGTCCAACTTCGCGGCAGCGAGCTCATACTCGGCCTCACGAATATCAGGTCTATTGCTTAGTAGTTGGCTCGGTATACCTGTCTTAACTTTCGCCGGGATCAGATCGACAAAATTGCTTTTGTCACGTTTGATCTCTTGTGGGAAACGTCCCAATAGAAAATTAATACGGTTTTCAGTTTCTTTGATCTGTTGCCGCGTCTCAAATTCCATACCTTTGGTCTTCAACACTTCGGCTTCAAACTTTTGAACCGCCAGTTCTGTTACACGAGCAGCCTGTTTCTGCAATCGGATTACCGAAAGCGCATTGTCCTGAAGCTCGATATTTTGTTTGATAATAGCCAACTGATTGTCCAATGCCAATAATTCATAATACGAACGGGCAACTTCGGCAATAAGGCTACTTAAGACAAAATTTTTCCCTTCTACCGTAGCAAGATAACGGTTCAGTGCTGCTTGTTCGGAGTCCTTCAGTTTTTTCCAAACATCGATTTCCCAACTGGCATACGCACCAATGGTCAAATCTCCTAGTGGATCCGGCATTTCCTTTCCAGGGGCAATTTCTGTACTGGCATCACCGGCCCCCTGACTGGTGTATCGTCCAACTTTTTCAACACCACCTCCGGCACGTAAACCAACAGTGGGTTTCAATGCTCCTTTTCGTAAAAGAATATCATTCTTTGCGATCGCCAACTCCTGCAAAGTAACATTCAGCTCCTGATTGTTTTTCAACGCTGTATCGATCAATACAACTAAATTTGGATCCGTAAAAAATTCACGCCACTTAACCGACGCTGAATTCGTTGTATCTGATTGAGCTACATCTGTATACTGCTTCGGAACGAATTTATTCTCCTGTATTTGTGTCGCTTTGGGAACCTTACATCCCGTCACTGCTGCTGAAAGCGAAAATGCAATGACCCATTGTATTTTTCTGCGATTAGTCATTATTATCAAGTTCTTCAGTTAATGGATTTTCATCTTCGTGTTTAATAAGCTTGCGTTTGGAGGCAATAGTCCCGAAGATAAAGTATAAGCCCGGTATCACCACAATACCAAAAACCGTCCCTAACAACATACCTCCCGCTGCCGCTGTACCGATCGTACGGTTTCCAATTGCACCTGGGCCTGAAGCCATAACTAAGGGAATCAACCCGGCGATAAAAGCAAATGATGTCATCAAAATAGGTCTAAACCTTACTTTTGCACCGTCCAAGGCAGCCTCAATGATACTCAATCCCTGCGAATGCCGTTGAGCGGCAAACTCAACAATCAACACGGCATTTTTACCAAGTAGACCGATAAGCATGACCAAAGCAACCTGCGCGTAAATATTGTTTTCCAATCCCAATAACTTCAATAGTAGAAATGCCCCAAAGATTCCGATTGGTAAAGAAAGCAACACCGCAAAGGGCATAATAAAGCTCTCATATTGAGCGGAAAGTATCAAGTAAACGAAACCGAGACAAATTAAGAAGATATAAATTGCTTGATTTCCACGACCTACCTGATCTTTGGAAATACCAGCCCAATCAATGCCATAGCCTCGTGGTAAGGTCTTGGCAGCGACTTCATTAATCACCTGAATTGCTTCACCACTGCTATAACCTGGTGCGGCAGAGCCCGAAATTTCAGATGCCATATACATATTGTGCCGGGTGATCTCAGAAAGACCGTAAACCTTTTCCATATGCATAAATGCTGAAAATGGTACCATTTCGTCTTTATCATTCTTCACATATAGTTTTAAGATATCTTCCGGCAAAGCCCTGTATTGCGGCAAAGCCTGAACCATAACTTTATATTGACGGTCATACTTAATGAAATTTGTTTCGTAATTACTGCCCACCAAAGTCGAAAGCGTATTCAGTGCATTATCAATGGTAACACCCTTCTGTTGCGCCAGATCATTATCGATATGCAACATATACTGCGGAAAACTTGCACTATAGAAGGTAAATACAGACGATAATTCAGGCCTTTTGTTCAATTCACGCACAAAATCCTTACTTACCGTTTCCATTTTCTTGTAGTCGCCAGAACCTGCTTTGTCCAGAAGACGAAGCTCAAATCCACCCGCAGCACCATAGCCCGGTACGGCCGGCGGTTGGAAAAACTCGATAGACGCTCCTGGAATATTTTTGGCAGCGGCCTCCAGTTGCTCTATGATCTCCTGCGAGGATTCTTTACGTTCTTCCCAGCTTTTCAAGTTGATCAAACAAGTACCTGTATTTGCCCCGGTTCCTTCAGTCAGGATTTCATAACCAGCCAATGAAGATACCGATTGTACACCATCAATGTCTTCAGCTTCTTTTTGCAATGTCTGGGCCGCTAGATTGGTCCGTTCCAATGTCGATCCTGGCGGCGTTTGAATAATAGCATAAATCATCCCCTGATCTTCATTGGGGATAAAACCTGCAGGAACAGCATTATTCAAAAAATATGCGCCAATACAAAAACCAATTAATACTAAAAATGTAAAAACGCGCTTATCCACTATGCCCTTCAACAAGTAAACATATTTGTTGGACATCTTATCAAACAATCTGTTGAAAGAATCCAGGAATTTATCGATAATGGATTTCTTTCTTGCCTTTCCATGGTTATTCTTCAGCATAATCGCACATAAAGCCGGAGTGAGTGTCAATGCCACAACACCCGATAAGATGATGGAAGTAGCCATGGTAATGGAAAACTGCCTATAGAATATCCCTACGGGGCCAGACATAAAGGCAACCGGAATAAAAACCGCCGCCATAAGGAATGTGATCGCAACAATGGCACCACTGATTTCGTGCATCGCTTTTTTGGTCGCCTTATAGGCCGAAATATGAAGCTCTTCCATTTTAGCATGGACAGCCTCAATAACCACAATCGCATCGTCCACAACCACACCTATGGCAAGCACCAGTGCAAACAATGTGATCAAGTTGATGGTAATGCCAAAAAACTGCATGAACAAAAATGATCCCACCAATGAAACCGGCACTGCAATGGTTGGAATCAAGGTCGAGCGCCAATCTCCTAAGAATAGAAAAACCACAATAGCAACAAGCACAAATGCTTCCAATAAAGTATGGACTACTTTTTCCATGGATGCATCCAAGAATTTTGATACGTCATAGCTAATTTCGTAATCCAGCCCTTTCGGAAAGGAAGCTTTCAATTCCTTCATTTTGCTTTTAACGTCTTGGATTACCTGAGAAGCATTACTTCCATAGGATTGTTTTAAGACAATCGCTGCAGATGGTTTTCCATTCAGTGTAGAGTAGATATCGTACATCGCCGAACCGAATTTGATTTCCGCAACATCTTTTAAACGTAACATTTCACCATTTTCACCCGCACGTAAAACGATATTGCCATAACCTTCCGTAGTTGTAAAACGCCCCGGGTATTTCAATACATATTCAAAAGACTGGGAGGTCATACCAGACGACTCCCCGGCTTTACCTGGTGAAGCTTCCAAACTTTGCTCGGATAAGGCTTTCATCACCTCTTCTGCAGAAATCTTGTAGGCTGTCATACGATCAGGTTTCAACCAAATACGCATCGCTAATTCGCGTGTTCCAAGAATATTTGCCACCCCGACACCGTCTACCCGACGTAATTCGGAGACAATATTCATGTCCGCATAGTTATACATAAAATTTCCATCAAGCTCCTTGTCTTTACTGTAGAGATTGATGTACATTAACATATTGGATTCTTCACGTGTAATCTTCACCCCTTCACGGACCACAATTGGCGGAAGCTTGTTAACCACAGAGGCTACGCGGTTCTGTACATTTAAAGAAGCCTGATTCGGATCCGTTCCTAGGTTGAATACGACCTGAATACTTGCTTCCCCGTCATTACCGGCATCGGAAGCCATGTATTTCATTCCAGGAACCCCATTGATCGCACGTTCCAGCGGAATGATAACTGATTTAATCATCAACTCACCATTGGCTCCAGGATACTCGGCAGTGATGTTCACCTTCGGTGGCGATATTGACGGAAATTGTGTTACAGGAAGCTGTACCATAGAAAGCACACCCAAAAACACAATGATCAGTGATATCACGATCGAAAGTACTGGTCTATTTATAAAACGACTAAACATAGTAATTTAACTGTAAGGGATCTATTCTGTTTTTAACTTCAAATTTGAGATGGCGTCTTTAGGTTGCACAAAGCTGTAGCTGATTTTATCATCCTCTTTTGCTTTCTGAATACCATCCAACAAAAATTTATCATCTTTTTGAAGTCCGCTCGTTACCACATACAGATCTGGTAGGGAGTTACCAATGGTGATATGACGGGCTTTTAATTTGCCCTCCTTATCGATTACATACACATATTTACGGTCCTGCATTTCGTATGTCGCTTTCTGTGGAATAATTAAAACCTGTTTCAGCGGAAAGTTCATCACCACCTTGCCGCTCTCGCCATGTTTTAATAGACGGTTTGGATTGGGAAATTTCGCTCTAAAAGCAATATTTCCCGTCTCACTGTTGAACTCACTTTCTATGGTCTCCACAAGACCATTTTGAGCGAACAACTCATTATTGGCAAGCAACAAGCCGACATGAGTATCTCCACGTTTACTCACGTTAGTTTGATAACTTAAATATTCAGGTTCGGAGACATTGAAATAAACCAGCATCTCACTGTTGTCGGACAGACTTGTCAATAATTCACCTTCATCCACCAAACTTCCCAATTTCAATGGAATCCGATCAATGGTTCCGTCAAAAGGTGCCCTGATTTCTGTAAAGGAGAGATGTAATTTTGCAATCGCAGCCTCAGCTTTGGCTTGCTCAAGTTTTGCTTTAGCCATCGCGAGTTCATTGGGCGATACGACATTTTTATCGGCAAGCGTTTTTGTATTTTGAACTTCAATTTCTGCTACATTAACTTCTGCCGAAGATTTACGGTATTCGGCCTCATACATCTTCGGCATAATCCGAAAAAGTAATTGCCCTTTATGGACAAATTGTCCTTCATCTACGAAAATCTGCTCGAGATAGCCCTTTTCCTGAGCCCGAAGCTCAATATTTCGGAAAGACCTAATCTGGGAAACAAAGTCCTTACGGATAGTTGTGTCCATTTGCACCGGAGAGGTCGCTGTAAATTTCTCTTTTTCTTCCTTTTCTTCCTTTTTGGAAGTACACCCGATTTGGCATAAGGTAATAGCCAAACTAGCGAGCATAAATACTCTTTTCATTTGTAAGCGTCTAATTAAAAAAATAAGTTTGATTGTTTGTTGTCTTGGTTGGTGAAATGACCTCTATTTTGGTTTATGGTCGTTCCGACTTGTTCATAGATTGTACAAATCGATTACGACTGAGCAGAGCATCCCTTAGGATATCCACCAAAGCATATGAAATTTCGAAGGGTATATTTTAAATTCTCCAGTTTTGTTGAAGAACGTATCTTTGAGGGAAAAGATAGGCTATGAAATTGCAAAAAGGTATCTTCTTTGCAAATCGAAAAACGAAAACAAAAAGGACAATAGCAAAAAGTAGCAGCGCAACAAATTGGGATGTCACCTGCAAATCCTTGGTCAGTTGAAAATTTTCGGCATCAAATTCCTCGATAACTGGATTATCACTGTGAATATTACCGTAAAATAGCGGATCGATGTGGTCAACTGATGCGTCAATATACTGCTGTACATCAGCATGATTATGCTGATACATAAAACTAACAGTTGGTCGGTCGGATTCAATGAGCACGGCATGGCTATTACTGCTTCTGATAAATAAGAAGCATAAGAATAAGAATATCGTAACAACCGCTTTCATTGCGGAGCAAATATACTAGCGGACAACTAATTTTAACGATCTTTAACACATTTTAACAAAACAATTACAATTCGTAGATTTCCGCTAGAAAAGTGACAATTGCAAACCCCGACCATTTGTTCTCAAGGGTTGTGCATCTCCGAAGACTGTTCTGCCACCATATTTCCAAGTATCTCGCCGTTCTTCTGCTATAATTTGTTGAATATCAAATTGTGGCTGAAAATCTTTTTCGCTATCCAAGACAATCTGGTGCAACTTGTTAATCGACTTTAATTTTTCACCGTAACCCAGTTTAGATTTTTCAATGCCTTTTTGCAAAATTTGAATACTTTCATCGTAAATGGTTAAAGGAACTGGAAAAGGATGCCCATCTTTCCCGCCATGAGCAAAGGAAAATCGAGCGGGGTCATTGAACCGTGAAGGCGCACCGTGGATTACCTCACTGACTAAAGCCAATGACTGTAACGTACGGGGCCCAACTCCTTTTAAAAGCAATAAGTCTTCAAAATGGCTTGGTTGACTTTCTCGAGCCACGTACAACATCGCTCCTAGCCTCTTCAAGTCAACGTCCGAAGCACGGACATCGTGATGGGATGGCATAATAAGTTTAGCGAAGTCTTGCATCACTTGAGTTGAATCCTCCGCTACGATCGTCATAATACCTGTTCTATTGGCCGCCGCTTCTGCAGCTGTCAAGTTGAGGATAATACCTTGTGAAGGACCACTGATACCCGCATGTGGTTCTTCAACGAACGATTTGACCTTTTCAGAATGCCAATGGTAACGACGGGCAGTTCCATCCTTTTCATGCATACCTTGCTGCACGACCGACCAATTGCCATTATCCGTCACGATAAAATTGTGGAGATATAATTGGTAACCATCCTGAATAGCGGTGTTATCCACTTTAGCAACAAGCTTACTGCTGCGAATCAAGTCGTTGCCATCTAGTCCCATATCGTTCGAAAGCCGAAGTAGTTCCTGTGGGGTCTGCATGGAAAGCTTGCCTTTACCCCCACAGATATATAGTCCTAAAGATTTCGCATCGGGATTAATAGCGCGTTTTAATGCCCCCATAACAGCCGTTGTGATCCCTGAAGAATGCCAATCCATGCCGAGAACAGCACCAAAGCTTTGAAACCAGCGGGGATCTGCCAGTCTTCTCAAAACCTCGTCTTTACCATAATCCATTAATATTACTTCAACAATGGAGCGACCTAGCAAAGCCATACGTTCGTAAAGCCACGCTGGTACTTTTCCATAGTGTAATGGGAGATCTGCGGTTCCGGATCGTTTCATTTCAAACTAAATATATTAGTACAAATCTATCTCTTTTTTAGATAAAATAAAAACGGCTAGATAGCTTCTAGCCGTTTTTATTTTATGATCAATCTATACACTACATCTGAGCATATAACTTAGGGCGCATCGAAGTAGCGGCACAAGTCACAGCTTCACTACTTACCGGTCAACGCTGACAATAATCCAGCCCGGAACGAAGGATCTTTCTCCGAAAACTCGATCGAATGCTTATAGGTGTCTACATTAAAGAAGAGCTCCGCTGGAGCAGCTTTTTTATTGTCCAAAAATAGTTTAAAGCTGTACGCTGTTTTTTTGGACAAATCAGCATTCACCTTATTGGATGAAAACACATTTGGAAGAATTACATCTTTTGTAAAAGAATCAGTGGTAGCTATTTGAAATAAATCACCTAATGCTTTAATTAAATTGTCAGACTGTTGACCCGACGACGAGATTCTAATCTTACCTTTGGTAAAGCCGACTTCATCACTCGGTTGGCCATCTATTATACCTGCGGGTATAAAATCTACAACCTCAAACTTCGCTCCTACAGTATCCTGTTTGTAAAGAGATTTTGTGATATAAATACGGCTTGAATCCGTTTTAATTTCATCTGTAATACGTAGAAAAAAGTTCTTCTTTTCTGCGCCCGGTGAACCATTCGTAAATTGTTCGATTTTTACACCTTCAATTTTGTTCACCGTTGTTGTATCACTTCCATCAGTTTTCTTTTGATTGGAATTTCCGCAACTAGCCATCAGCACCGTAGCGGTCGCAAGAAATGCTATAGATTGAATCTTGTACATATTGAATTGTTTGTTATCAGTTATTAATGAATATTGCTCTTATAATATTACCATTATTACTGATAACAAACAACTATTAGCAATGTTTTTATTTTATTTCAATAAAGCATCGTATAAAATTTCCACAGGATGATAAGATTTTCTTCCTACACCATCTTTAATCTGATGTCTGCAAGAAGTACCCGCTGAGGCAATTAAAGTACCAGGTTCTGTTTGGCGTATGGTTGGTAATAAAACCAATTCGGCTACTTTCATCGAGATATCATAATGTTCAGCCTCATAACCAAATGATCCTGCCATACCACAACAACCCGAAGGAATTGTTTCTACGCTAAAGTTCGTCGGAAATGATAGGACCTGTTCCGTAACAGTAACGAGATGAAAAGCCTTTTGATAACAGTGGCCATGAAGCTTTACCTTTTTCGTTTCCGACGTAAACTGTTCTGAATGAATACGTCCCGCTTTCATTTCATTCAACAGAAATTCGTCAATCATCAGCGCATTTTTGGCTATTTTTTGTGCGTCAACACGTAAATCATCATCGACTAAACTTAAATACTCATCTCGAAATGTAATTATCCCGGAGGGTTCAACGCCTAAAAGTGGCGTATCATCCGTAATTAGTCCCTTTAAGAAATGGATATTTTGATTCGCAATCTCCTTTGCTTTTTTCACAAAGCCTTTAGAAAGATAAGTCCGCCCGCTTTGCACATGTTTTGGAATGACTACTTCATACCCCAAGGCAGTCAGCAACTTATATGCGGTAATGCCGATCTCGGCATCATTATATTCGGTAAATTCATCCGAAAAAAGGTAAACCCGACGCTTACTATCACTTGCCACTGCTTGTTTTTTTACCCATTGGGTTAAAGTCGTTCCATTGACTGTAGGTAAGGAACGCTTTGGCGCAAATCCTACTGTTTTTTTGACTACTCCTGACAAGAAATCATTTTTGACCACAAAGTTGTAAATGGGCGCAACCCAAGATCCGAGTTTCTGAGACTGGGTGAAATTAGCGATTAATTTTGTTCTAAATCCCGCACCATGCTCATCATAATAGTGCTGCAAAAATTCGGCTTTCATTTTGGCCACATCCACACTGGAAGGACACTCCGTCTTACAGCCTTTGCAGCTTAAACAGAGATCCATGACCTCTTTGATCTCCTCATGATCGAAACGATTTTTCTTTGGGGAATTCGTTAAAAATTGACGCAACATATTTGCCCGCGCCCGTGTCGTATCTTTTTCATTGCGCGTAGCCATGAATGAAGGGCACATTGTTCCACCGGTAATTTCAGTCTTTCGGCAATCTCCCGAACCAGAACACTTCTCCGCCAACCGAAGAATAGACTCATCTTTAGAAAAATCGAAATAGGTCTTTATTTCTGTTCGGTTGCTATCGTTGTCATAACGTAAATGAGAATCCATTGGCGGCGTGTTGACAATTTTATTTGCATTAAAAACGCCCTGTGGATCAAAGATATATTTTACATCTTCAAGCAATTTGTAGACTTTTTCACCAAGCACTTTGCCGATAAATTCGCCGCGCAGACGACCATCACCGTGCTCACCACTCAGTGAACCGTTATATTTTAATACAAGGTCGCTGGTTTTTTCGAGGATTGAACGAAATGTACGCTTCCCTGCTGCTGTTTTCAAATTCACAAAGGGCTCAATATGTAGTTCCCCGGCTCCCGCGTGCGCATAATAGGATGCATGCACCCCCTCTTCCACCAAAAGTTTTTGGATATCACGCACGTAAGCAGGTAAATCTTCAGGCGACACCGCACAATCTTCAATCAAATTTACAGGTTGACTATCCCCGGGTAAATTGCGAATTAGCCCCAGTCCTGCCTTGCGTACATCCCAAACCAAATTGGTCTGTTCAATACCCGTAATGTAGGGATAAGCATAACCAAGCCCGCGGGCTACAAGGTCCGCTTTCAGTGCCATCGCTTTTGCCTCTGTTTCAGCGGCTGTCTCCCCCCTAAACTCAACAATTAATAAAGCCTGGGGATCACCCTCAATAAAAAAACGATTATACTTATAAGTTGGATGCCCAACCGTAAAATCCATGATGTATTTATCTACCAATTCGGATGCTTCCGGCTTGTGCGCTAAGGCTACCACATTACCGTGCATACACTCTACCATATCCGCAAAATGAACACAAAGTAAGCCTAGTTCCTGCGGTGGTAAGGGCATCAGTTTGAGTTTCGCTTCTGTAACAATAGCCAGCGTTCCTTCGGACCCTGCCAACAAATTACACATATTGAAAGGTGTCGAGCGATCGGCAAGGATATCCAAAGCATAACCGGTATTTCTGCGCGTGATAGATCGTTTTGGATAGCCCGCTTCAATGGCGCTTAAATGCTCGGGGTCTGTCAATAATGCATTCATATTACGGTAGATATCCCCCTCACGACCAGCTAATAATAATTTCTTAAAATAGGCTGCTTCATCAACTGCTTCAAAGGTCACTTCAGAACAGTCGTCCAAAAGTACATTGGCCGAAATCAAATTGTGTCGTGTATCGCCCCAAACAATCGAATGCAGACCCGAAGAGTTATTGCCAATCATTCCACCTACCATAGCACGGCTTGCAGTCGAAGTTTCAGGGCCAAACATCAGTCCGAACGGTTTAAGATAATTATTCAAGTCGTCACGGATCACACCAGGTTGTACCCGAACCCACTGCTCGTCGACATTAAGTTCAAGTATATGGTTAAAATGACGAGAAATATCCATGATAATGCCATTGCCTACTACCTGACCAGCTAAAGAAGTGCCGGCGGTACGTGGTATGATTGTGACACCGTTGTGCCGCGCAAAATCAATTATTTTTTTGATATCATCATGATCGACGGGTATGGCTACGGCCAAGGGTTTTTCTTGATAAACAGATGCATCTGTCGAATAGGCAAGCAACATCGTTTGGTCCTTCGTTTCATGAGTATAATAGAGCTCCCCTTTGAGTTGAGACGCTAATAAGGCTAATTGATTTTGATCTTTCACTTAATCTGCATTTATGTATGAAACAAATTTAGTCAAATTTATCCATCGGAAAAAGAGAAGATTGCAAGAAATACCCAAATCAAAAACAAAAAACGCATAAAAACGCAAAATCAAACAAATTACCATAAAAGTCAATTTTATTTCGTTCCTTCCGACAATGCACGTATTTTTGTGGCGCTACATCATTTAAATTAACGATTCATATCTTATATGCGTAATCTATTCCTTCGCTATACGCTGCATTCTGATTTTATTATATACACCATCCGGGTATTGATTGGCTTCCTTATAGGTTATCCCCTTTTCATATCTTTTCCCCAATATTCGGTTTCCTGGACACTAATCTCCATTATATTGGTCATTTCACCGCAAGAGAATGAGTCGAAAAAAATAGCCATCGACCGGGCTAAATCCAACTTTATAGGATCAGCAATTGGTCTCAGTCTATATTTCGTTCCCATTTCGCAACTCTATGCCATGATTATCGGTATTGTTGCATCATTGATTACATGCAAGCTACTCAATATTATGGCTGTGGCAAGGACATCCATGGTGGCACTCATTATCGTCTACCTTCACGAACAGCAAAGTCGCTCTTACTTCGCCGCTTTGGATCGCTTTGGCTGTGTGTGCTTAGGTTGTCTGATTGGATTGGGCGTCATCCTGTCAACGAGTAATATTATTCTGAAATTAAGAAAAAGGTACAATTGTTGAGTTATACGCCTACCTGTCTAAAAGGCAATATACTTACCTTCAGTACCATAGCCCAAATGGTCAAGATTTCTTTCTTATAAATAAGAATAAAATTCACTCAAATTTCCGATCACTCAGAATTATATTCAGAATTTTATATACAATTTTGAATTTTATACTTTTTTGCCTACCTTTGCAGTCGAAATGACAAAAGTAGAATATAATTTAGACCAGGTCGACTATAAAATCTTGCGCCTAATGCAGGATAATGGACGGATCAACAATGCTGACATCGCAAGAGAATTAGGCATGGCACCATCGGCGATCCTCGAGCGCGTAAAGAAGCTCGAGCAAAAAGATGTGATTTTAAAGTATAGTGCCAAGATCAATCCTGCCGCGGTCGATCAGAAACTTTTATCGTTTATTTTTATCAAAGCCAATGATATTATTGGCGAACAGGGTGTAGGGTTGGCACTTGCGGAAATCCCTGAAGTTCAAGAGGTACACGACATTGCAGGTGACGATGGTTACCTTATTAAAGTAAGAACTGCGGATTCTACAGGTTTAGTGGATCTCATGCGAAATACCTTAAGTAAAGTGGAAGGTATTATTTCAACGCGGACAACAATTGTACTTCAGACTGTCAAGGAAGATCAGCAGGTTGTCATACCTGAGTAATAGAAAGGAGGTTTAATCATGTTGCAAGGACAAAAAAAGGCTGCTAGCCCATTAATGGTTGTAGTTGCTTATTTCATTATTTATGTGGTATGGGGCTCGACCTTTTTCTTTATAGAAAAAGCGTTGCATAGTTTCCCCCCATTTATTTTGGGTTCGTTTCGATTTGTTGCAGCCAGTGCAATTCTAATGACATATTGTGCTATAAAAGGGTATAGATTATTTAACAAGCGTTCTATTCAAGAGGCCGCAATCGTAGGTTTTTTATTGCTCTTTGTCGATATGGCCGGGGTTATCTGGGCCGAGCAATATGTGTCTGGTGGTGTTGCCGCTATTATTGCCGCAGCCGCTGCAATCTGGTTTATTTTATTGGATAAACCCAAGTGGAAAGAAAACTTTAGCAGCATTAGCACGGTTGCTGGTGTAGCATTAGGTTTCTGTGGTGTTGTGATGCTTTTCGCTGAACAGATCATGGCGACCAATGATCATACAGACGGTACGCTTAAGGTAATTGCCCTATCTATTTTGGTATTGGGTTCTATCGCTTGGACTGTAGGTTCATTGATTTCCAAGTATTTTAAAAAATCCGAAAAAGAAGAAAAAGAGGACCTGCATGTTATGGTGAAGACTGCTTGGCAAATGGTTACCGCAGGTGTTCTCTTTAATATCACGGCGCTATTTACCGGTGAATATGCATCATTTACACTGAGCAGTGTAGCACCTATTGACTGGTTTAACTTGGGGTATTTAATCACATTTGGTTCCATCCTTGCTTTTAGCTCGTATATTTGGTTATTGCAGGTACGTCCAGCAATGGAAGTAAGTACCTATGCTTATGTGAACCCAATTATTGCACTTATATTAAGTCATTTTTTTACTTCGCATGTGGTGACCTCATTGCAAATTGTTGGACTAGCGGTTATTCTATTCTCGGTCCTATTAATGAACTGGAAAGCATATCGTACCAAGCTGTCCTCGCGCAGCAAAAGGAAAAAGATCCTTCAGCAGGAGAATAGTTTAGAGCGTTTGATAGCAGCGGATCCCCAAACGGACAACAAACATATTCCTGAGACGGAATTAGTTCATTAGGTTGTTATTTTTCTAATTATATGGGCAAAGCTTAACGTGTAACAATGTTAAGCTTTTGTTGTTTTTAAAAATTAGCTAACATTGGATAAGATTTGTTCATATATAATTGGCTAACTTTGCGTACTATTTGGTTAAATTAAAAAGAATGAATATTTCGAAGCAAATTGCCTTTATTGGTAGCCTTGGTGTCGCTTCGCTTTTGATGATTACAGGTTGTACAAAACAACTCCATCCAACGCAAAAAGATTTCCAACAATATCATATCAATAGCGATATGCAAGCTGATCCTGCAGTCGTGTCAATCTACGAACCCTTCAAACACAAAATGGAAGCGGAGATGAATCGTGTGATTGGACATGCGGACAAGGCATTGACAAAAGAGAAAACAGCGGAAACATTAATGGGCAATTTTTTTTGTGAAGCCTTGTTGTGGATGAGTGAACACAATGCCCATAACCCCGCGGATTTGGCGTTCGCAACAAAAGGTGGTATCCGAAATGATCTTAAAGCAGGCGATATTACAGTAGGACATATTTTTGAGGTTATGCCCTTTGAGAACACATTGACGATACTCGAGCTCAAAGGTAGTCAGATTCGTCAGCTGGCTGACTATATTGCTACAACACATGGACAACCTATAGCCGGAATGACGTTGACAATTACGGGCAACAAAGCTCAGGACATAAAGATCAAAGGTCAAGCTATTGAAGACAATAAGTTATATAAATTAGTGACCTATGATTATCTTGCCAATGGTGGTGACAACCTCAGCCTGTTGACACAACCTGTATCCCGGGCTAATTATCCGCAACGCATGCGTGAAGGTTTGATTGAATATGTGAGCGAATTAACAAAAGAAGGCAAAAAAGTAAATGCAGAATTAGATGGAAGAATTAAAATCAATTAACCGAAGATCTTTTATCAAGCAAGTTGGTGGATTTTCTGCTGCAGTTGCTTTGGGATCACTTCCTTTTCAAGTCGACGCGAAGAGCAAAAAGGTAAAACTTACAATTTTACATACCAACGATGTTCATAGCCGTATTGAACCGTTTCCAATGGACGGCGGGAAATATCAGGGATTGGCTGGTGTTGCGCGCCGAAGTACACTGATCAATAAAATCCGCAAAGAAGAAGAACATCTTCTATTACTCGATGCAGGCGATATGTTTCAAGGTACCCCCTATTTTAATCTTTTTGGAGGAAAACTTGAACTTGACCTCATGACAAAGTTAGGTTATGATGCCGGGACATTTGGAAATCATGAATTTGACAATGGTCTTGACGGTCTTGTAAAGTACCTGGATCACGCTAAATTTCCGTTCTTAACGGCAAATTACGACTTCAAAGGAACCGTATTGGAGGGCAGAACCCAAGATTATACCATATTCCATAAAGGTGGAATAAAAATAGGCGTGTTTGGACTAGGGGTAGATATTGAGGGATTGGTTGACCCCAATAACTTCAGGGGAATGAAATATTTGGATCCTATTGAAGTTTCCAACAAGGTGGTCCGCACATTGAAAGAAAAACACAAATGTGATTTGGTCATCTGTTTATCGCATTTGGGCTATCAATATGAAAACGACAAGGTGTCGGATCTGATCCTTGCCGCCAAAACCTCAGACATTGATCTCATTATCGGAGGACATACGCACACCTTCTTAAATGAACCAACACTGGTTACAAATTTAAAAGGAACAAAGACCGTTGTGAATCAAGTCGGTTTTGCTGGAATTAATCTAGGACGTATTGACTTTATTATGGAACCAGGGTCTGACAAGAAACAAATGGTCGCAAGTACCTATCAGGTCAATCCTACAATTCCGGAGTCCATGTTGGCATAATATAATCTAATTTTAACAAATGCCAAGTTGACTAATCAATTTGGCATTTTTTTTACCAATACTATAAGAAGACGTATGAAGTAAAAACTTATACGGTCTATACACGCTGATTCGTCATTCAATGAAAAGAATTTTATCGATTTACCTCGACTCCTTTAAGGGACTGTCTCAAGCCGCATGGCTACTTGCCATAGTGATGCTCATTAATAGAATGGGAAGTATGGTGATTCCCTTTCTTGGCCTCTACATGACCCAGGTTCTACATTTTGACATTAAACAGGTCGGTGTGGTATTGATGAGTTATGGATTCGGCTCCGTTTGTGGTTCCTATATTGGTGGCTGGCTGACTGACCGGATTGGCAGCTTCAAGGTTCAGTTCGGAAGTCTGGTATTGGCGGCCCCTTTATTCTTACTGATCCCACATTTCAAAGAGGTACAGTCCTTATCCATCATGATTTTTACGTTAAGCTTAATCTTTGATGCCTTCAGACCTGCAAACTCCGTGTCAGTGGCAAGTTACGCTAAACCCGAAAATATCACGCGCGCCTTTTCATTGAATCGTCTTGCCATAAATCTGGGATTTTCAATCGGCCCGGCGGTGGCTGGATTTTTGGCCACCATCTCATTCAATTGGATCTTTTATGGAAATTCTTTTGCCGTCCTTTGCGCTGCAGTGATTTTCTTTGTCTTTTTTCATAAACGAGAAAAAAGAAGCGATATTAAATCTACAAAAGAGATTACTGCTGAAAACGAATTACCTCAAAAGACACGAAATCCCTATACCGACCTGCCTTTTGTCTTATTCAATATCTTTTGTTGCATTTTCTCATTCTGTTTCTTTCAGTTGATCACAACGTTACCTATTTTCTACCGAGAAGTTCACCATTTGAATGATCACCAAATCGGATTTCTACTCGGCTGGAGTGGATTCGTTATCGTATTACTGGAGATGTTCATTGTCCATATAGCTGAAAAAAGATTCTCGCTTATAAGCACGCTCGTCTTTGGAACATTTTTATGTGCCAGCTCTTATGCCATGTTAAATTTTTCAGGTGGACTCGGGTGGTTATATTTCACATTCTTTATCTTCGGCCTTGGCGAGATGCTGACACTACCATTTATGGCAACGGTTTCTGTTAACCGTTCGACACCTAAAACACAAGGAGCATACATGGGGTTCAATTCGTTGGCATTTTCAGCTGCAAATATATTTTCGCCGCTTTTAGGGACTAGCATTGTCGATTCCTTCGGTTTTACAACCTTATGGTGGGCAACCGCATTAACCTTATCTGCTACGGCGATCGGATTCTACTTGGTTCTGAGATGGATGAAGTAACCTACACTTGAGAAATGAAAAACGGGTGTATGCTCATGTGAGATACACCCGTTTTTCATTAAACATGCCTGAAACCTACCAAATTTTGATACGTTTATCGACCGGAACAAACATTTTGTCGCCGTTCTTTGTATCCCAAGCCTTATGGAAAGCATCTAGGTTAATGATTGGGGCAAAAGCACGGTACTGTGCTGGAGAATGTGGATCAGTTTTTACTTGATTGACCACAAACTCATCGGTAGTTTTCGTTCTCCAAATCGTTGCCCAGGAAAGGAAAAAGCGCTGGTCCTGTGTAAAACCATCTATTAAACCAGGATTTCCCTTATCGTTCAGATAGAGTTGCAATGCATCAAAAGCCACTGATGAGCCACCTAAATCCCCAATATTCTCCCCTAATGTAAAGCGACCGTTCACAAAAACACCTGGTACAGGTTCGTAGGACTCAAACTGACGTACCAAAGCATCAGCTGCTGCTTCAAATTTCGCCTTATCACTGTCGCTCCACCAATTGTTCAGGTTTCCATTCCCATCGTATTTCGCACCCTGGTCGTCAAATCCGTGCGAAAGTTCGTGACCAATTACCGCACCAATACCGCCGAAATTAACTGCAGCATCAGCTTTATAATCATAGAATGGCGGCTGAAGAATCGCTGCTGGAAAGACAATCTCATTAAACAGTGGACTATAGTAAGCGTTCACAGTCTGTGGAGTCATCCCCCATTCAGATTTGTCCACTGGCTTATCTTGTTTCGCCAAATTCTGGTAAAATGCCCATTTACTCGAAGCTAATACATTTTCATACAACGATGTCCCAACATCAAGTTTGCTAAAATCTTTCCATTTATCCGGGTAACCAATTTTAACTTTAAACTTAGTCAGTTTGTCCAATGCCTTTACTTTCGTTTCATCCGACATCCAAGTCAATCCCTTGATATGCTGCCCGAAAGATTTAACGAGGTAGCTTACAAGCTCTTCCGCTTCAGCTTTGGCCTTTGGAGGGAAGTTTTCTTTCACATACAATTTCCCTAATAACTCACCTGCGATCGAATTGACAAATTCCACACCGCGCTTGTCCAGAGCACGCTGCTCCTTTTGTCCTTTTAACTTACGACCCCAGAAATCAAAATACAGATCATTTAACTCCTGTGTAGTATATGACGCTGCATTATTTAAAATATGAAATGTCAATAGCTCTTTGATCACCGGTAGATTTTCAGGGTTGAAAACCCGATCCAAATTTTCGTAATACTTTATTTCCGGTACAATAACAGTATCAGCCTTAAAACCGACATCCTTTAGGTACTTTGCAATATCGACGTTTTTCACAATCTTTTTTAGATCGGCTACAGCGATCGGATTATATCGCCCATTTGCATCGCGTGATTGCTCAACGGTTTTAAGGTTTGCCGCCAGCTGCTTTTCAAAGGCGACAATTTTTGGACCTTTTAAATCCTTCGTAATTTGGCCTGATTTAGCATAAAGTGCAGAAATATAATTTGAATAATCCGTTAACGTTTCTTCGTTCTTCTTATCTTTTACTTGATAATAAGAACGTCCAAGCCCCAGACTTCCTCCGCCGAGGTATACTGTATTAACATCGGAATTTTTAAGATGCGCATATACATAGCCACTAAAAAAAGGATTTCCACCAATCGGTGCTACCTCAACAAGATAGTTGTATAAATCATCAAAATTTTTAATTGCTGCAATTTTAGCAAGATAAGGTTTAACAGGTTCTAAACCAAGTTTATTACGTGTTTTCATATCCACAAATGATTTATACAAATCACCTATCTTCTGATTGTCTGTACCCTTTTGGAATTGTCCAGTTAGCGATTCTTGCAAGACCTTCAACGTAGCAATATCGGTGTTTTCACGCAATTCGTCGAAAGAACCCCAACGTGCTTTATCAGAGGGTATTTTGACTGTTTTCATCCAGTGTCCATTCACAAAATTATAAAAGTCATCTTGAGGACGAACACTCTTGTCCATGTAACTCACATTGATTGCGTTGTTTTGCGCTTGGCCCGCCAATGAGCCGCAGGTCAACAAAGCTGCTAAAAGTAGATTTTTCTTCATATAAAAATTTAGTTTGTCTATCGCTATACACAAACTTAAGCAAAGTTCTTCTATTGTTAATGCAACAATTGGGATTCTAATCGCAACTAAAATTAATGGGGATAATTAAGTCTTGGTTTTATTGCGTGTTGATTTACGTAGTACAAGGATAAAAATCAATAGAAACAGTGCGACACCGGCAATCCAAATCCACGGATTAGCATACCATAACGTCCCATTCGCTTCTTTAAGCTTTTGATTCTCTTCCAGGGTAACCTGTGCTTTCAATAAAAAAACTGAAAAAACAGGACAAACTATTAAAGCAGTCTTTTTCATATTTAATCAATTCATATGAATAGAATACTCTTTTAGCTGTTTTTGTTTGAAGGAATTAAATTATCCTTGTTTGATTTCGCCTAAATAAACCACGTCTTTTAAATCAAAAGGAGTTTCTTGATACACAAAGTAATTCAACCAATTATTGAAAAGAAGATTCGCATGACTTGTCCAGCGCACCAGAGGGCGATTTTCGGGGTTGTCATCAACATAATAATTTGCCGGCTTAGCAATCTCCTGCCCTTTTTCTAAGTCTCTTTTATACTCTTCATCCAGTGTAAAAGGAGCATATTCTGAATGTCCCGTCAAATAAAACTCGCGTCCCCCGCGTGAAGAAACGATAGCAATACCGGCTTCTGGCGATTCTGAAAGAATTTCTAAACCCTCTTTTACCAGGAGATCATCCTTCTCAATTGTTGTATGGCGGCTGTGCGGTATAAAGAACTCATCGTCAAATCCACGGAATAAAGGATGTCTTTTGTTTAACGCAGTGTGCTTAAATACACCAAAAAGTTTTTCCGTTAATGGCTTCTTCTCTACACCATAGAAATGATACAATGCAGCTTGAGACGCCCAACAGATATACAAACTTGATGTTACATGGGTCCTTGCCCAGTCGAAGATGGTCTGAATTTCATCCCAGTAGGTCACTTCCTCAAAAGCAACCATTTCAACTGGAGCCCCCGTAATAATCATTCCGTCGTAGAAATTCTCCTTAACCTCGGTCAAGCTCTTGTAAAACATTTCCAAATGCTCTTCGGGGGTATTCTTTGAAACATGCGTTTCAAGTCGCAAAAATTCCATTTCCACCTGCAAAGGATTATTTGACAGCAAACGAATAAAATCTGTCTCTGTCGTAATTTTAAGCGGCATTAAGTTCAGTACCAAAACACGAAGCGGTCTGATATCCTGCTCATTTGCTCTTAAATCACTCATGACAAATATATTCTCCTTTTTCAACAGCTCAATGGCAGGAAGGTTATTAGGAAGTTTGACCGGCATAGATAATTTCTCCTTATACAATTAGCATGCAAAATTAGCAAGAAAATGCCATAAATGCTAAATGAAACATAAATTATCTTCCATTATATTGTTATAGTCTCCAAGACCAAAAGCTATTCCTTGCTTAAATCCAATAGGGATTTTCTGAATTTCTGCGACCCAAAGTTCATTCCACCTACGTGTTTAATGACCAGCTTACCAGCCTTATCCAAAATAATCGTTGTTGGTATGCTTGTGGTACTCAATTCTTTGGGTAAAGCCGAATTTAATTGATAGACCGGTAGACTATATTTTCTTTTCGCCATAAACTTCCGCGAAGGGCTAAGATTTCCATCGATATCGACAGCCAAAATAACAATAGCATCGTTGCCCTTAAAGTCCTTATAGAGTTGATCCAAGGAAGGCATCTCAGCAAGACATGGTGGACACCATGTCGCCCATAAATTAATAACCACAACTTTTCCTTTGAGCTGGTTTAGGCTCAATATATTGTTTTTACTGTCCCTAAAACTAAGATTGTATCCTTCGGTTCTGCTCTTATTCTCCTCCTCGACCACACAATGCTTGCTTGCTTTAACCAAAAATGGATTGCAAAACAACAAACTAACCAATAAAAGGAGACTATAATTTACTTTTTTTGTCATATAACACTTTAACTAAGCTTAAACATTACCATAACGTTTGTATCCTAATTTGATTGCTTTTATAGCAGAAAATTAATCGAATTTTTTCACGCGTTTTTTTAACGGATTTTTCAGCGGCAATGGAGGTTTAAAATTCGGTGTTAGAATACGAAAGCGAAAAGGTAAGTGTAAAAGATATTACAAACAAATTTAGGGATATGTATATTATATAGTATGAAAATAAGTAAATGAATATGAGCAAAGAGAAATCAATACAAGAAATTGAAATTAACGGCAAAGTTTACCAGTATAGTTCTATTAAAGATCTCCCTCAAGGTAATGTTATGCACCTACCGTTCAGCATCCGGATACTACTGGAAAATGTATTGCGAAACCATGATGGATTCAGTATCACAGACGAGCATGTCAATACCCTGATTCATTGGACTCCACAACCTGTTGACAAAGATATCCCCTTCAAACCGGCCAGAATTTTAATGCAGGATTTCACCGGAGTACCTGCTGTAGTCGATATGGCATCACTACGTGCCGAATTTATCCGTCATGGCAAGGATGGACAAAAAATAAATCCTGCTATCCCGGTGGATCTGGTCATTGATCATTCCGTTCAGGTCGACTACTTTGGTACACAGTACTCGTATGACAAGAATGTCGAGTTGGAATATGAACGCAACCGTGAGCGTTATGAACTCCTTAAATGGGCACAGAAAGGATTAAAAAATTTTACCGTTGTTCCCCCAGGTATGGGTATCTGCCATCAGGTCAACTTGGAATATCTTGCCAAAGGAGTCATTGAACGTGACAATTGGCTTTTTCCTGACACATTAGTAGGGACAGATTCGCATACACCAATGGTCAATGGTATTGGTGTATTAGGTTGGGGAGTTGGTGGTATTGAGGCCGAGGCAGCCATGCTTGGACAACCCATCTTTTTCACCTGCCCCGAGGTTATCGGCCTTAAACTTACGGGCAAAATACCAGCGACATGCACCGCGACGGACATGGTTCTTTCCATCACAAAAATACTTCGTGATACAGGTGTTGTGGGCAAATTTGTTGAAGTATTTGGCGATGGATTGGACAGCCTTTCGGTGACAGATCGTGCGACAATATCCAATATGTCACCAGAATTCGGCTGTACGGTTACCTATTTTCCGATCGATGACCGAACCCTTGAATACATGCATAGCACCAATCGAAGTGCCGAACAGATTAAAATTGTTGAAGATTATTGTAAAAGCAATTTACTTTGGCGGACAGGCAAGGAAGAAATTCAATATTCGTCGGTTGTTGAATTCAATTTATCAAGTCTGGAGCCAACTGTATCCGGCCCTAAGCGACCTCAGGATAAAATTCTTGTGAAAGATCTAAAAACTACATTTTCACATCTCTTGGATAGCGAACACCATCGACAGTATATCCCTGTTCTACAGCGATCGGAATCTGCTTGGCTTGCCGACGGCGGGTCTGGTACGGAGTTTACCTTTGGTAAGGTACCTATTGAACATGATTCACCGCATGAAGTTATCCAAGAGTCTATTCATGCTGTGCGCATCAAGCACAATCATAAAGAATATATTGTCAGTGATGGCAGTATTGCCATTGCCGCCATAACAAGCTGTACCAATACGTCGAACCCTACTGTGATGATCGGCGCAGGATTATTGGCCCGTAACGCTATCGAGCGTGGACTGCGGACCAAATCCTGGGTAAAGACCTCCTTAGCCCCTGGTTCAAAAGTCGTTACACAATACCTTGAAAGATCAGGACTTAGTGCTGATCTCGATGCCCTGCGTTTTCACACGGTGGGTTACGGTTGTACCTCCTGTATTGGAAACTCGGGTCCTCTTCCACCACAAATAGCAGAGGCAGTGGAAAAAGGTGAACTCATTGTCGCATCGGTATTGTCTGGTAACCGAAATTTTGAGGCGCGTGTGCATCCTCAGGTAAAAATGAACTTTTTAATGTCGCCGATGCTTGTTGTTGCCTATGCGTTAGTCGGAAGAGTTGATATTAATCTTTTGGAGGAGCCGCTCGACTACGACCCGAATGGTGAGCCCGTATATCTGAAAGATATTTGGCCGAGCCGCGAGGATATTATGGAAACCGTCAATGCCTGCGTCAAACAATCGGATTTTCAAGAAGTTTATGATGTCATCTTCGATGGTTCAACAGACTGGCAAGAACTTGAAGTGAATCTGGATCAAAATTACCAGTGGGACAACACGTCTACCTACATTAAAGAATCACCTTTTTTTGAAAATTTACAGGCTGTACCAAATCCGATACAAGACATCCAAAATGCAAGGGTGTTACTTTATCTTGGTGATTCGGTTACAACGGATCATATCTCACCTGCAGGGTCATTCAAAGAAGAAACTGCGGCTGGGCAATACCTCAGCGCACATCAGGTAAGTAAAGAAGATTTTAATTCGTATGGATCTAGACGTGGGAACCACGAAGTTATGATGCGTGGAACATTTGCCAATGTGCGTATTAAAAACAAAATTACTGATCGTGAAGGTGGATTTAGCCGTTATTTCCCAAGCAATGAGGTGAAGACGGTATATGAAACCGCAATGGAATATCGAAAAAACAACACTGCACTCATTGTGCTGGCAGGAAAAGAGTATGGTTCGGGCTCCTCAAGAGATTGGGCTGCAAAGGGAACATTCCTGCTCGGCGTACGGGCGGTTATTGCTGAAAGTTTTGAGCGTATTCACCGAAGTAATCTTGTCGGTATGGGGGTAGCACCACTTGTGTTTATCAATGACGAAAATGCAGAGAAATTAGGACTAGATGGAACAGAAGTCTATAGCATCACGGGACTTGCGAACGATTTAACACCCCATAAACTCCTCTCGGTAAAGGCGGTGCATGACAATGGAAAAACAACCACATTTCAAGTGAAAGCAAGACTCGATTCTGCCATTGAAATCGAATATTTTAAGAATGACGGTATTCTGCAATATGTGCTACGGCAATATTTAAAAAACAACTAATATTCGGCAAATTGAAGAATCGAAATAGCTAAAAAAGTAAAGGGCACTCTATAGAGTGCCCTTTAACAACTATATTAAAACCTACCAGAGTTCTACAATACTTCAGTCTTGCCCCCAGAATTATGTTTTATGGCTATGCCAAATATAGTTGGAAAAAATTACCCTTTTTATCCCTGAAATCAGGTATTTTGCATATAATCGGATGTAGCGCATTCACTTCATTTTAAAGTAAAATCATTCGGGAGAATTGTTTATTTTCGCTAAGATCAATGCCAACAGCATACAGAATGAAAGAACTTATCGAACAAACAATCACGAAACAAACATGGACTCCTGAACTGAAACAAGTTCAGGAATTCTACAAATGCACCTTTGAGCAATGTGATTTTCAGAGCGCGGAACTGTTAGACCTCATTTTCACAAATTGTGAATTTAAATCGTGTAATCTTTCCAACGTCAGTCTGAAGGGCACACAACTAGATCATGTTGTCTTTAATGACTGCAAAATGCTAGGTATACACTTTAATGAATGTAGTTCATTTTCCTTTCATGTTAATTTCAGCAACTCGGTATTGGATTACTCCTCTTTTTTTGAACGAAATATAAAGAAATTTCAGTTTGATCACTGTTCGTTGCAACATGTGGATTTTGAACGAGCTAATCTGCAACAGGCGGTGTTTAGAAAAGCGAATTTGTTAAATGCCCGTTTTATACAAAGCAATCTCGAAGGCTGTGATTTTCGGTCCTCCATCAACATCCAGCTCGATCCCGAGGCCAATCGCATGAAAAAAAGTAAATTTGGTCGGGAACAGCTGCCTGGACTATTGCTTAAATATCAGTTGGCCATCGATTAAATCTCAGAATGGGGTTTGATAAGGGCCTGAAGATCGTTGCATGAGATCGGCTCGATTTCGATTTATCATTAAATAACGGATTTCAGGGATATAACACCTTACATTGAATCAGGATATTTGTCTTTCAAAGTTTAAGAAGATGAAAAAAATATCCCTATCGTTCGTAGCTATCTTGGCGGCCAGCAGCATGTCGTTTGCACAAATCAATAAAGCATTCAAGATCAACTATGCCATTACCTATTCCGTCGATCCCAGCGAAGAAGCGCAAGCAGCTCCAGTTTCTGTCTACGAAGCTTATGTTAACAATGATAAAATAAAAGTTGTATCGGCTTCCGGAGACGGCGAAGAGTCCATCTTTCTCGTTAAAAAAAATGAAGAGCAATCGGTTATATTATACCCAGGACTGGCAAAATATGTCGTGAAAGAAAATGAGCTTAGCTCACATGCGATCAAACTCGTCCCAAACCAGACGAAAATGATCGCTGGTTATCCCTGCAAACTAGCGCAGGTAGAAATTCCTATTTCGGAAGATAACGCGGAAAACAGTACCCTATCGATTTGGTATAGCGATAAACTGCCAGTCGCCTATTGGGAGGGCTTTGATCTGTTCAAAAAAATACCTGGGGCTGTGCTGCAGCTAACAACACCGCTTGGCATGAATATGATTGCGCAGAACATCACCGATAGCCAACTGGACGAAAAGGATTTTATTGTACCTGAGGATTATGAACAAGTAGCATCCATTTATGATGACGAAGAGGATGCGGAAGATAGCAACCAGATTGCTGAAAATCTCTATTTATTTGAAGATGCTGCAACTAGCCTTTTGGGGGTAAAAGACGGCGATGAAAAAACAATTGTGCCAGCACAATACCTTTACATTGCTCCATTTGTTGGCGACCTGAGTATAGTTCAATATAAAGATGAAAAATATGGTGCCATTAATCTCACCGGTAAACCAATCCTCCCCTTCCGATACGATTATTTAGGTTACGATGACCATCTTGGCCAACTGGTTTTTGGACTAAACGAAAAATATGGGGTCATGGATAAGTCTGGTAAAATTTTGATCCCAGCAAATTATGATATGATATCATTCATTAACGGGGGCTATGCTGTATTTCAAGTGAAAGATAAATATGGCATATTGAATCAAGCGGGTAAAATAATTGTCCCGGCAACGTATAGCTTTATTTCTGAAAACAATGCAACGCATTTCGTCAGCATTGAAAACGACAAGTATAATCTTACTGATATTAAGACCAATAAAATCGTTGCGCCCGACTACGATTTGATTTCAATTACCGAAGAACCCAATCTTTTCCTTGCAAGCAAAGGTGGAAAGTATGGGTATTTAGATGGTCAGGGAAAAGTTGCAATACCATTTATATACAGTGGAGCTACCTCGTTCAGCGATGGCGTGGCTTCTGTTTCATTAGCGGATTCGGACGATGTAATTTTGATTAATACAAAAGGCGAACGTGTGGAAATAGATGCTGCGGCAGAGGCAACAGATATAATTTAAACATCAGCAACCAAAAAAGGCAACAGATCTATCTGTTGCCTTTTTGGTTGCTGATCATCAATGATCAGTATAAGGTTATTTTTTCTTTTTAAACAGCATTTTGCCGATCGTAAATAAAATCACCACAATTATGCCTCCACCTAGGCCAAATAACAGCTCTTTTAGCATGCTTGGCAGAGCGGGTAGCGCGTGATGTAAGAAATCAATATAATGCGCAAATATTCCGCCTGAAACTAAAATTAAAGCAAATGTACCAACCACAGCCAATAACTTGATAACAAAAGGCAGTGCGCGGACTAAAAAACGACCTAAACTCGCTACAGGGCCTTTCTCACGGGAGGTTTTAATCAATTTATAACCCGCATCGTCCATCCGAACGATAAGTGCCACAATACCATAGACTCCAACTGTGGCTAAAAAAGCAACAACCGAAACCGTAATAATTTGTAAGGACAAGCTTTTTCCAAGAACTGTTCCTAAAGCGATAATGACGATCTCCACGGAAAGAATAAAATCTGTCGTGATAGCCGATTTTACCTTCGCTTTTTCAACAGCAACTGAGTTTTCAGCAACGACAGTCTCTACTTTCGTTTCTTCTGTAGCATGTTTGCGGTGAAACAGGTATTCAATAATCTTTTCAACACCTTCAAAAGCAAGGTAGAAACCACCCAAAATTAAAATATATTTGATGGCAATTGGAAAAAAGACGTTCAGTAATAAAGCAATAGGTACAATGATCAACTTATTGAGCAGCGAACCCTTTGTAATTGCCCATAAAACTGGGAGCTCACGTGAAGCCAAAAAACCAGTCGCTTTCTCTGCATTTACCGCTAAATCGTCACCTAAGATTCCAGCAGTTTTTTTTGTTGCGATTTTGCTCGCCACTGCTACATCATCCATCAACGCTGCAATATCATCTAGTATTGCAAATATTCCTGAAGCCATATTTATATAAAAATTGAACGTAAAAATATAAATTTAATTCAATTTTGAACTAAAGAATTTAATCCATTTGTAATATTAAGCTACATTACATTTGATTTAAATACGTAATTTTAATACCACAAGGACAACCGTTATGAAAAATTCACTTACACTGCAGGAACAGTCAATGCTACTTGAAACACTAAAACAAAGGTTTCAGAAATTTCCTAAAAGACATCCACAGATCAGTTGGGATGATGTTGCGCATAAATTACTTGAAAATCCCAAGAAATTGTGGAGCTTGTTCCAAATGGAAAAGAGCGCTGGCGAACCCGACCTTATTCTGATTGATGCAAACAAAGAACAGTATGCTTTTGTGGATTGTGCTGAAGAAAGTCCCAAAGGAAGAAGAAGCCTCTGTTTTGACCAAAGAGCCATGGATGAAAGGAAAGAAAACAAGCCTATTGGGAATGCTGTGGAAGAAGCTAAGAAAATGGGGACTGAGCTACTAAATGAAGAACAATATCGCCAACTTCAACAATTAGGTGAATTTGATTTAAAAACTTCCAGCTGGATACAAACACCAGATGCCATCCGCAAGCTTGGAGGTGCCTTATTCTGTGACCGACGTTACAACCAAGTCTTTACCTATCATAATGGCGCAATCTCCTATTATGCCGCACGTGGATTTCGCTGCATACTTTTTCTTTAAAAGTCCCTAACCTTCAAAATTTAAAACCTATATGAAAACAATTGTAATAGCCACCCTGCTCTTTTGCTGGGGAGCTGCCCAACCGCTTTTTTCACAAGTATCTTTTCCATCGTTCTTGGAAGGGACATGGAAGGTGGACAATAAAGAGCAATACGAACAATGGGATCGTATAAATGAACACGAATTAAAGGGACTTTCCTATACGTTGAAAAATGGGCAAAAGATCGTCAGTGAATACCTAAAATTGACCAAAATAAAGGATAAAGTTGTATACACAGCATTGGTCATCGGACAAAACCATGGAAAAGAAGTCAATTTTGAGCTAAGTTATCAGGATAGTACCTATACGTTTATCAATGAGGCCCATGATTTCCCCAATTACATTCGGTACACACCAGTCGCCACAAACCGACTTCACATTGTAGTGGAAGGAAAATCGGGAAGAGCCAGGTCTTTTTATGCGAGCAGAATTGCACCGACCACGACTGAAGGAAACCCAAATTACGATCAAGAGCTCGCAAAAAAATTGGGGGCTGATGATTATGGAATGAAATCCTACATCTTTGTCCTCCTCAAAACTGGCGAGAATAAAACAACAGACAAACAATTCATTAATGAATGTTTCAAAGGTCACATGGAAAATATCAATCGTCTCGTAAAAAATGGGCAATTGATTGTTGCTGGCCCATTTGGAAAAAATGACGACAACTTTCGGGGCCTTTTTATCTTAAATAACATGGCTTCAACTGATGCGGCAAAGCATATTTTAGAGAACGATCCAGCGATAAAAAACGGCCTCTTAGAAGCTTCGTTTTACCCCTGGTATGGTTCAGCTGCCTTGGCAGAATATCTGTCCCAAGTAGATAAAATCTGGAAAAAACAACATTAGCCCTTTGGTCATGACATAGGGTTGTCATTGGCCGATCTAACTTTGGGGAAAACTAAGCGAAATGAATAATAAAATAATCCCTTCATTCAGTATAATAGGTCTTGCCATCCGTACAAGCAACCAAAATGGGCAGGCGGCGAAAGACATTCCAGAACTTTGGGCCCGCTTTTTTAAAGAAGATGTGTTGAGCCGTATTCCCAACAAGATATCCAGCGAACTCTATTGTATCTATACCGAATATGAAAAAGATCACACATTGCCTTATACGACTTTATTAGGCTGTAAAGTCAGCAATCTTGAAGAACTACCCGAAGACTTGGACGGTATTCATATCGCTGAAAACCATTACCGACATTTTACAGCAGAAGGAAATTTGGAAGATGGCATCGTTTATGAAACTTGGCAAAGGATATGGCGTTCGGATTTACCCAGAACGTATGCCGCAGACCTCGAAATATATGGCGAAAAAGCCCAAAACCCACACGATGCAAAGGTGGATATATACATAGGCATTCATTAGGGTCTTTATCGTAACAAAACGTATGTGTTAAGGTATTTATCGTTTATTTTAAACTAAATAACCCTTACCTTTGTGTCGATTTAAAGAAAAACATGATGCAAGGCAATACGACATACAGAAAAAAAGTTGTTCGATATAGCTATCTAAAATTAATTGGAAGTTCAGCGCTCGTCAGTATCGTTTGTTGTGTATTGGCATACAGCCTCAAACACAGCACAGCTTATGTACAGGAAGAATTGTTTGAAAGTGTATCTTCCTGGGATGCCAAACTTTTTATTGTTTTACCCAGCATAGGTATTACAGCGATTTACTTCTTACGGAAATACGCTTTTCAAAACAGAAAAAACAAAGGGATCAAAGAAATTTATACGACACTAGAAACAAGAAAAGACCATTTACCTTTTTTTAAGATTCCTTCACATTATATCAATGGTTTTCTAACGGTAGTTTTTGGTGGGTCAACCGGTGTTGAAGTTTCTACAGTTGTTGCATCAGCCACGGTGGGTAACCAAGCGTATAAGCGATTACATCCAGCTTGGGCTTACAAAACCGAGTTGATCTGCGCTGGCGTAATCGCTGGAGTCACCCTGTTGTTTGGAAGTGCATTGGGTGGTTTTCTTTTTGCTTTTGAGGTAATTGCACGCAGATATAACAAGACCTTGCTCATTAGCGGACTAACTTCAATGGCCCTGGCTTCCGTATTTGTCTATTATCTTGACGCAAGTCCTTTGTTTACATTTGAGGTAAAAGCATGGCGATGGCAAGCGATCCCTTTTGTCGCTATTTTGGGATTGATTGGCGGGATTTTAGCATTATATTTTACTAAAACGGTAATTTATGCGAAGTCCTATTTTGCAGGCATAAAAAGTAATTTTATCCGTGTCAACTTGGGTGCAATCACAGTTGGAACATTTATCTTTTTCTTACCGGTACTCTATGGCGACAGCTATCATGGTCTTGGAGAGGTTCTAAAAAGCAGTCTGCATGATTCTGTCAATTTACTTTACTTTCTTCCGTTGATCCTGCTTGTTCTCTTAAAACCTTTTGTGGCTTCTCTGACGCTAGGTGCTGGTGGTGACGGCGGCGTTTTTGCCCCCAGTATTGTTACAGGTGCATTGTTAGGCGTTTTGTTTGCACAGCTTTGCAACCATTATCTAGGCACACAATTGGTGGTTATTAATTTTGCCCTTTTTGGTGCTGCAGCAATGCTTTCTGCGGCTATACATGCACCTTTCACGGCGATCTTTATTATTGCAAGCCTTGTTCCTTCCGGATATTTATTACTAGCCCCCCTACTCATCAGCAGTTTTATTGCGAAAACGCTAGCTAAAAAACTATATCCTTATAACGTATACACCTATAAGGAAGTGGCGACGGCCAGGTAATCAAAAGAAATTAAATACGAAAGCGGCTCAGATATCAATCTGAGCCGCTTTTTCTTGCCATTAGTCTTCTCTGCTCCCATCATCTGCCATGCGGACAATCTTGGGCGAAAATTTTGCCACGACATCAACAAGATCTTTTTGTGAAGCCATGACAGTGTGGATGTCTTTATAGGCCATCGGCGCTTCATCCATCCCTGCTCCAAGCAGCATAACACCTTGATCTTTAAGCATCGCATGAAGGTCATGGGAAGATAAGGTTTTAATCGCTTGTGTACGGCTCATCAGTCGACCTGCCCCATGAGATGCCGATTGTATAGCATTCGACTCCCCTTTTCCGCGAACCAAAAACCCTGGTGTCGCCATGGAGCCCGGAATAATCCCCATTACCCCTTTTGCAGCGGGCGTCGCACCCTTTCGGTGTACAATAACATCTTGACCATTCCAAGTTTCCTTCCATGCAAAATTGTGGTGATTTTCAACTTTCGCCAACAATTCAGCTCCTAAAGCCAACGTGATCTTGTCATGGATCACTTCGTGGCAGGCTGACGCATAATCGCCAGCGAGATTCATGGCCAGCCAATACTCCTGTCCCTCATGGCTATCCAGGTCCAAATAAGCCAGATTTTCCGCTTGATAAGGTAACTTACACAGGGATTTGGCCAGCTTGGTATAATGTGCTGCTAGGGTAGCGCCCATTCCTCTTGAACCCGAATGTGTCAACAAACCCAAATAACTGCCGCTATCAATGTTTAAAACCTCATCTCTTTCCTCAAATTCGACTATACCAAATTCCACAAAATGATTCCCCCCACCGGAAGAGCCCAATTGGGTCCAGGCTTTATCCTTCAAGGAGGAAAGTAAACTATTCTCATTGAATAATTTGTTTTCCAGTACAGCATGATCTACGCGTTCATGTCTCAGGTATCCATTACCAGCCCCAAATTTACTGTTTCGTAGAATAATATCTTTCAGCGTCATTATATTGTGCTCCACAAATGAACCCGGTAGATCAAAGATGGACAAAGCCATGCGACAGCCAATATCGACACCAACACCATAAGGGATCACGGCATTATTTGTCGCCAGAACTCCTCCGATTGGCAATCCGTATCCTTGATGGGCGTCTGGCATCAATGCTCCGGCAACCGAAACTGGTAATTTCATGGCGATATTCATCTGTGCTTTCGCCCCTGTTTCAATTTCAGACGAACCGTAAATGGTATAATCCGCCGGGTTTTCGTTCAAGACAATTAATGACTTGTCAATTGCCTCTTGCCCAAGCAGAGCACTCGCTAAAATTCCGAAAACAGCATCATCAGAATAGCTGGTCGGATTTTCCAAAACAGCTTTAAACTTTTCAAGCATTTCTGCCCGCGTAAAACCGTGTCTTTTACTGTTGATCTTCAGTGCTACTCCCAAGCTATGATTTTCTTTATATCCCAAAGCAATTAAGTCATTGCCGTTTATTCTCTTATTTTCCATTTTCTTACTTTCTAATTTATAGAGTAGCTTTACAAATCCTCCAAAGCAGGTAACAACAGCTCTTTACGTTGCTACCTGCACCTCTTTCAATTTAATAATCTTTTATTTCACAAACAATTGTTTGAGTTGGTCAACAATCTGTCCATTTCCGGAAACCGAAATCGTATTGATCTTTTCTGCGATCTTTTCGACATATTCCATTTCCTTCAACTTAAACAACATACTGTTTTCTTCCATCAGTTTCGCCGTATTCAACAGACTCCGTGTCGAAGCGGTCTCTTCGCGACGCATGATGCTATTTGCCTGCGCCCTCTTCTCTGCAATCAACACCTGGTTCATGATGTCCCGCACATCCCCTGGTAAAATAACATCTTTAACACCGCAGGTCAACAGTGTTAGTCCCATGCTCGCAACCTGTTGTAATGTATTTTCTAAGATATAGCCTTGTATTTCAGTCTTCCGCTCCATCAGCTCGTCTAACGTCATCTGCCCGATATAGGACCGTAGGGTCTACTGCATCAACGAATACAATTGCTTCTCGTGGTCTTTATTATTCAATAGTGCTTTGACAATATCCACAATCTGATATTGCAGCGTGAAATTGATTCTGATCTGTGCTTTATCTTTAGACAAGATCTCCTGTCCTACCACCTCCAAGGTCAAAACCCGCATATCAGCTTTTGAAATCGCTATGGTTTTTGCATTCTTCCACCAATAATACGTTCCCGACTTCAAGATATCCACAAACACACCGTCTACAAAAAGCAGGGCTTTCTCATTTGGTTCAATTTTATACTGACGTACATAATAGCTCAAACTCTGTTTCTCCAACAACTGACGATTTAAAGATGCCGGAACCTCAATCTCCGCAATGTCTTCCAGTTGAAATCTGCGTTCACGCAATTCCTTCCAAAAAACATGTCTGCCGGAGGCTAACGTCTTTTCGAAATTATTATTCAAAAAAACAAGACAAATCTCCGTATCGCCCACCTCAACGATGTCAACCAATTCACTAAAACCTGCCAACTGCAAAAGCACATCGATATTACGATCGGAAGGAAATGAATGAGTAGTTGTATATTTCTCCAGTTTTTCACCAAATCCCAACCAATAGTTACCGGATTTTAAAACACGGACCACCATATTGTTTTTAATAACCAATCCGATTTCCGCTGTAGTTATCTGTACTCTTTTCATTTGTATATTCTTTTAAATTTTAATTATTGCTATTATAAAACCTGCTATTTTTTATCCCTTGACCTCAAGCGGGATTCAAAAGCCCAAGTATCCGCTTTTAAAATCAAAAGTCGGTGAACAAATACCCCATCTTATTGGTCACGACTTTTTAGTATAAATTCAAATACCACATCTTAGGAATCTCAGGCCATCAATCAATTGCATAGTCGCATGAAAACAGCGCATAAGCAGGATAAAAAGATAGCAAGCTTCTACCAAATGACCTTTTTAAAGAAGGTCTTAACTTTGAATGTCCGAATGGACAGTTCGGTGCAATACCCTTATGCTATTCCATCCGAAAATGGAAGTGGGATTCGAACCCACACGATTGAGCTGTTGTTCTACCCAGACTGAACTATCCTGATTGCTCAGGAGTAGGAATCGAACCTACGACCCACAACTATCTGCTCTGCTCTACCCTTGAGCTACCTTTTTACGGGAGAGGACTCGAACCTCTAACACGAGCACTTTCCTTTCAACTTCTCGTTTTATCAGTATATTGATTCTCATAGAGAACAATACTAACCTGCTATACTGAAACAGGTGACCAGGATGCCACTGAAGAAGAAAGGCTTCTTTAATACTTCATCAAGAAGTATATATCTTAAAGCTATTCGCTATAATTTCATCAAAGAACGTTTGTCATTGTTGACATTACAAATATCGTTGGGTTAATGCGCAGGGAATTTGCGTAGAAAAAAAAAGAAGTAAAAAAAATATAGAGAAAACATAAAATGCTGTTATACAGCAATTAAAAATAAATAATTAGCATCAGAAAGAAACAAGGGACTCTTAACTACGCAGATGTATTGCGTTTATACGCCACACGATCGGCACACAGAGCTTTGCTTTATTTCAACAAGAATGGGAAATAGGATTTTTTGGTAAATATGCTGTAGAAATATAGCGGTAATCCGTGATCGTGTTATGGGATTTATATCCTAATTTTACACCCAAATAAAAGACGATATCAAAAGATGAAAAGTTTGTATGCAACAATACTGCTGTTTTACATGCTAGCGAGCTGTATAAATCCAACGAAAAACCATAAAAGCACTGCAGTGGAACATCCTGCAAAGCAGGTTTTAATCAACGACGGCACAGGCACAGTGAAGCAAAACACGACAATTGCTCAGCATCAGCAAGCGGAAGATTGGTTAAAAGAGATTTTTAAATGTAAAAGTTCTGCATCCGGCAAATATTGTTACTATCTGGACAAAGAAGATGCCTTATGTACCAAACGCTTTCAGGCGTTCTTAAAAGATGCCAATGAAATTTACGGGCCATCTAACCTCACAGATGAAGAACTGCCCAAAGCTGAAGCAGCTTACAAAGCTAAATGGGAAAAAATCTATCCCTTATATACAGCGGAAACCTGGTTATTTGGAAGAGGTAATGACGACGCATTGGATATCAAGGATGTTAAAATCGACAAAATAACGGAGAGCAAGTTTATCGTATTTATTGATTACGGCGATAATATCCGAACCAAAAACGAGGTTCAATTGGTCCATGAGCAAGGTTCTTATAAAATAGACTACTGCAAGACGACTTTCCTACATTAACCGTAATCCCTCCTAAAAAATGAGCATGCCAATTCCCCAGACGATAAATTGGCATGTCAAATGTTCTTATTATGTGCTATTTTAATAAAGCTTGTGAACTATTGTTCCATTTGACGAGATTTCCCTGATGAATAAGCCCATGGACGGTCGAGATCCGAGAAACTGCTTCTGCTGAACAACTCGCGTCGACAAAAAGAAGGCTAGCATCATCTCCTACTTTCGGCCATACCGAATTCCCGTGGTCATCAAGCGGGATTTTGCCATTGGTCGCATAACAAAGGCAACGAGATAGCTCGAATTCAGTTTCATAACCATATAATTGCGCGGCTAGATTAGCTTTCTGAAGCATATTACCACTACCAAAAGTACCCCAATGATCCTGAACATTGTCATTCCCCACAAAAACTTCCACTCCCGCCTTTTTCAGTTCCCGAAATGGCATCAACATATTGCGGAAAGGAACCGAACTGCATATACCGACTTTCGCTTCTGCCAGTCGTTCGGCCATGTGTTCTAAGTCTTTTTTCGGCAGGTAGCCTAAGGCGAAAGCATGACTGATAAATGTGCGTCCCTGTAATGCGGGGTTTTCCAATGCTTTATCAATCAAATATTCCATAGTTTTAACACCTGATTCTCCACCTTCATGCAAGTGGATATCGATTCCCTTGTTATTGTCCAATGCAAGTCGAACCGTCAAGTCCATCGGTTTCTCGATACTGCCGTCAATACTAAAGGGATCCAAACCACCGATAAAATCCACCTGTTCCCATTTTGCAACTTCCTCCATTAACTTCGCGGATTCTGTATAGAATAGACCATGTTGGGGGAATGCGACCAGTTCTGCAGCAAAGGAATACTTTAAATGTTCCAGTGCCTGTAACAGATGTTCCAATGACTTCGTCCCCGATGTTGGGTCTACATTAAAATGTGCGCGCGCAAAATTTGTTCCGTAGCCCTGCAATAGCGCAATCAATTTTTCGGCCCGTTCGACAGAGGTTTTCAACAATTCAGGGATGATGATCTGTTCCTTGGCAATCATATCTTTTACAGTCCTGTTTTTTGGAAATACCGCCTTCCAGGGCAGGCCGTATAAAGTTTTATCTAAATGAATGTGCATGTCACGGAATGGCGGTAAGGCCAATTTACCTTTCATGTCGAAGCCTTTTCCGTCAATCCCCGATTGCGCTGGCTCTATATTTTTTATTTTATTTGCCTCGATTTGAATATCAAATAATGCCGTTTTCGTAGCAACAATTTCTTCCTTCTCATAAAGAAAGCCTGTTTCTAGCAATACGTTCCTCAACAAATAAGTATCTTGATTTTGATTGATTTCATTCATGCTTAAATCATTTTCACCAAAGCTAAGTGATTTGGGACAATGATCCTTGTATGAATTATCACAGCTTGTGTAGAAATTATGGCTGCGCTTTAAACTGACTTGGTGTCATATTTGTATGGCATTTAAAAAACTTGCTGAAGCTTGCATTATCGTAAAATCCCAGATCAAAGACAATAGCTTTGATCGTTTTATCCGAAATTTTAAGCAAGCGCTTTGCTTCCAATAACACGCGTTCCTGAATCAAAAATGAAGCTGACTTGTGTAACACCCGATTACTTAACACATTCAGATAGTTTGCGGATATATTTAGCTTCTCGGCATAAAAAGCAACGGATTTTTCACTTTTATACCATTCATCGATAAGCTGAACAAATTTTGCCACAATCGGATTATCCTGATGTTGTTCATAATCATGATAATTATCCTGAACGATCTTGCTAATCAGAAGGGCAATTACTTTAACCCGCGCGTAAATCAATTCCCATAGGATATGATCGTCCGCTAGATCAGCTGCAATTGCTTTAAATTCTGCCGATAGCGACTGAAAGTGGATCGCTGAAAGATCAATGACCAAATGCTTTAGATAATAAGAAATAGGAAATCGCAATGCAGGTAATAAGCTTTCGAACCAACGTCTGCTGATCATGAGCTGCAATGCATGGGTCGAGTCGTCCATCTTCCACTGATGTACCTGACCTGGAAAAACGAGATGTAATTGATTACATCCAAGCGTAAAGTGATCGAAGTCTATGGTATGCGTACCTACAGACTCTTCAAATAATAAGAGAATAAAGAAATCATGTTTATGCGGCTCATTAATTTCCCGAGGACCAATAAGTTCGTGAAAAAGCAGGTCACAATCCGCAATAATCCCTTCCTGGAATTTTTGCAGATCTAGTATTGGAAAATGGTCGTTGGGTTGATACATAAACAGTATTCCAAAGATAGTATCTAAATATTAAAACAAAAAACAAAAGCTAGTGAGAGCTGGTAACAATACTAAAAATTACTTCCAACTTATGACCAGCTTCATACTGTAAACACAGTGAGTCCACAGTAAGTCCACGTTGAGTCCACCTTTTTTATGTGCAACTACCATGGCTTCATCGTACAGACATACTGCTTACAGTCCGAAGTTGATTACTAATAGGCTATAATTTTTTCTAACGAAGCCCTTAAGCTTGCCCGCAATTATTGACAGAAATTGTTACGATTATCATTATTGATTAATATCAAAAAAACGTTACTTTGAAATAGTTTATAGGGTCTGATTTAGGTCGAATGCCTATGCCTCATTTCCAACTTAAGATCGAAACATGCAAATTGAAATAGGGAGTATATTTTACGAAATAGTACTTTGGAATAAAGATTACATCCAGATTCTAGGTAGTTCATCACCCTATCGTGTATATGCTCCAGCGCATTGCGATGTTGCTTTCCTCAAAGAGTACATTAAGCTAAATCCTCCAGAAAATAAATCGGAAGATTCATCCTATTCCTATCTGGAAGATCCCTACTACCTATTTGGAAAACCTTATTTGGTCAAGATTTATCCGTCCGCAATGCTACCAACTGTTGAATTGACAGCAACGAGCATATGTGTATATCAAAAGAAGAACACAAATACCTTGAACTTACTGTACAAATGGTGCCAGGAATTACTCTACCATGAAGTCGTCAAGCAAATTGCTTACTGGGAGGAGCAATTGGATATATATGATGTGGCAACAGTAACCATCCGTAAACTACCCAAAAGTGATTTTAGAATCGTTGAAGGTGGATTTCAATTTTCAAATCGACTCATAGATTTTAAAAAAGAACACATCAATCTAATTATTCTAAAGGCTTTCTGTAAATTTGCGGATAAGACCCGAAAGGAAACAGAAGCAATTTTCAATCTATATATCCCAAACTGGAGAGATCTTTATTAGCACACTATAATAAAATGGCAGAAATTAGCATCAGAATAGCGATAGAAAAAGACAGTTTAATCATACCGTTCACCGATCAAGAGCTCCTACCATTCGTCGACAAACATCAGAAAGAAATCAATGATTACGTTATCGATCAATTGGAAGATAAAGATGGCGGCCCGCATTTAAGTGACTTTAGCGTCAACAGGCTGACTTTTTTTGCTGATCAGACAGGTGGCTCTTTTAGACTTCATTTTAAAATTGACCGTCAATTTTGCTGCAGTGATCTTTTATCTTGTCAAACGGATTATATAGACTTTAAATTCAATAAATCGAACAATACAATCACATTAACAGGAGGTTATATATCTTGGACAACTCAATAAAAGAGAGGCGAATACCCGAGCGTTATCAAGTTAATACAAGTTCATTTTCTTTCTATTGGTCGAGAGGTCTTGGCGTGGAATTGCTTCGCAAATTGCCGACTAAACCTTCGATCGCTGCTGCCGATCAATTTGTACCTTTACTCGATCAATTTGACAATAGCTGCGACCAGCTTGTCGAACAGCTCCACCTAAAAATTGGTTTCCCTCAAGGTCAACAACTGCTTAAAGATGCACTTGCAGGAAAGCCTATTGATGCCGCATACGAACCCATATTGCAGAATTTTCTACAGACATTGGATCTCAGTCCCTCTTGGTTAGATTGGGATAAAATAGAGCAAGGCATTGGCCTCAGCCAACGTTCGGGCTTATCAGGACTTGTCGTATTACGGGACTATGTCCTCATGGGGGGCTATGAATCCAGTGCCATCAATAAACCCCTAATTTTTACAGGTGCGTTAAAAAAAGGTGCTGTCAAAAGGCTCACCGAAACGGTCACCTTTTGGGTTGACGTCACAGGTAACAATGCACTGAAAAAGGGTAATATCGGCATTGAGGCCATCCTACTTACCCGATGTATCCATTCGTATGCTCGGTTAAATATTCTAAAGCACGGTCAGTGGCAAACAGAAAAATGGGGCATCCCTTTAAACACTTGGGATATGCTAGCGACCAACCTCGGATTCTCTCTTGTTTATCTAACAGGGCTAAAACGCATGAAATTCAATATATTGAAAAGCGAGGTTGATGGTTTATTCCATGTTTGGAAATTTATTGGGACATTGCTGGGCATTCCCACGCAATTGCTACCCGACACCGAGGAGCAAGCTATTGAAGCGTTGTATTATTGGACGATGACCCAACAATCAGGAGATCAGGATAGTTTAGCCTTAGCAAAAGCGCTCATGGAAGAGCCCATTAAAGCAGCCTACCCCACAAACAAATGGGGACGAAAGCTTATGCGTGAAATTCATCTCTACTACAATCATTATCTATTGGGAGACTATTCGTGTTCATTACTTGGTTTAAGGAAAACGGTACTCGGTAAAATCGCTTATGTGAATATCTTAAAAAATAAAAAAGCAAATCATATGATCACCGACAGCCTATGGCGACAACAACAGATTGACAAAGGAAGAAAGATACACGAGGGTGTGAAACAAATCTATCTGAAATACAATTAACCAACATTGCGCTCGTAAGGCACCCGTGTCGCAATGGACCGTCCTAAGGTCAGTTCATCCACATATTCCAATTCACCACCAAAGGCTATACCGCGGGCAATGGTTGTAATTTTAACATCAAACTCACGCAATTTGCGATATAAATAAAAAATGGTGGTATCCCCTTCCATTGTTGCTGAAAGTGCCAGAATAACTTCTTCCACCTCACCTCTTTGAATTCGATTGAGTAATCCCTCAATTTTTAGATCCGCAGGACCAATACCGTCCATTGGCGAAATTAACCCACCCAATACATGATATACACCTTGATAGGAATTTGTATTTTCAATGGCCATCACATCACGTGTATCTTCCACAACACAAATCAAGCTTTTATCACGTTTAAAGGAGGCACATATCTCACATATACTGTGATCCGAAATATTGAAACATTCCTGGCAATACTGAATATCTTCTTTCAAGCGATCAATAGCGGCTGTAAAACGGGCTACATCCGCATCGGATTGCTTCAGCAGATGCAAAACCAGTCGTAATGCTGTCTTTTGCCCTACGCCTGGTAGTTTTCCAAATTCAGCGACGGCATTCTCAAGAAGTTTAGAAGAAAAATTCATAATGCAAATGTAAGAATAATCAGAAAAAGTAGCTACTATTAAAAAAATAGCTATATTGTATTCCTTTTTGAAAAATTGGAATTTAGAATTAAATGTATAACGTTATATATGGACATTACAAAAGAAGATAAAATTATCCGCGCATTTGAAAACAAAACATGGCAGGAAATTAAAGTTAAGGACTCATGGCAGATTTTTAAAGTGATGTCAGAGTTTGTGGACGGATTTGAGAAATTGGCAAAAATTGGTCCCTGTGTATCGATATTTGGATCAGCACGTACGCCACGTGAACACAAATATTATCAAATGGCGGTCGATATTGCCAGTTTATTGACAGAACGCGGTTATGGTATTATCTCGGGCGGTGGACCTGGAATTATGGAAGCAGCCAATAAAGGTGCTTATGAATCCGGAGGAAAGTCTGTTGGTCTAAATATTGAATTACCATTTGAGCAGTTTCACAACAAATATATTGATCGCGACAAACTACTTGAATTCAAGTACTTTTTCGTCAGAAAAGTGATGTTCATGAAGTATTCTCAGGGTTATATTGTTATGCCAGGAGGCTTTGGAACCATGGATGAGCTTTTTGAAGCAATCACATTGATTCAAACCGGCAAAATTGCACGTTTTCCGATCGTGTTGGTTGGCTCTGAATATTGGAAAGGGTTGATGGACTGGGTTCAGAATACAATGATTCCTAACAAATATATCAGCGAAGAAGATTTGAAACTATACCGTATTGTCGATACTGCCGAAGAGGCTGCGGATCATATTTTCCGATTCTACGACAAATACTTGTTGAAACCAAACTTCTAAGAAGTACCCGTAAAAAAAGAGTACCTGAATCAACAGATACTCTTTTTTTTTGCCTATTTGCCCTCCCCTTGGTCTTTGTAAAATAGGTATTTAGCTGTTCAAAACCAGCTTTTACAGATTAAAGTTGCATTATTGCCAATTTAGTCCCTACATTTATGGCGCGATTCGCATTACACGTCGTTAACCGTAGAAAAACAAATTATTGTCTTGCATGAAAGATTTTGGAGGCCATTCAGATGAAGAGTTGATTGTATTGGTTCAACAAGACGATAGCTTAGCTTTCGAAGCTTTTTATGATCGCTATTGGAAAAAGCTTTATTACCAGGCTGCGCGCAAAACAAATTCGCTGGAAGACGCGCAGGAAATCGTTCAAAACATCTTTACTTCGCTTTGGCTGAGACGCCATCAACTCCAAATTGAAAGCAATCTCGCCTCCTACCTCGCTGTGGCCGTTAAATACAAAGTCTTTAAATATCTGGCGCAACAATACAAGCAGGAAGTTTTTAAACACGATACGGAATGGGCCGATTTCGATAACTCGACGGAAGATTGGCTTCAGTTTGAAGAACTTCGAGTTCGGCTGGATCAGCTTGTTTCGGAACTGCCCGAAAAATGCCAGCTTGTTTTCAAATTATCCCGCGAAGAAGGACTCACTTATAAACAGATCGCTGAGCACATGAACATCTCTGTGAAAACGGTCGAAACCCAATTAAGCCGTGCCTTAAAAAAAATACGCGCTGGTATTCAGCGCTTTCTGATTACTTTGTGATTTTTTTTCTCTACTTGTCAGGGTATCAACCCAATCTAGGGACTCTATATATAAATAACCCCTAAATATGGTTGATCATAATCAATTCCGGATAAAGCAATTGGCTTACAAATGGCTTCAAGGCACATGTACCCCTGAAGAGGAAGCCGAATTGCAAGAGTGGTATGAAACAAGTAATGGCGAACCTCTCCCTATTCCTGAGGGGCTGGCAACCGATGAACAACAACTCAAAGAGCTGTTATTTTCCAATATAAAGCAGGAAATCCAAGCGTCAAAAATCAGGCGAATTCCGCAACGGGTGAAGTTGGGTGGAATAGCTGCTGCTTTGGCACTGTTGTTTATATTACCCCTTTACCTTGTTAAAAGAACATCTGGAGATAGCCAGCGGGTAGCCGTGAAGATGCAACAACAGGTTCACCCGGGCATTAAGGCGGCCGTATTAACTTTAGCCGATGGAACTAAAATTGATCTTTCTGCCCAGCAACAGAGCGTTCTCCATCAGGATGAACAGGTGAAAGTAATTACGACTGCTTCCGGAACCGTGCAATATCAATTTACAGCCAGTAGGAAAACTGCTACAAGCCGTACCAATACCATTGAAACCCCGATTGGAACAGAGTATACGATCATTTTGGCCGATGGCAGTAAGGTGTGGCTAAATGCTGGATCCGTGCTGACGTTTCCTGAATCTTTTGCGTCGAATAGCCGGGAAGTAAAATTATCTGGGGAGGGCTATTTTGAGGTCAGCCACGATAGCAAGCGCCCCTTCTATGTGCGATCCAATGAACAGACCATTCGTGTATTCGGAACCCATTTTAATGTACGCTCTTATCCAAATGAAAACAATAAAACCACACTTATAGCAGGTTCTGTACAAGTCTCGCAATTCGGTAAGTCAAAAATGCTGAAACCTGGTCAAGCAGCATTTACCACTGGCGGGAATCTTATCGTAGCAGAAGCCAATATCGAAGAAGCAATGGCCTGGAAAAATGGTTTTTTCTATTTCGAATCGACACCCATTAAAGATGCGCTTGCCGCCATAAAACGCTGGTATAATGTGGATATCGTGTATAAAGGAACAAATGAAAAGCGTGAACTGACAGGTAAGATAAAACGCAATTCAACTGCCCAGCAACTGGTTGAGACCCTCAACTTTCTGGATATAAAATGCCGATTGGAAAACAATAAAATTGAAGTTGAACTCTAAATTATCTAATATAAAACAAACTTACCCAACTAATTATGCACAAACTTAAAACCATCCAAGGGGCTGGTAAAAAGGCAAAACTATTTGCTGCTTTACTTGCTATCCAATGCGTTTCCCATGCAAATAATTTGGCGATGGCGAATGTAAACCAATCTAAAATCAAGTTACAAGACAAGGAATACACTTTGGCAAAGTTTGCTAAAGAAATCGAGCGTCAGAGTTCTTATGTGTTTCTGTACGATAACTCACAGATTAATGATAACCAAAAAATCCGCATAAACCATAAAGATGGTTCTATTGTTGAAATTCTGGATGACAACCTGAAAGAGCTGTCGTATTCATACAAAATTGTCAACAACACCATTGTCCTAAAAAAGAAAATAAATGACATACCTTTAAGAAACACGATCAATATACAACAGCTTGTCAAAGGGCGCGTTACCGATGGCGACGGTAAAGCATTAACAGGGGTCACCATCCGCAATACAACAACAGGTAAACAAACGGAAACAGACAGTAAAGGTGAGTTTTCTATTGAAGCGACTACTACCCATCAACTCAGCTTTAGTTCAATAGGTTATGAGACTATCAGTAGTACGGTAGGTTCCAATAGTTACCTCAATATACAGCTAAAAACTGCCAACAACCAACTGGAACAGATCGTTGTGGTCGGTTTTGGAACACAGAAGAAAAAAGACATCACGGGAGCCATTGCAACCATGAGTACAAAAGATATTGAAGATCGCCCTGTGACCCAATTAGCGAGTGCTATGGAGGGCAAAATGGCGGGGGTGGAAATTGTAAAATCTTCCGGACAACCTCAAGCTGGTTTCTCTATTCGCGTTCGCGGAACTTCAACAATTACTGCAGGTAGCAATCCATTATACATTGTAGATGGTGTTCCTACTGAAAACATATCGGAGCTCAATCCATCCGATATTCAAAGCATTTCTGTATTAAAGGATGCTGCTTCAGCCGCTGTCTATGGATCTTCTGGCGCAAATGGCGTTGTATTGATTACAACCAAAAGAGGAACAAACGGTAAGACACAGGTAAATTTCGAAACCTATCAAGGATTTTCAGGCATCAGAAAAAAGCCTAGTGTTCTAAATGCGGCACAATATAGAGAATTAATGACTGAGATGGGAGAAGCCTTGGATTGGTCGAAATATACCGCTGATACAAACTGGCCAGATCAGCTATTCCGCACCGGTCACAGCCAAAAATACCAGGCTTCAGTACGCGGTGGAGATGAAAAGACAGGGTTTTACATCTCGGGATCTTATCAAAAAGATAATGGTACGGTCATCACAAATACAGTAAACAAGGTCAATTTCAAGGTTAATTTGGATCATCAGATCAATAAAATCTTTAAGGTGGGGACCAGCTTATCGTACAACCGTTGGTACGACGTGGATATTACCGAGAACTCCCGAAATGGAGTCATCATGAATGCTTATCTGGGCTCTCCAGTAATCGGAATATATGGCGACAAAGGTTCTTTCACAGTAGATCCATTCTATACAGATCTTGACAACCCCGTTGCATTGGCAACAGGCAACGAGCACAGCTATATCAACAACAGATTTACAGGAAATGCCTTTGTGGAAGCCAATATCCTACCTGGATTAAAATTCAAATCGCTGTTTGGGTATGAGAAATTTAACAACCAGTACCGCAGTTTCGTAGATCCTTTTCGTACAACGGAAGGTCGAAAATATAAGGGTATGGCAACGCTCCAGCAGCAGGACAATCAGTATTGGATGTCCGAAAATACATTAAACTATAATAGAACCTTTAGTGACAAGCACCATTTTACAGGCTTATTAGGCTATATTACAACGAAAACACAAACAACAACCTCAAATATTGCTACGCAAAATTTTGCTAATCCAGCAATCCACACGGTCAATGGTGGTTCGATGATCACAGCGATGCCTACGGCAGTAGACGCCGCTGTATCCACTGTATCTGGCATCGCAAAAATTGGTTATGATTATAACGACAAGTACCTATTTACAGCAAATCTGCGGGCTGACGCATCATCTGTATTTGGCCCAAATAACCGCTGGGGCTACTTCCCTTCTTTCTCTGCCGGTTGGCGTTTATCCAATGAAGATTTCTTCAGTTCGCTGAAAAACACCGTAAACGATTTGAAAATCCGTGCGAGTTGGGGTAAAGTTGGAAATAGCCAAATTCCGGCCTTTTCCTATCTCGGTTTAGTCGACGTGACAGGATCATATAACATCGGCGACCAAGTTGTACCCGGTTATACGCCTGCTACCCTGGACAATCCCAATTTAAAATGGGAAACAACAAATCAGACCGATATTGGTGTGGATGCCAGTTTCTTTAATTCGAGATTGATATTTGGTGCAGATTATTATGCAAAAAGGACTGTAGGCCTACTTCTCAGCTCAAGGGTTCCGTACAGTTCGGGCTATAGAACTGCGCTGAAAAACTTAGGCGACCTACAAAATAGAGGTTTTGAATTCGAATTGAGTAGCCGAAATTTCGTTCACGATTTCAAATGGAATACAACTGTGACCTTTGGGCTCAATCGCAATAAAGTCCTGAATATTGATGGCGGAACCTATTATGACGGAAATATCGATGGTCGGGGTAATAGTACGATTGCAAAAGAAGGCGTTGCATTGGGGTCCTTCTGGGGCTATATCGCAAAAGGCGTCAATCCAGAGACCGGAGATATGATCTATCAGATGGCTGATCCGGAAACAGGTCTTCAAACGAGTGATATGGCTATCATCGGGAATGCTACACCAAAATTCTCTTATGGCATGACCAATGATTTCAGCTATAAGAACTTCAACTTTTCCTTTTTCTTACAGGGGGTACAGGGAAATGATATCCTTAATGCGACGCGTATTTATACAGAAGGTATGTGGGAACCGAGAAACCAAAGTGTTGCCGTGTTAAACAGATGGACTGTTGATAACAACAACAGTACTATGCCACGTCCGGATCTAAACAATACAGATGACAACTACAATTCACAAATTTCCTCCCGTTTTGTAGAGAAAGGTTCTTACCTCAGGGTAAAATCGATGACCCTGGCCTACACGCTACCTAAACAAGTGCTTGAAAGATGGAAGCTCAATAAGGTCCGTTTTTATGTGACGGGCGAGAATCTGTTAACATTCACCAAATACTCAGGTTTGGATCCTGAGGTAAGCATGTATGGGGGAACTAATCAGCAAACCGTGAGCTCCAATATGGCGCCCGGTATCGATTTTGGTACTTCGCCGCAGGCACGCACCTTTATTGTTGGTTTAAACCTAACTTTTTAACCTTTTAGCTTACAAAAAATGAAATCAACTAGATATACTTCATTGGCCATAGCCTTATTGACATCGCTTACTCTAAATTCCTGCAAAAAGTTTTTAGATCTTCAGCCTACCTCCACGGTAACGAGCGAAAATGCCTATCTCACAGGAGACAATATTGAGAAAGCATTAAACGGAGCCTATAATTCTTTTATAGGCAATGGCACTCGTCCAGGTAGCAATGCCAATTATTATCAATGGGAAATGATTCTGCAAACAGATATTCGCTCTGATAATGCCCATGCTGCCGGTGGTGGCGAAATAGATTTTGCACAAATTGACTATAATAACATCACCAATACCAATGAAATGGTACGCAGGGACTGGGAAGAACTGTATGGAGCAATCTCAAAATGCAATATCGTTATTGACAACGTTGATAAGGTCACAGATCCTACTTTTTCGGATGAAAGACGCAAACAAATTCTTGGAGAAGCTTCATTTTTAAGGGCCTTCCATTATTATCAATTGGTCAAGCTTTATGGTGGTGTGCCCTTGGAAAAACACTCCAACAGTACAGATGCAGAAGTATTACGCATCAAGCGATCAACTGTAGCCGAGGTTTATGATTTTATCGATTCGGATCTGCAAGTTGCTGCAAACAACCTACCCGATGGATTTGGGCAACCTTCCATTGACAAGGTCAGAGCAACAAAAGGGGCTGCAAATGCCTTACTGACCAAGATATGGGCACAACGCCCTGATCGAGATTACAATAAGGTATTGCAATACGCCGATGCAGTGATCGCTGGAAAAGGTGGTTACCAGCTCCTTCAAAACTATGCGGATCTTTTTGACGGCAAACACAACTATAATAGTGAATCTATCATTGAGATTCCCTATATCGCCGGCAGTCCCAATCTAAGCTGCTGGGGTGGCGCATTCTTTTTCCCGGATCTTGATGAAAATGGCAAAATCAACGAAAACGAATGGCGCCGATATGGAACACCATCGAAAGATCTTGTCGAAGCTTATGACAATGCTGGCGACACCGAACGAAAGAACGCCAACATTTGGTTCTATTCAGTTCCTTGGGCGGATGAATTTTGGAATCCCTGCGGAGATGCTGCGACAGAAATCCCATTTAACGTAAAGCAAAAACATGCCAACAGCTTCCAAAGTGGCGATCATTTTTACCTTTTACGACTTGCGGACATCATTCTGCTCAAAGCAGAAGCTCAAAACGCACTGGGAAATACTTCAGGGGCAATAAATACCCTTAATGTCATCCGTCATCGCGCAGGGCTCGCCGATTTATCCGGTATCAGCTCCAGTGCCCTAAAGGCCATCATTCTCAACGAGCGCCGATTAGAACTAGCTTTTGAAGGGCAACGGTGGGATGATTTAAACCGTTATGGTGTCACAGTAGATGTGATGAATAAATTAAATGAAATCAAATTTACATGCGATAACGGCAAGCAGAGTAGCCCTACGTTGATTAAGTATAATTTTAACCAAAATAGCCTGCTCCTTCCAATACCATTATTGGAACTGCAGGCAAACCCGAGCCTGACTCAAAATCCAGGCTATTAATTAGACCAAACATAGGCTGTTCAAAGGAGTATCCTTGAACAGCCTTTTTTACCAATACACTTTATTATGACTCGTTTTAAATCACTGGATATTTTCCGTGGGTTTACACTCGCGGCTATGATTCTCGTCAATAATCCTGGCAACTATCATCATGTATTTCCTCCACTTGAACATTCCATTTGGCATGGATGTACGTTTACAGATCTTATATTTCCATTTTTCCTATTTGCTGTCGGAAACGCTATGGCATTTTCTTTAAAAAACAGCGACCAGTTAGCCCCCACACGATATTGGAATAAAATTCTCAAGAGAACAATCATCCTTTTTCTACTTGGTCTGTTTTTAAATATTTTCCCCTTTGCGGAATGGAATAGTCTTCACCAGCTCGAGTGGATTCCCTTTGCCAAGTACAGGTATTTTGGGGTGCTGCAACGTATTGCAATCTGCTATTTCAGCACGGCAATGATACTATACTATTTTAGGGCTAAAGGTGCTGCAGTTATTAGTATCTTCCTGCTACTCCTCTATTGGCTAATTTGCTATTACGGTAATCCAGCAGATCCTTACAGTCTGGAAGGTTGGTTTGGAACGACACTAGATATCCGAATCTTTGGTGCATCCCACCTCTATCACGGCGAAGGAACAGCATTTGATCCAGAGGATGTCTGGAGCGTATTTCCGGCCATCAGTCAAACGATATTCGGGTATATCACAGGAAAATACATTATTCAAAAACTGACCGGCAAAAGTGAACTGATGAACCTATTTGTCGTAGGCCTGGTCTTTATTTTAGTAGGCTATCTATGGTCATTTGCTTTTCCTATTAATAAGAAAATCTGGACCAGCAGTTACTGCGTATTCACAACGGGTATTGCCATCTCTTTTCTTGGTATATTAATCTATCTCATCGAATTTCAAAACATCAGAGGGATATTTTATACTGTCTTTGACGACTTCGGCAGGAATACACTATTTATCTATTGTCTTAGCGGACTAATCCCTACGATTTGTTCATTTATTCTCATTGGGGATAAACATCAAAACCTTTGGAACTTTAGCTATCATTTCCTGTTTGTTGGTTGGCATAATCAACAATTATCCTCCGCCCTATTTGCATTGCTATTTGTCGCTTTGAATTGGTTGATCGCCTATTATTTACGAAAGAAAAAGATCTATATCAAAATCTAGGTCAAGGTATCTTTGGGTTAAAATAAGGGAATCTGAATTAGGAATAAAAAAAGGGCCAAAGGCCCTTTTTATATATAAAGATATGGATAAGATATACCGCAGCTACTTTTAGAAAACGCCCCATCTTTGTTTTACTAATTCCGCTATTACAGTACGCTGACACTAAAGTAACTTAAACTAACTATAGAGAGAAAAAACTTAGGGGGACAAAAGGGGGACAAATATTAATCAATTGAAAACCAATAAATTGAAACATACACTTCAAATAAAAAAAAACACTGATTTATTTTGAATAATCAAAATAAAAGGAATACTTCACCTAAAATTCTTGTTCGGAAATATAAAAAAAAGAAAACCTGAGGTTGGGAGCCCCAGGTTTTTAACTAACCAATTATTAACCTAAATTATGAAAAGTCTTTTTTTAATATTCTACACAAAGAATATTTCAACTATTTGACCAAAATCGCGCGCGATTTGCGATTTCACATTTCTTTAACAGATTACTGAGATTGAAATGACTAAACGGAAAAAATTCCCAAAATATGACTTGAAAATATGCTGTTAATAGAAATTAAATAGACTATTCGGAGTCAATTTCTCGTAAGAGAAAGTGGGCTCTGCCGCAACGTCAGGTAAAATCTTTGATTTTGTTAAGAAATGTACTTTAGCGGGATGTCTTTCTGCTGCCATTTTGACCAATTCCATCATGTAGTGATTGCTCTGATATCTTTTAACTTGTCCTTTTATATCTTCAAACCCGCTGTACTGGCCGTATTGATCCATATATCCCATTCCATAAAAAATACCATTTTCAATGACAATGCAACTTTTTTCATCAGAATTACGTCCTTTATCGATCAATACATACGATGGCTGCTGTTTGAGCCAATCCTCAATACAACGTTCCACCCGGGTATTGTGTAGGTCTCGATCGGGCAATTCGGTCTTCTTGATGGATTTCGTAGACAAACTGGCGTGCCCAAACTGACAAAATTGCGGATTAATAGCGTCATGCTGAATAAAGCTTTGCAGCAACTGAATAGCGTCATATTCACGCTGAAACAGCTGAATACATGCTTGTCCCCTTGTCGTCTTCCCTATAGCCAGATGGAGATAGCCATTTTGGTCCTCATAAGAAAATAAACCGAATTTAGGCTCATACCGTTTAAGTGCCCTATTATATTTTGGCCAGAACTTTTTAATTTCCGCACATTCCAATAACAATGACATCAGCTCAGTTCCGCAGCACTCATAACTTATATGATGAATTTCTTTTAAGAAATGTTGCCTTTGCGCTTGAATATTATTCCCTGTAAAATGGGACAATACTCTTTTTTTTATATTTACAGCCTTGCCAACATAAATTACTTTTCCAGCTTTGTCATGAAAATAATAGACCCCGGGATCATTGGGCAATTGTTCATATTCCAAGGGATTTAAATGCGGTGGAAAACGTTGGTCTAGCGCTTTATGTTTAATCATATCCTGAAATACCTGTTCGGTATCTAGCACTTTCAAATAAGCAAAGAGAATGGCTGTTGCATCGGCGTCGCCACCCGCACGGTGTCTATTTTCAATTGGGATATCTAAATAATCACATAGACGTCCCAAACTATAGGACAATAATCCGGGCTTGATTTTTCGGGCATAGCGTACTGTACATAATTTTATTGCTGACCACTCGAAGCCCGATTCCTGAAGCTGAAACCGAATGAATGAATAATCAAAGTTTACATTATGCGCAACAAAAATACGGTCTTTGAGCATTCCATAAATGTGTTCGGCAACTTGATCAAATAATGGAGCATCTTTCACCATATCATTGTCTATTCCCGTAAGCGCAAAAATTGAATTTGGAATTTCTTTCCCTGGATTAACCAAGGTCTCCCAACGTTCCAAAACCTGGTTACCATCATGAATAATAATGGCAACTTCGGTGATCCGGCTCGATTTTGCATGGCCACCTGTAGTCTCTATGTCCACAATGGCAAATTCTTGTCTTTTGCTTTGATTTACACTCATAACGCAAAGCAAACATACTAAAAATATTAGCTATTTAAAAGAATCGCTGCAATTTTACAAAACACAAAAGCAAATTATGCCATCTAACTGGTAAAACAGCTGTTTTTCTCAACTAATGTCATGTTATATATTGCTGGATTTTGTTTAATTTGTACTTTTCATTCATTAAATCATGCTCATGGAAGTAATACAAAAAAATGACGATAAACATGGTAGCTTTGAGGTTATCGATCAAGGAAAATCAGTTGCGCAAATGACTTATACCTGGGCTGGCCCCACAAAATTCATTATAGATCATACGGAAGTAAGTTCTGAATATGCAGGAAAAGGGCTAGGTAAACAGCTATTGATGGCGGCAGTGACTTATGCACGTCAAGAAAATTTAAAAATTATGCCTTTATGTCCTTTTGCAAAATCAGTTTTTGATAAGGATCCGACATTGGCCGATGTGCTTTTTTAAGGCCTCGACCAATATGCAGAAAGATGGTTAGATTGCTGTCGCAATTTACCCATCTTTTTTTCTGTTTATCTACTGGCTAGTTGCTGATCAAATTTAATGGCAAGTTTGTTTATCAACTTGAAGATCAGATCAGCTGTTAATTTCGCCGTTCTAGAATCGATATCAAAATGGGGATTAAATTCAGCAAAATCGACAGATTTTAAGTTGGGCAGATCCAGTAGAATATCGTAGATCGTAAAGAACAAATGATCGGGCACTATACCGTTAAATGCCAATGCACTTACTCCCGGCGCATAAGCTGCAGCGAAAGCATCAAGATCAACCGTCAAATATACATAATCTACTGATTTGGCAAAACGTACAATTTTGTCGCGAATGAAATCAAGTTTCTCAACGACCAGACCCTGTCGCCCTATAATCTGTACTTTCTTCGCTTTGGCATAGTCGAGCAATCCTTTGGTATTACTAATTTCTTGAATACCAATTGCCAGGTAATGAAATGGCAAACCTGCATTAGACTGGTCCTGCTCGATTTGATAGAAGCCCGTTCCCGAATTCCCTTTGCCGTCGTGCAATGGACGGATGTCTAAATGGGCATCCAAATTAATAATGCCTAGACTTTGATCACGGCTCTTAAGAAATTCTTTAACACCCAAATAATGGCCATAGGTTACTTCATGGCCGCCACCCAAGATGACTGGAAATCCTTCTTGTTCAAGAATACAATTTAAGGCAGAACTTAAACCCTGCTGCGACAGCTCTAAATCACTGTCTTTTATCAATATATCACCACAATCTTTAAGTTGTAATTTATCTGAAAAATGTACAGGAAGGTTTGTTAAGACATTCCGAAGTGCTGTGGGTCCGTCCTTGGCTCCTACACGACCTTGATTGCGTCCGACCCCCTCATCGCTACAGAATCCCAGAAAAGCGAAGGACTGTCTTAAATCAGGCTGCTCGAGAAGATCAACACAATCCATTAATTGATGCCAACGCATCCATTCACGATCCTGGCCATCGATACGCCCTTTCCATACCGCTTGGTCACCTTTGCTGTATATTTCTGGATTATTCAACAAAAAGTTCATTCGTTCAGATCAAATAATTGTTCAATAATATCGTCATCTACAAGTTGCGCGCGCGTAACTTGCAATGCCGTATTTCCCTCCATTGCACGATCTAGCGCCTGATTAGCTTCCTTATTTCTAGCCCAAGCACGCCTAGCGATCCCATTATTGACATCAAAATACAGCATCTTTTCCAATTTAACAGCTGCTTCCCCTGAGCCATCTAGCAGTAAACCAAAGCCACCGTTGATGACCTCTCCCCAACCAACTCCGCCGCCATTGTGAATAGAGACCCAAGTGGCCCCGCGGAAACTGTCTCCGATGACGTTATGAATAGCCATATCTGCTGTATATTGACTTCCATCGTAAATATTACTGGTCTCCCGATAAGGTGAATCGGTACCGCTCACATCATGATGGTCTCTTCCCAAAACAATAGGTGCCTCAAATAAGCCACTTTTTACAGCGTCATTAAAAGCCTTTGCTATTGCAATTCGTCCATTGGAATCTGCATACAGGATACGAGCCTGAGAGCCTACCACAAGTCTATTTTTTCCAGCTTCTTTAATCCACTGTATATTATCTTGCATCTGCTGTTGAATTTCCACTGGGGCCTCTTTTCGGAGATTTTCCAAAACTGTCATGGCTATTTCGTCTGATTTTTGAAGATCCGAAGCCTTTCCTGAGGTACAAACCCACCGAAAAGGTCCAAAACCATAGTCGAAACACATTGGACCAAGAATATCCTGCACATAAGATGGGTAGCGGAATTGATCCTTGTCATTATTCCATACGGCTGCACCAGCGCGACTGCTTTCCAAGAGAAACGCATTACCGTAATCAAAAAAATAAGTTCCTTTGGATACATGCTTATTGATGGCATCAACATGTCGTACAAGGCTTTCTTGTACACATTGCTTAAATCTGTCAGGATCACTCGCCAACAAAGCATTGGATTCTGCAAAGGTCAGCCCCATTGGATAATAGCCTCCAGACCAAGGATTATGTAATGATGTCTGATCAGATCCGACAGTGATGTGAATATTTTCGTTATCAAAGGCTTCCCACACTTCGACAATATTACCGATATAGGCAAAGGATACGGTCTCCTTTTGATCCATCACCAACCGTACCTGTTCAACAAGTTCATCGATGTTTTCGATCAATCGGTCTACCCAACCTTGTTCATGCCGTTTCTTTGCCGCAGCGGGATTTATTTCAGCGCATACGGTGATACAGCCGGCAATATTACCTGCTTTAGGTTGTGCGCCACTCATTCCCCCCAAGCCAGAAGTCAAAAATACCTTGCCCTGAATTGTATCATCTGCTGCTAAGTGTTTTCGGAAAGCGTTCATGACAGTAATTGTGGTGCCATGTACTATACCCTGGGGACCAATATACATATAGGAACCTGCTGTCATCTGTCCATATTGCGTAACGCCTAAGGCGTTAAAACGCTCCCAGTCATCCGGTGTCGAATAGTTTGGAATCATCATGCCATTCGTTACAACAACGCGTGGTGAATGTTGTGACGACGGGAAAAGACCCATGGGATGACCACTGTAGAGATGTAAAGTTTGCTCATCTGTCATCTGTGCAAGATACTGCATGGTGAGGCGATATTGAGCCCAATTTTGGAAAACAGCTCCATTCCCACCATACGTAATCAGTTCATGAGGATGTTGCGCTACAGCTGGATCAAGGTTGTTCTGAATCATCAACATAATCGCTGCCGCTTGCTTGCTCTCTGCTGGATAATCAGCGATCGGTCGCGCGTGCATTGCATATTGGGGCCTAAAGCGGTACATGTATATTCGGCCGTAACTACGGAGCTCCTCTAAAAATTCAGGTGCTAAAACGGTATGCCATTGTTTGGGGAAATAGCGTAATGCGTTCCGTAAAGCCAGCTTCTCTTCCGACCGGGTGAGAATATCCTTTCGTCGGGGGGCATGACTTATGGTATGATCTCGCTCTACTTTTGGGGGCAATACGGTCGGAATACCTTCCGCCACCTCGTTCTTAAATGTATCTTCCATGTTGTTATAATGAGAATACTTCCCGACCATTTTTCCATACTGCTGTAGGTTGCAAACTTCCTTGGTAGTAAGTAATATCCTGATAATTAGCTGTTTTAAATATACTGAAATCTGCTTTCATGCCTTTGGCTAACACGCCGCGATCCGACAGGTTTAAAGCTTTGGCGGCACGATAGGTTAATGCAGCAAGCAACTCAGCGTTCGTCAACTTCTCTGCTGTTGCCAAAATACTCGCACTCGTCAATAATTGTCCCATGGGTGCAGAACCCGGATTCCAATCACTTCCTATGGCCAAACATGCACCTGCATCCAACAGCTTTCTAGCTGGCGTAAAACCACATCCAAGTCCGATGGAAGCCGCAGGTAGCGCCACCGCAACTGTATCTGAATGGGCAATAAGGTCAATTTCAATTGCTGTTGATGCCTCAAGATGATCCGCAGATTGGGCACCGAGTTCAACTGCAATCTGACTTCCCGAAGTTGAAAACTGATCGGCATGAATAGTCAGGTCAAAACCCATTGCTTTTGCTTTTTGTAAATATGCCACAATGTCTTCTCCTTGAAACGCTGTTTTTTCTATAAATGCGTCAATCCGGTTTGACAGCCCTTCTGATTTTAATAGCGGAAAAAGATCTGTTGTAATTCGATGAAGATAATCCTTTGCCGATCCGCTGAAGTCTCGCGGGAGCATATGTGCCGCCAAACAAGTTGGAACAAGGTCTGATGCCGTACGACGATCCGACTCCTGAATGACACGTAATATCTTCAGCTCTTCTTCAACATTAAGACCGTAACCGCTTTTAACTTCAATTGTTGTGATTCCTTGCCTTAACAGAAAATTTGCACGCTGGATCGTGAGATCAATCAATTCTGCTGCATCACAATCCCTTGTGTGTGATACCGTGCTCCAAATCCCTCCCCCAGCTGCCGCAATCTCCAGGTAGCTTGAGCCTGCATTTCGGAGGGCGAAATCATTTGCTCGATTACCGGCAAAAGCAATATGCGTATGGCAATCAATAAAGCCTGGCAAGGCGACTTGATCTTCCTCTACATGTACAAGTGCCACTTGCTTTCCCCATTGCAGTTGTAATCCCTCAAAGTCCGCCACTTCCATGATATCGTTACCTGCTATTAAAATACCTCCATCTTTAATAATAACTATTTGTTTATCATGGAGCGCCCCATTAACGGGCATATTTGACATGGTTAATATCTGCCTAAAAGGTCCAACTAATTTTAGCTCTTTTTCCATCCTTCTTCGTCTAAAACTCTTCAAATCTTTGTTTCAAATCCGCAGCAATTTCGCCCGTCGCATATTGACGATGCAATGTGATCAGTTCGCCCGATTTTACGAGCCTTAATGCTTCAGTCAACAGCTCTTCCATCGGTTGATCGGATTCGATATGCGGAATGGACTGACGAATTCTCGCATGAATAGCTTCCAATGCTGCAGTCGATTTTAATGGCTGATGATAATCCTTTGCCTGTGCCGCACATAACAGTTCAATGCTTAATATTTTATCAACATTGTCAATGACCTGTAGTAATTTTCGACCGGAAATAGATCCCATACTGACATGGTCCTCTTGGCCTAAAGAGGTAGGAATACTATCTGCACTTGCAGGAAAACAAAGCCCTTTATTCTCACTTGCAATCGCGGCTGTGCTATATTGTAAGATCATAAATCCTGAATTGAGACCGGTTGATTTCATTAACAATTTTGGGACACCGTTGGTTTGACCTTCTAAAGACAAGTAAACCCTTCGATCCGAAATATTGCCGATTTCCGATGCAGCAAGTGTGGCATAATCCAAAGGCAAAGCGATTGACTGTCCGTGAAAGCTACCGCCACTAATGGTTATTTCATCATTAATGATCACAGGATTATCGGTCACTGCATTTATTTCGATTTCTATGGTCTCCTTCAAATGAAGCCAAGCATTGCGTGATGCTCCGTGGACTTGAGGGATACAGCGCAAAGAATAGGGATCTTGTACGCGGGAACAGTCTTTGTGGCTTTCTAAAATGGCGGAGCCATGAAGCATGTTAAAAATGCTTGCAGCGACATAACGGTTTCCGGCATGCGGGCGTAATTGATGTAATTCAGTAAAAAATGGTTTTATTGAGCCGTTTAAACCTTCAATCATTAAGGTCGCAATAATATCAGCATTCTGAAGTACACGATTTAACTCAGCAACAGCCATCACAGCATGGGCTGCCATAAATTGAGTTCCATTGATCAAAGCCAGACCTTCTTTTGCGCCCAAGTGCATCGGAGCCATACCATATTTTTCCAAAACGGTAGCTGTTTCCATAATTTCCCCTTCTACGTTGACTTTTCCTAAGCCAATCAAGGGTAAAAATAAATGTGACAATGGCGCCAAATCACCCGATGCGCCGACAGAGCCTTGCTTAGGTACCACAGGAATGATATGGTTTTCGATATGCCAAATAATCCGTTCAATTGTCGCATACTGAACACCCGAAAATCCTTGAGAAAGCGCGTGAACTTTAAGAATAAGCATCAATTTGGCCAAATCATTGGCGATAGGTTCGCCCATACCGACAGCATGGCTTTTTAGAATGTTTTCTTGTAGCAACTGCGTTTGGCTTGCGTCAATAAGTGTGGTACACAAGGGACCAAAACCGGTATTAATCCCATAGACAACCTCACCACGCTCGACTATTTTACGGACATAACTGGCGCTCTGCTCGATCTTATTCTTGACTCCGGGTGATATTTCCCCCGTAACCGTTCCTTTTACTATGGCTAAGGCTACGGAGCATGTTAGCTGCCCACTGCCGTATAAAAATTTTTCCATCTTCCTATCTGCTTTACTCAAATGTACTTGCTATATTTGATAATTAGAAATACCATTTTTATCATCAATTGATAACCATGAATTATCAAATAGAACTAAGACACTTACTGTATTTTAAAGTATTGGCAGAAGAGCTGCATTTTAGAAGGGCTGCCGAAAAATTGTTTATTGCGCAGCCGGGCTTGAGCAGACAAATTAAGCAGCTGGAGGAATCCTATGGCGTAGCACTTTTTGAGCGTAATAAACGAAATGTTCAAATGACGGAAGCTGGGATCTATCTCTTTGCGGAGGTGAAAGAACTCTTTAGGCACTTGGATCAGATTGAAACTCAACTTCAAAGCTTTGCCAATGGTAAAATAAGTACCTTAAAGCTGGGGTTTATTGGGTCGGCTGTTCAGACCATCCTGCCGGAACTACTACTCAATTTAAAACAGCAGCAACCTGATATCGAGTTATCACTTCACGAACTAGCGAATGAAACCCAGCTGGATCTGCTGGAGAAAAAAGAATTGGACTTAGGCTTTGTTCGTCTTTCGGAAACGCCACCTGGCCTATGTAGCCTGCCTATACATACCGAGCATTTTAGTCTCGTTTTACCCAACGATCATCCCCTATTGAATTCGCCGAAAGCAAGTCTTGACGCCTTAAAAGATGAATCATTTATCTTATTTTCCAAAAACTATAGCCACTCTTATTATGATCTCGTCATGAGTATCTTTAGTGATCATAAGTTTATCCCCAAAGTTACTTTGCGCACTGTGAATGCTTTGACCATTTTCAATATGGTTGCTCAGGGATTGGGTGTTGCCATTGTTCCTTCGTCTTTAAAGAACGGATACCATGTTGATGTCACCTTCCTTGAATTGAACGGTTTACCACAACGAACAACGCTCTCTCTAGTTTGGAATGCACAAAATCGCAACCCGGGTATTCCATTGGTCACCCAGATCATTACTTCACAACTAAAATACGGATATAATACGTCAAAGCGGGATAATTAAGGTCTAAGTCCATATTAAAACAATAAAGAATAAATTGTTCGGTAAGCTTGTTCGTGTATTGCATATCAGAAACAAATTTTCTAAGTTTGAGTTATTTACTAAACTTGATAAAAAAACAAATTATGATTTTAGAAGTAGCTGTATTGCAAATTATTGAAGGACAACAATCCAATTTTGAAAGAGACTATAAAACAGCTTGCCAGTATATTAGTGCGAGTAAAGGCTATATAACGCATTCACTACGTAAATGTATTGAGAAAGACAACCAGTACATTCTATTGGTCGAATGGGAAACGTTGGAAGATCATACCATCGGTTTCAGAGAATCTGCATTATTTAAGGAATGGGAAAAACTTTTACATCATTACTACGATCCGTTTCCAACAGTCGAACATTATGAAGTGTTAAAATAGTAGTTTTATCGTCCTTTTTCTATAATAATCTAGTATCTTTGTAGAAATTTTTGATATTCAACTTTTAACCCCTGTAGCGTCGCAAGCGTTACAGCTTTGAACAGAACAAGATGTACACAAAAGAAAAAGCAAAAGTAAATAGTTTTACGGTAGATCATACCAAATTAAAACAAGGGATCTACGCTAAAGCTTCTACCACCAATAACAGCAATGTTGAAAGTTATACAACTTACGACATTCGCATGATCAGACCGAATTCTCCTGAGCGTATGCTATCGCCTGAAGTCATGCATACCTTAGAGCATTGTTTTGCAACAGAAATTAGAACCATCTTAGGTGATGAGGTTATTTATGTTGGACCAATGGGCTGTTGCACGGGATTTTATGTTGTATTGGCTGGAACAGCGAAAACTCCTCAGAATGTGGCGGAATTGATGAAAGAAGTATTAGAGACTATTCTTACAGAAGGATACGAAGTACCTTTCCAAAACCCGATTAGCTGCGGAAACTACACATTTATGGATTTTCCCACCTCAAAGCAGGCTTGTGTTAACTTCTTAAATCTGATAACTGCCGGAGAATTGGCTTTTGAGTATCCATATATTGAAGAAAACTAAATGATCCTGAATAAAGATATTGAAACGATTATCTTGGTAGCAAATAAAAATGAGCTATCTTTTAATCCGACCATTGAATCGACTTTTGTCTACGAAATTGGTGTAGGTAAAGTAAATGCTCTCCTAGCCGTTGCTACGCTTTATGAAGACATCAAAGCTTTAGGGATCAATCCTATTCTTCTCAATGTGGGCACTGTGGGCTGTACAAGACATCCGATAGGACATGTTCTTTATCCGGCATACTATGCGCAAGGAGACGCGTATACAGATGGTTTTTTTCTGGAAAACACCTTGTTTTTTAAAGGGCAAGGGATTTTGGAATCCATTTCACGCGATGAATTTCGTTACGAAGATGCACTCTTGACATCGGATCGTTTTATCAATGTAAATACGGCTTTTTATCAGGATATCAAACATTTTAATCCTCTGGCATTTGATATGGAATCTTATGCCCTAGCGAATTTCTGTTTTCAAAAAAATCTCACCTTTCATAGCATTAAAATTGTTTCAGACAATTGTGATGGTACCGTTAAAGATTGGGAAAGCATTTTAGGGGAAATTTCAGGGAGATTAGGAGACATCCTCGATCAATTTATGAAAAAATTGAATCACGAAAAAGCTGCTGCTGTCCCTATATCGTAAGTTAATGAGATAACAAAAAGACCTGTAGAAATAGAGGTCTTTTTTGTTGCTATTTGGGCCGTACCGCTGCCCAAATTCCCCAGCATTATTCCAATAAACTACCTTGTTCTTTCTTCAACAGCTGCCCCTACCGTCCTTCTAATTTGAATTTATCGAAACTATTCTTCGCCGAGGTTGTTCAGATAGTGGATGACAAGCCCATCGTTATAGTCAATATAACTCTTCCACACTGCAAATAAATCGATCTAATATTCTTATGAAGAAAAAGAAGAAAATAATAATTTCAAATAGACTGCCGATACAAATAGAACGAAAAAAAGAAAAATTAATCATCAAGCCGAGTGCGGGTGGACTTGCAACTGGGTTAAACTCCGCTTTTGATAGCGACGAAATACTCTGGGTTGGCTGGCCGGGAATCGTTCCGAAAGATGAAGAGGAAAAAGAAAAGATTGTTGAGCTTCTCAAACCGATGAGCTTACTTCCTGTTTTCTTATCAAAAGATGAAATCCGCAATTTCTACGAAGGTTATTCCAATGAGGTTCTCTGGCCTATCTGTCACTATCAGCCGAGCTACATTCATTTTGATCGCGAATATTGGTCTACGTATGTCACAGTGAATAAAAAATTTTGCGAAGCCGCTCTTTCCATCGATCAACTTTCGGATTTTATCTGGGTGCAGGATTATCAGCTTATGCTGCTCCCGCAACTGCTGCGTTCAGAAAACCAAACACTCAACATCGGTTATTTTCACCATATCCCCTTTCCTTCTGAAGAGCTCTTCATGAACATTCCACAACGTAAAGAATTGGTCGAAGGTTTATTGGGTGCGGATCTCATCGGATTTCATACGTTCGCTGATAGCCAGAACTTTCTAAACGCCTGCAAAAAAATACTGCATGTATCATCTGGTTATAATCAGCTGATATATAAAGATCGCCATATCTTTGTGGAATCCTTTCCGATGGGCATTGATTTTGATAAATTCGTCCAAGTCAGCCATCAACCAAAAATTCAATCCATTGCAAGCCAATTTCGAAGCCACTTTCCCGACCAGAAGATTATTATATCGGTCGACAGGCTCGATTATAGCAAAGGGATATTAGAGCGATTACGTGCTTTTCTCACCTTCCTTGAAAAATACCCCGAATGGCATACAAAAGTTGTCTTATATATGCTTATCGTGCCATCAAGGGATAAAGTGTCGCAATATAAGAAGCTGAAAGACGAGATTAACCGAAAGGTGAGTGAAATCAATTCCATTTATGGAAATTTAAGCTGGACGCCAGTATTATATTTTTACAAATCACTTCCATTCGAGGAACTGGTTGGATTATATGTTGCATCTGATATCTGCATGATTACATCGACGCGCGATGGGATGAATCTTGTCAGTAAAGAATATATCGCCAGTAAAACGTTATCAAAAGGTGTGTTGATTTTAAGTGAGTTTGCGGGCGCTTCCAAAGAACTTGTTGACGCCTTGATTATCAACCCCTATAATCGAACGGAAACTGCTGACAGTATTTACCAAGCGCTTAAAATGCCGCCCGAAGAAGTTCAGGAACGTACCGATGCCAATATTCAGATTATACAGAAGTTTAATGTACAGCATTGGGTGCAACTATTTACCAATCGCCTGGCTGAAACCAAAGCCATCCAGCGTGATGAATGGGCAAGGCGGATTTCAGATAAAGTGTTCAGTAGTATTTCGGAACGATACAGTAAAAGCAGCAATAGGCTCTTTTTCCTGGATTATGACGGCACTTTGGTCAAATTCCAGAACCACGCCCAAAAAGCAACTCCGACGACCTTATTGTACAACCTCTTGGATAATATTATTTCAGACCCACTTAATACCTTGGTCATCATAAGCGGGCGCTCGCAAGAAAGCTTATCGTCTTGGTTTGACGGTCGGTCTTACTATTTGGTTGCCGAACATGGCATTTGGTCAAATTTCCCAAATTTCAACTGGTCATATAAAAAAGGACTGGCACTTCATTGGATGCCCGAAGTAAAAAAATTGATGGAAAAATTGGCCGACCAAACTCCAGGCGCATTTATTGAAGTCAAGCCTTATTCGTTGGCCTGGCATTATAGAAAAGTAGAATTAGGCTTGGGCGAACTTAAAGCCACTGAATTAAAAGAGATTTTAAACCCGATGCTGAATGATTATGGCTTACAGTTACTTGACGGAAATGCGGTCATTGAGGTTAAAAATACGGAAGTTAACAAAGGTAAAGCAGCATTGGAAATTGCAGGTCATATAAAAGCAGATTTTATGTTGGCCATTGGCGACGACATTACCGATGAAGACCTATTCCGTTATCTTCCTCAATCGACGATAAGTATTAAAGTTGGTAGCAATAAGTCTGCGGCAAAATATTATCTGGATGAACAAGAAGATGTTCTTCAATTTTTGAATCAACTTATCATAAAATAATGAACGAAAATACAATGGAAAAAAGACATACCTATCAATCTGGAATCATTGGCAATTGTTCCTATATTGCGCATGTCGGTATGGATACCAATATATCTTGGCTGTGCTGGCCCTCTTTCGAAGATAGCTTTGTATTTGGCAGTATGCTCGACAAACAGCAAGGCGGGCGCTTTGAGATCAGCTCAGAGGAACCTATTGTCGAAACCAAGCAATACTACATCAAAAACTCCAACGTGCTCTGCACGGAAATCCATACAGCGTCCTATGCCTATCGCGTTACGGATTTTGCCCCTCGATTTGAACAATTCGGACGATATTTTAAACCTTTGATGTTGGTCCGGAAGATCGAACCTTTATATGGGGTCCCCAGTGTAAACGTTAGGTGTCATCCTACTGGCGACTATGGCCGATTGGCACTTAAACCAACCCGTGGAAGCAATCATATCCTGTACAGTAACGACCAGATAGGGGAACGAATTCGCCTTACTACGGATCTGCCCATTTCTCATTTCTTTCAAGAGGAGAGCTGGACCATCATCAGTGAGAATAAATACCTTGTATTGACCTATGATGCTGCTTTCGAATCAGCTATCGCAGGTACCTGCGAAGATTTCCTCCATAAGACAATTAGCTATTGGCAGCGATGGATTAAAAGATGTAGTATTCCCAACATCTATCAAACAGAAGTTATTCGATCCGCTTTGGTGCTAAAGCTCCATCAATATGAGGACACAGGAGCAATTATAGCAGCTTCAACAACAAGCTTGCCCGAGTACCCTGGTTCTGGCAGAAACTGGGACTACCGCTATTGCTGGGTACGGGATAGCTACTATGTGCTAACGGCACTGACGCATATCGGTCAATTTGAAGAAATGGAAAGCTTTGCAAACTATATTGCCGGCATCACACATCGTAATCCGGGAAGGCTTCAACCATTGTACGGTATTCTCGGCAATTCCGAGCTTACGGAACATATTTTACCCTATCTAAAAGGATATCAGGAAAGCGGTCCAGTGCGAATCGGGAACCAGGCGTTTGAACATATCCAAAATGACGTCTATGGTCAGGCTATGATTGCATTGTTGCCTCTTTTCACTGATCAGCGTTTTAAAATCCATGAAAACAAAAATGTCTTAGGCTGGGTGAATTTTATTCTGGAAAAAATAGAAGCCACAATCGAGGAAAAAGATGCCGGCATTTGGGAGTTCCGGAACTTTGCCAACCATCACTGCTATTCGAATCTTTTCCAATGGGTTGGATGCAAAGCTGCCCTATTAATTGCACGCCAAAATGGTTATCAGGATATGGAGGATCGCGCGAATGTTCTCCTAAAAAAGGCAGAAGCTTACATTGAAGCTTGTTATGACGAGGAGCGAAAAGTCTATCAAAACGCATTAGACAGCCGAAATTTAGATGCAAGCACCTTACAGCTTATTGTTATGGATTATCTTGACCCAAAATCGGACCGTGCACGTCATCACCTCGAGATGCTGGAAAAAGAATTAAAAGGCGAAAATGGACTTTTTTATCGGTATAAGCATCAAGATGATTTTGGCCGCCCCAAATCCACGTTCTTGGTCTGTGCATTTTGGTATGTAGAAGCCTTGGCCTGCGTAGGGCGTGTGGAAGAAGCGAAAGAGATTCTCGAACGTTTGCTGACCTACAGCAATCACTTAGGTCTGTTCAGCGAAGATGTTACGGAAGATAACGGTAGCCAATGGGGTAATTTCCCTCAAGCCTATAGCCACGTTGGATTGATGAATGCTGTTTACCGCCTAGCGATAAAATTGGATAAACCAATTTTTCACTAACATAAAACAAACATGAAGGTGTTAAAAAGTCAGGTTAACACCTTCGGTTTGAGCATTCGAAAGCGCTATCGGTGCTTATATTTACAGGCGCTTATATTAAGGTCTGTTTGTAGCGATCAAAATGCTCACAGATTTCTTCCACCCCAATTTGTTTACCCATTAAATCTATAAAACGGTTCTTATACAATGAGAAAATATATAATCCTGTTGCCAAGCTTCCCACCACAAAAATACCTTCCTGCTCGTTACTTTTGACCAGTTTATTATTTAGATGACATTCCTTAAGCAATGGTATATCATAAGAAGACCATTTCCCCATTTTATCTTTTAGTACCAACCCAATATTTTTTGTTCCAGTCATCGTAATTTGCTCCTTTCTTAAAAAGGGAACATCAGTAATTGTCTAAATGTTTGCATCATTTGCTGATTCCAGCAAAAATGCGTCTTTTATACACAGTATCAAGTATAAACACGTTATATAAAAAAAGCATGTTTTCACCATTATGGTTTGAAAACATGCTTTTATTAAGTCTGTACGAGATTAATCTATCTTTTGCCAGGCAGATAGATCTGAAAACCCAAACCTACCCCCAATCCACTCGCTCCACTACCCGTATTGATATTGGCTTTACTGTAGTTATAACCGAAGGTGGCTTCCAAAGCCACTGTCCTGGTAATAAAATGTGCATAACCCACATTCGCTCCTACGGCCAGTGCAACATCTTTCCCTTTCGAGCTACCCGAAATCCCGATGTCTCCCTGTCCAAAGAATCTCCCTGTAGTGGAACCTGCATTGGGGAAGTAATAGCGTACAAAAGGTGCAACCCCATATGTCCATTCATTATCAGCATCCTTTACCGTGGCCAAACCTAAGTTGGCTTGCGCTCCGATGGCCAAACCATCCGAAACAAAATAGCCCGCTCTCGGTTGAAGTGCAATGTTAAACGATTTTGCTTCAAAGCTGTAGCCTAGATTACCGATCGATCCACCGACCATCCAGTTTCCTTGCTTTATAGGTTCGATGCCTACCTCCGATGACATCTGTGGCGTGGTCTCAATTTTCTGCGCATAGGCCTGATACCCAATACCTGCAGTTATTAATAAAAGAAGTGTCGATTTTTTCATATATATGTATGTTCTAAATTACTTTAATTTAATAACAAGGTCAATAAATGAAAAGTTTTAAATTTATCATTAAAATATGGATACCACTTTTTAATAAAAAAAACAACCATTCAGTTTTAATTGCTGTTCTTTATTAAAAAGATGATGAATACAGCAATTCAATTTGGTGATTCTATTTCACAATCATATTGGAGAAACTCCATGTACATGAACGAAATAGACCCTCTAGACAACGATCCAAGTACCGACGATGGTACTTCTGTACGGAAGCAGCCTCAAGTCCCTTCCCAAGAAGACGTAACTCCTGACCTATACTATCCTGAAAATGCAGAGGGGCCTGATCCAAGCGAAGAAGAACAACGCGATCGTAGTAATAAAGAAAAAATTAATACAGAAGAGGATCAAAAGAAAGAGCAACCGGACCATTCAGAAGAAGATATTTATGGTGCTGATCCGGATCAAAAGAAAGAGCAAAAAAACTCCCTTAATTAAGGGAGTTTTTTTATCAGATATATTGATAGGTCGACGAGATGGTTACGGTTTTGATTTACTATTATTGATACTGTCTTTCCTAAGTGTGTCTGCTAAACTCGTATCTTTCTGCATGGTCATTTTTTGCTGTTCGCTTAAATTATACCGGGTTTCGTCGGCATCAGTAGGTGCAATGTTGTCTGACTGACCGCTTCCTTCAGTTTGATTTTTGGTCGAGTTTTGGCACGAAAAGAATAGTGTAGCGCATAATATCGCTCCTAAAGTTAATGTGAATCTTTTGCTCTTTTTCATAGTCTATTTTATTTTGCGTTAATCTTTTTCGATAAGAACCACATTCAAAGCTTATTAGTTCAATAAAAGCTGATAAAAACAAAAAATTCAAAAACTTGCTTAAAAAAATGGACACTAGTATATGGCATTAAAACAGGTAATACCCGTAATAAAGACATTTTTTTTAGGAACAAATACCCAATTAAAAAAAGCTATTCATGGCAGTAAATTTTATTGCGACACGTTTAATCCCGCTTTTTTGTAGTGTTTCTACTACAAAATCAAGGATACGCAGCGTTACGTATTTTTCCCATATACCTGTTTAAACAAGGTTTGGATGACCTCTAAATCGCAAAACTAGCACTTTAATTGTACCTCTGTTTATCGAATACACATCAGTCAATTTAACAAAAGGTACTATGAACAATTCCAATTTAAATTTGTTAGTCGAAGAAAAAAGAAGTCTTTTGAAACATTTCGCGGGAAAATTCACCAATGATCCTGATGAAAAAGAGGATTTGATTCAAGAAACACTTATCCGCGCATTAAAATCGATCGATGATTTTATCCGTCACCCCAAGTTAATGTCTTGGCTTTACGTTATTATGAAAAATGTATACATCAATCAATACCGCAAAGCGAAGCGTACGAATGATATCCACGAAACCTACATCGGTCTCGAAAGTACCAACACAATAGAAACAAATAAAAGTGACAATAAATTCATCGCGGATGATATTGAAAAAGCGATGTGCAGTTTATCGGAAGAAAATTATCAAGTGTTTCAATTATTTCTCGAAGGATACAAGTATCATGAGATAGCCTCTTATTTTGACATGCCCGAAGGCACTATAAAAACCAGGATCCACATGACAAGAAAGAAACTTCAAAAGCAACTTAAAATTTACAGGCTCAAATAAAAAACAAAAAGGTGGTTCTAGGGTTATCTATCTAGAAGCAGCTAACCGACATCACAACAATTCGTTAAATGGTAAACATATGAAATCAAGAGTTAAAATAAATGATCAGCAAGCAATGGTCATTGCGCTAATTATCTGCGGCGGTCCGATAGGAAAAGGAAATAGCAAAACCATTGTTCAACCAGAAGTTTCGGAATCAGTAGACAAGAAACAGATTAAGGTCGATACGGAAAAAGGTAAAAAAACTTCTTTTAATAAAAAATAAAGATAGCAATTACCGTCCAACGGCTGCTTTAGCAATTTAAAGCAGCCGTTTTTTTTTTGCGTTTCGCTCCAGCTATCGTGCAACAATCTACTGATGGTACGCAGTATAAAATCGCCTTCATGGATGAAATTATACCTATCCTGTTCTTTCACAAAACTGCAGGGCTACTTGAGGCGTTCTTAAGTGAAAAATAGAAATTCACAAAGCCGACATTAAATGGAAAACAATACGATAAATGATCGTACATTAATCAGCGACCTTATACAGATCAACAACGATCGGATTGCAGGCTATCAGAAAGCTGTAGAAATAGCCACACGCCTCCATCTTGAACATTTAAATAACACCTTTATTGAGTTTATGAACCAATCCGAGGTATTTATTGAAGAATTAAAACCCTACCTAGCTCCGCGGGAAGACGACTCAATCGGAGGAACGATGATCAGTGGCAAGCTATTCAGAATTTGGATGGAGATAAAATCCGCCATTTCAGGAAATGATGAAAGGAGTTTACTATGCAGCTGTGAGCAAGGTGAAGATGCCTTTACACATACCTATAAGGATGTTGTTGACCATGAAGACTGGGAAATCAGCCATGATCTGCTCCTGCTCATCGAAAAACAACTTGGTATACAGCTCGAAGCTCACGAATATATTAAAACGTTACGAGACAAGGCCACTACGTCTTAACCTATTATCAACATATTTTACAAGGGTAAATGCACTATGAAAGCAAGAACGGGGTATACAAGAAGAAAAGTAGGTAAGTCTTTTAAATATTTCGACGCTTCGGAAAAGGAAGTGTCCGATAAAAAGATTTTAGAGCGGATCGCAAAACTCGTTATTCCACCAAATTGGACAGATGTTTGGATCGCTAAAAGCTCAAAAAGCGATTTACAGGCTTTTGGCTTCGACCAAAAAGGACGCAAACAATATATCTATCATTCCAAATTTGTCGGCCAACGGCAAGCTGCAAAGTTTAGCAATATCCTCTATATGGGTAAATACTTACAAGAGTTGAGAAATATCAGTTCCAAACACCTCAAACACGAATTTTGGGACATGGATAAACTTTGTGCAGTTGCTTTTAAAATAATGGACAGTACATTGATTCGTATTGGCAATAAGCGTTATACACTGACAAATAAATCGTATGGGCTGAGTACTTTGGAAAAAAGACACGTCAGCATTGAAGGCAATCAGATATCGCTAGCCTATAAAGGTAAAAAGGGGGTTTTCCAGCAGAAATCCTGGACCAACAAACAACAAGCTAAACTTTTGGAAGAATTACTAAAAATGAAAGGCAAAAGGATATTCCAAATGGATAGTGCAAGTTGCGAAAGCACTTTCTGTGGCTCCGCTTTTAATCAGTATCTGCGGAAGAATTGTACAGGTGAGATCAGTTGCAAGAGTATTCGCATTTGGGGCGCCAGTCGTGAAGCCTTTTATCAGCTTGCGCAAATAAAACAGGCGGAATCACTCAGTGCACGGAAAAGACAATTAAATAGCGTCATCAAGAAGGTTGCAGAGCAACTTGGTAATACGAAGTCTGTTTCGCAGACTTATTATATCCATCCGGCCATACAACAGGTATTTATGGAAGCAAAGTTCCCCTTTATAAAAGATAAATTACCACTAGCGAAGCTTGAAGAGAGAGTATTCCGATTTTTACGTAAGCATGGCTAAGCAGGAAATTACCGGCCAAATCTAAACCATTCTTCCAATGGATGGTTTAGCTTATGAAGCCAACTCGCAACCATCTCCATTGCTGCAACAGAAAAGGTTATACCATTTCCGCCGAAGCCACATACAAAATATGAATTTTTGAACTTTCTATGTTCTCCGATATAAGGTAATCCATCTTTGGTCGTCCCCAATGTACCTGCCCAAGTAAAATCAGTGCGGAAGGTTTTATCGACAAAAATTTTATTAAATGACTGCGCTAACTTATGAGACTTCTTTGCAATGAGCTCATCTCGCTTGATGGGATCTCTAAAGGTCTCATCTTCTCCTCCAATCAGAAACCTATCGTCGTCTGTTGTTCGCATATACAAATAGGGCGTGGCCGTATTCCAGATGAGAAGGTCGCGATATAGCTGATTATGTTCTTTATCAGCTTCCGATACAATAGCAAATGTGCTTAGCAGGTCAACAAATTTTTCGGAAATGAGATTTGTTGTTTCGTATCCTGTACAATAGATAATCTTTTCCGCTTTGATTTTAGCCCCTGTTGAAGTAATCGCTGAATTATAACCAGACTTATAAAACACTTTTTCCAACGCTGTTTTGTCAAAAATAGATAACCCTCGGTTAACATTATATGCCAATAGTTCGTGTGTGAAACAAAAGGCGTCAATGCTTGCCCCTAGATCCGAAAGTATACCCCCATAAGCACCGCACATTGCATAACGTTCCCTGATATCCCGCTCCGTCAGCCACTTGACGTCGAAGCCAGCTTCTTGCCTTGCTTCGAACTCCACCTTTAGCCAAGCTATATCCTTTTTCTTTGCCGCATAGTAGAGTGACTGTTTGCTTCTAAAACCAGCTTTCGATCGGATTTTCTTGGCAAGTCTACCTAATTTATCAATCGCTTCTCCACAGGCTCGGTAGCTCGCAATTGCCCCCTGAATGCCGATTAATTCCTTTAATCTATATAAGGGAATATCAATCTCATATTGTAACATGGAAGTTGTTGCCGCCGAACTCCCATTCACAATTTCCCGCTTATCTATAAGAACACATTTCTTTCCATCGGCCATACATTGATGCGCAATCAAGGCTCCGGTGATCCCCCCTCCTACAATAAGTACATCACAGCTTATATCTTTTTGTAAGGAAGGATAGGTATTTAAGAGACCATTCTTCACCAACCAAAATGGCTCATTTGACTTTAAATCCATGATAATAATAGCAGCTTTACAGTATATAACCGATTCCTTTAGGAATAGTTTGCCAGCTATTTTATTAAATTTCAAACCATTCCTCCATAGCGAAGGTTATCGTATTAGCAATAAATGGACAACATATGCGTGCAATTTGGACAGGGGCTATTGGTTTTGGCTTAGTTAATATTCCCATAAAATTATATAGTGCAACTGAAAATGCAAGTCTCGATTTGGACATGCTTGATCGTAAAGATTTATCCAATATTAAATTCAAACGGGTAAATGAACAGACTGGTAAAGAAGTAAAGTGGGACAATATTGTTAAAGGATACTTTATGAAAGACCACTATGTAGTTTTGGAAGACGCCGATTTTGAAGATGCAAGTCCGGAGAAATCAAAACTTATCAATCTGCATGCATTTGTAAAACTGATGGATGTTGACAGTATTTATTTTGAAACACCTTATTACCTCGAACCACAGAAGGGCGGTGAGAAAGCTTATCAGCTGCTTGTCAAAGCTTTAGAAAAAACAAAAATGGCGGGTTTAGGAGCATTTGTGATGCGAAATGTCGAACATCTAGCCCTTATAAAACCCTATCGTAATGCATTGGTATTGAATAAAATTCGCTATCAGCAGGAGATTAGGGGCTTGGACGACCTTAAATTGCCCACTACAATAAAAATTCAAAAGGTGGAAATGGACATGGCGACACAGCTGATTGAGCAGCACAGTAAGTCCTTTGATATTAGTAAATATAAAAATGAATACATGGACGAGCTCCTAAAAATTATCAAGCAAAAAGACAAGGGAAAACGCCCAACCATCCGAAAAATGAAAGTTGAGCATACAAAAGCAGACGATCTCCTTGCCAAACTAAAAGCGAGCTTGGGTTAAGACGCACCGACATAAAAACCTAGGTGGCTTAGCTACCTTCAAGGAAGCTAAAAGCAGGAATAAGAAATCCAGTATTTTAAACATAAATGGAAAAACGATGAAAAATATCATACCGGAACAAAAAGAAGGGAAAAGACTTGATTGTTTTGAATCACTTGAATTTGCAAGTGAAGATATCGCTAACTTAGCATTTGAATTGGGCGTAGAGAACCTGAGAAAGGTCAACCATTGGTACACGTTAGCCCAATTACCCGCTACCACATTTCAATTGACAGGCGGTTATGGTACACCGATAGATCGCTTACTCGAATTACATGATTATATCAGACTGGATATCCCCGGACCGGGACTTCCAAGTAGCGGTGGTTATGACTGGGTGCATGTCGTTAACCTCATGCTAGACAAAACCGATGATTATAAAGTTTTTGCCCTAACCTTAAAGCCTTGTCCCGATCCAAGCCATCCCGGCGATAAAAATACAGCTCATTTTTTCGAAGGAATTTCATCGTCAACTTTCCTGATCGAACAGCGTAGAAACAGTATATTGTTTCAATATGCTGGCAGAAACGAGATCATAAACGTTGACAATGAAAATTTTAGCGATAATGTTCGGAACTATCTCGTCGGTTTGGCGGCGAAAATAGGAGCCTCCTATCCGCAGTGGAAATCATTAATTAAAGGAATGGCGAATGCTGTTGCCAAAGAATTTAATGCCCATTTATAGTATGTTACATGTGAGAAAATGGTACCATTTTTAATTCCAAAGTAAAAAGAAGCCAATAAAGCAATTTTATCTACTTTCCAACGTTCTAATATTAAAGATTCGATCTATGTTGTCGTAATTTTTTTTCGTACATTTATGTATACATTAGGAGTTTTGGGGTACTATGAATCATACAATCCAATCGAGCAATCAAACCGCTATTAAGCTTCAATCTTTTGGCAAACTGGTCATTTTAGATCGGCACTTTACGATCGTCGGAGTAACGGAGTCTGTCGTAAAAGAACATTATACCAGTGAAGCTCTATTAGGAACTCATTTTTTTCATAGCTTTGGCCATATCTTCAGCGAAGCTTTGTTAAAAGTGAGGAATGCTGTGATGGAACTTCTTGAAAACGGACAGTCGCGCCACATTTTACCCATTAAAATTAAAAACGACCGGGTTTATGTAAAATTACGTAGACATGATGAATATCTTTACATTGAATGGGAACAACAGCATAAAAAATATATTCCCGCTAAAAAAATTAACGAACTCAATTTTTTGTTGGATACCATTCAGCCAAATAATTGGAATCGCGTTTGTTCGGCCATCAACAAGATATTGAATTATGATCTTGTTTTCGTTTTGCAAATTCAAGAAACAGGGTATAGTTCGGTGATTGCTGAGCATACGGCAAATGGACGGTCTTCTTTCAAAGGCAAGGAATTCTCCAAAGATTTTATGCCCGAGGAAGTCTTGTCTTATTATCGCGGTTATTCGTATCGATACGCTCCCAACATGGACGATCAGGGACAAGAATTCTATTATAAAGATGAGTCCATCGATCCCCTTTCGAGCCTATTATCTCCTCTGCCTGAACTCCATCAACTTTTTTTGAAAGAAATAAATGTTCAAAGTGCCCTTTTTTTTCGAATCTGTATTGATGATGATTTTTGGGGACTTGTGGTTGCGCAGCATAACGAAAAGCGTGTGGTCGACCTACAACAACGAAAACTATGCACGTTTGCCATCCAGGCGGCAACCAGCAAATATGAAAGTCATGTCAAACAGAATCTCTTGGAAAGAACAGAGCTTCTAAAGCTCGCAGAAGAAGAATTAAAGAAAAGTCTCTCTGAAAATAAGATGGTAAATTGTGCCTTGATACAACATATGGACATCCTAACTCAGCTTGTGGATGCAGACGGTTTGGCGATTTTCAATCAGGGCGACGTTTTTAGCTATGGGCAGTCTCCTCCTAAAGCACAGTTTTATGAACTCATTCAATTCCTGCAGAAACATACCGACAAAGCCCTCTTTAAAGACTACAACTTTCGTCTAAATCATCAAGAAAACTTTAAAGAAAAGCTTGGTTTTGCCGGTCTAATGTATTTAAAGGTAGGCTTGGAGAACGATTATTACATCGTTTGGTTTAGAAGAGAAAATAGCAGTCAGGTCATGCAAATGGAGTTAAAAGAAGAACAGGATGGTAAAAAGCAGCTCAAAATCTGGGAAGATACGCGTTATGATGTTGCCAAGCCATGGAATGATGCTGAAATTAACTTTGTGCTTCGCTTAAATCAAATCATCAAAGAATCCATCTTTGCGAAATTGAAAGAACGCCAGCTCCTCAATGACGAACTTCTCAGCTTAAACAATGAATTGGAAATGTTTACCCATACGCTTTCCCACGATTTGAAAAACCCGCTGTCCATCTTAAAAATGGGCATACAATTTCTTCAGCAACACCCCGACAATATCGATTTTAAAAAAATCAATAAATGGTATCAGAATTTCAGCCGAAGTGTCACCAACATTGAGGATATTATCAACAATATGGTACAATTAAGTCAACACCGATCCAGCATTTTAGACAAAGAGCCACTTCCAATGGCCTACACCATTCAGCGTATATTCCAAGAAAACAGTATTCTATATAACGTCAATAATTGTCGGCCCACTTTTGGTACATTATTGCCTATTTGGGGCGAGAAAAGTGCCGCTTATCAAATTTTTTCCAATTTAATTATCAACGCTATAAAATATTCAGCCCAGTCGGACAGCCCTGTGGTATCCATAGATAGTTCGCATGAAGATGATTATACCCATTATCAAATCAAGGATAATGGAATTGGCATACCCAGTGAACACCTACCGCACATATACGAAATGTTTACAAGGGCGGATAACGTGGGCTCCATACCCGGTACGGGCATTGGTCTTTCACTCGTAAAGCGCATTATGGAGCGGTTGGGAGGAAATATAAAAATTGAATCGGAAGTCGGTTTGGGTACAACAGTTCATCTTTACTTTCCAATTGTTAAGCCATTTCCCGAACAAATGTTGCTCAATTAACCTGATGCAGCATCCTGAAATCTCGCAAACTATTTCCTTGCTGATATTGTTCATTATTCGAGAGAATACAACGCGAATAAAGAGGGTTGTACCACTTAAACGAAATCGAAAACATGGAAGAGATATTGCAACATGCAGTAGTAAAACGAGGTTTGATTATTGCCTATTACTTTAGTAACATATGGTATCGTAAAGGATTATTCGGGCAACATACTATTCCGGATCCCAATGATACTGATCCAATTGAGCGTCCTGAACCGGACGTGGATGAAACCGATCCTGAAGAAGAAGAAAATGTCAATTATGCCCATAAAAAGACACAAACAAGCGACGGAACAAGTGCTAGAGCGGCCTCGTCCGCTGCTTGGGATGAAAATGTCGAAAATCCGGCAATACCCAAAAAGACAGATTGACCCGTGGGTCAATCTGTAACGATATGCAATTGGCCATTTTCATTAAAGAAAACGTCGCTGATAAACACCATGCGTTTATCACCCGTTTTTATAGTACGTCCGTGATACACACAGCGGAGCTTTCCTTCTCTATCGCTAAATAGGCTATTGTGTCCGGTACCCGAAATTACTCCCCCGCTATGGATATTTTTTTCAATGATTGGGTTAGCAGGTGACTTTTCATAGCTTCCCAATGGGGCAGTTGCCGTTCCATAGCCTACCGCATAATTGGCTCCAGCAAAATAGTTGGCGGAATACATCATATAATATTGTCCGTTTTTTTTCATTAGAAAAGAACCTTCTGTCCATCGTCTATTTATCTCACCCGAAGTGACTGACCTACTCTCCCATTCAGCCTGTGCGTCATTCATCGAAACTGGAGGTCGCATTAAAAGGACTGGGTCCCCGATCGTTTTAGTCATACTGCTGTCCAATTCAACACCATACACCCAGCTCTCTTCGATCCTGCTATAGCCATACTTCTGCTTCGCCCAATCCGCAACCTCCGACTCCACCGGATGCTCATAGCAACAACGCGAATAAAACAGATAATTCCTATTGTCGGTATCTCTAAAAACGTTCGCATCAATAATTGGATATCCCGGATCAAAAATAGGTTTTCCAGTAAGGTCTTTGAATGGCCCTAAGGGACTATCCGCCACAGCTACCCCGATGCGATAGTTTTCAATATGTTGTTTTGGATTATCTTTCCAATGGGCGCTATAATACATATAGTATTTGTTATTGACCCGGTAAACTTCAGGCGCCCAAAAATCTTTTTCTCCCCAGCCATTAGGCTGGTTGGCATCATATACTTTCCTTTCCTTCGTCCATGTTTTCAGATCTTTGGAACTATAAGCAATAAAGCCGTTTTCAGTTCCACCTGTGCCATATAAATAATATCGATCGGTAGGGGGATCAAATACAATAAAGGGATCGCCAAAGGCTACATCCGTTTGATAGGATTTTCCATTACGGGTCAATCCCTGATCTGTAGCCAGGAAGCGAAACTTTGCGGTATCAAACCGAGGAACCGGAATACCATCACCAGTTGATGCAAAATTAAACGGTATGATAGCGGTTCTCCGAGGTGCCACTTTTTCATCTGAAAAGTGTGTGTGACAGACATAATACCATTGCTTTCCTTTTTTGAAAACGTCGCCATGTCCAGTTCCGGCAAAACCGCTATTTTTTCGGCTTAATGCCGGCTGACCTTCCAGTTTTTTCCAAGGCCCATAGACATTATCCGCGATTGCCACGCCGACAGCATAGTCTTTATTTCGAAAATCATTTGCCGAATAAAACATATAATAATACTGGCCTTGCTGGATAACAGTAGGACCTTCGGTAACCGTCCACTCTGCATTTGCTGTATTTTCCCAGGGTAATTCCGCATGGACACATTCTTTTAGCGTCTCTCCTTTTATTCCCGAATAATCGGACTTTAATTCGGCGACAAAAATTCTATTTCCTTGCGTTAATCTGACATGAAACAGGTATTTCCTCCCATTGCGATCGCTGAATACAAATGGATCTATCTGCTTTTGCCCGACTTCAAGTGGTGCTTTGGAAGTTTGCTTAAAAGGACCTACAGGGCTATCACTAACTGCAATTGCTATATGCTCATCTGCTGTATAAGCCATATAAAATTTACCCTTTTCAAACCATACCTGTGGCGCCCAAAATCCCGTCGATCCAAAAGCATCTCCTTTTAAAAGGGCAAAACCTGAAGTTGTGCCTGCCGGGACCTTCCAATGTTTCAAATCTGTAGATTGATACACTTTAAACCCCTGCTGTTCTTCAGAATCTCCATTCGTACCATACAGATAATAATATCCCCCGTAAAAGAATACGGTTGGATCAGCCTGAAAAATTCCGTCTATTGGAATATTCGCCTTTCCTATCGATACTGCTGTGGTATGCTGTGCGATTGTCGTCTGTACAAAAGACAGAAAAAGGGCACTAATTAAAAGGTATATTTTGTTCATTGAATTGAATAGCTATTTGGTATACAGATATCTAAAATTCAATAATTAATCGCTCAATTGCCGGTAATATTGTATCAATTGAACATCATTTTGTATCATAAAACCATTTCTCTAACCAAGTTTAGTTAAATGCAACTGTTTCATTTAATTGACAAACCATTTACTTCTGAGACCTGTTCTATTTAAAATAATCAAATACTTAATTAAGAGCGTAGGTCATGATATGTAATAACATCTTTTTCTTTTCCTTAATAACCAGTCTGCTGTTGATATCGTGTAATCATAAAACTCCTCAGGAAAAAGCTTCCCGTCATATGGAGGAGGCCGAACATAAAGCAGCGGCAGCCAGTGAACAAGCTATAGCGAGAGCTGAAGCTGCGGCAGCAAAGAATACCGAAGCAGTCATTTATGCAAATATAGCTGCTGCTAACGAGGCTGTTGCTGGGATTCCAGCTCCAGCGTTGTCCAATAAGGAAGCTGAAAGGATATACAACAAACTCGGCAAAATCATTGTCGATCGAATCAATGCAAAGACAGCAGTAGAAGCGATGGAAAAAGAACAAGCCATCGCTCGAATTAAAAAAGATGTTTTGGAAAATTTAAGGAATGGCAAAATTACCCAAGCTGATCATGACGGTATAATGGGCTATTTAGAAGATAGCATCAAAGCTGCCAAGTCAGTTATGTAAGGCGCAATCAGCGAGACAAAACGACAAACTTATGATAAATTCAATCGAACAATCGTGTATAGAAGCCTGTTGGCAATGTGTTACTGCTTGCCATACCTGTGCGAATGCTTGCACAAAAGAAAGTGACCTTCAAGCCATGGCAAAATGTATTGCATTGGATATGGAATGCGCAGTCGTTTGTAAAGCAGTGGCCGAACTTCTTGCTATGGAAAGTTACTATAGCCGACGACTTATCAAGACTTGCGCTGAATTATGTACACTCTGTGCAGAGGAGTGCTTTATGCATCCACATGAACATTGCCAGCACTGTGCTAAATTATGTGAACTTTGCGCAATTGCGTGTAACAAACTAACTGCATAAAATATAGTGGTGTAGATTTCAAATTTCCTGATGGGGCTATCAGGAAATTTTTAATTCAAAATGCCTCTTTCAAATGCAAATTTGACCAAATGAGCTGTATTTTTTACGCCCGCTTTATCGATTAAGTTTTGACGGTGTCCTTCAACTGTACGCTTGCTTAAAAATATCTTATCGGCAATTTCAATATTTGTGTATCCTTCTGCAATTAATTTGAGTACTTCAAGCTCTCTATCGGAGATATCAAAATCTGTCTGTAGCTCGCCTGATACCTGTGCATAGCTTTGTCCAGAGCGAACTTGGTCCAATAGTATCATTGCGATTTCCTCGCTCATGTATCGTCCCCCATTTGCGATATGATTTAATCCAAAAAGCAATTCGTTATAGCCAACGTTTTTAACCAAATATCCGGCAAGACCAGATTCAAATGCTTCAACAACGTAGTTGATCTGATTCAACATGGACAGTATTACTACTTTAATGGACGGATACTGTTTTTTTAATTTATGTAATAGTTCAATACCATCCATTTCCTCCATGCTGATGTCTGTTAAGACAATATCAGGAACAGGATTAGAATTTAAGAACTGAAGAGCCTCCTTTCCATTCGACGCCTCTCCAACAACTTCAAATCCATCTTGCGATTCTAATAGTAATTTTATTCCGTTACGTACAACCATGTGGTCTTCAACCAATAGGATTTTTATCATTATTCTTTTTTTAAATAGTTAATTTAAGTAAAATACCTGTCTCCGGCGTATGATTCATAATCCGTGCATTATAGAGTTCAGCAATCTTCATCAAACGCATTGGACTATGTTTATGTTTTATTGTTGACAGCGATCTCCCCTGGCTAAAAAAAGGTGACACTTTAACTAAAATCTCAAATTCAATCACCTGTACCGAAACTGAAATAGCCTGTGAAGGAATCTCATCATTTAAATACTGGAATATAGCAGTAAGTAACTTAAACAGCTGAACTTGTGCCTCATGATGCAATTCTCTTAAATGCGGATCTAGCAAGGTGTCAATTGTAAAACCCGATTGTTTTCTATAACTCGCCACAGCCTCATCAACTGCATGAAAAATGCCAAGATCATTCAGTATCGGATTGTAGAGCAATACAGCTTTATTACGAATCTCCATAACCAACGTGCTTAATGAATCACGTAAGCAACGTAATTCTTCAAAATCACCATAGCGATTTGTAAAATTCTGAAGAGATATACGCATTCCGTAAAGTTCCTGAGCCAATTCATCGCGGAAATACCGTCCTATTTTTCCAATATCATCTTGTTGATTCCTAATAATCGATTTATAAAAATCTTCTTGACTACCATCCCATACCTGCTTTAGTTCCGAAGGCTCTTTGAGGTTCTCCAACCGTCCCACAGGCTCTTCTGATAGATCAAAATATAGTTTTTTGTTTTCGTCCCCCATATTGTTTTTCATTACATGTCATAACTAATAACCATTTAAAGGTATCAACAGTTTTAAATATTCACATCTATTTAGCCATTAAAAATGTACCAATTAAAACACTACGTATAAATACGTGCGACAAAAAGAAAAAAGGGGGAAATGAAACAGGAAAACACTTGTTATTAATGCAGAATAACGCTTAGCATCAGCCTGATAGCTGAATAGTTATTCTACATAAAACATTGACTAACTGATTGTTAAAATAAAACAAGTAATAAAACAGCTTGATCCATTCAGCGTCAACGCATTTCCTCTTAATTATTTTCTAGCACCTTAATTGTAGTGATATAGGCAAGATAGACACTTAAAACTTGATAATATGGAAAATTTAACAATCGATCAACTGTTTAAGGAAAAAAGACCTACATTAAAATATTTGGCAGCGCAATTTACAAACGATCCGGATGAACGAGAAGATCTGGTTCAGGAGACCATGGTAAGGTCATTGGGATCTATTGAAAAATTCCTGAAACATCCAAAGTTGATGTCCTGGCTCTATATAATCATGAAAAATACATATATTAACCAATATACTCGAAATAAAAGATTGGAGAATTACCGCAATGAATATGTAAGTATAGGTTATCATAATGAAATAACAACCAATCGCGGTGAAAATAATTTTATAGCCTCTGATATACAACACGCACTCAATAGTTTATCAAAAGATTACTATAACGCCTTTGCAATGTTTTTGGAAGGATTTAAATATTATGAAATTGCAGAGCATCTGCAAATCCCGGAGGGTACGGTCAAAACACGTATACATATGGCCAGGAAAGCACTGCAAAAACACCTAAAGATTTATTCAAAAAGTATCGATTAAAAAATGGTCTCTTTTCAAGATAAAAAAAGCAGGTATTTAGCCTGCTTTTTTATCTTATTTCCCATTACTTAGACCTTCCTATTCTTCAACTGCATTTTACCCTAGCGGATATCCTAGTTATTCATTATATTTAGATATTTAGGGAACAACTTATTGATTTAATAGATTGAACATCAAAAAGTATGAAAAAACAGTTAATCACTTTATTTTTTATATGCTTGAGTGGCATTATGGTAGTATTGTCCTGTGATCGGGCAGCAAAAGAAGGTGAAAATAGAATTCGTGTCAGTGGTGAAGGAAAGATTAGGATAATGCCCGATCAAGTCACGTTGACAATCAATACGGCATTCACAAAACCGAGGATGGTAGACGCGGTTAGAGAGACTCAAGCAACTGTCGATACGGTCATTGCATTGCTCCAAAAATACGGCAATAAAAAGGAAGACATTAAAACAAGCAGCGTATCAGCAAATAAGGATTATCAATACATCGGAAATACCAATAAATTTATTGGTTATCAAGCACAACAAACAATCGATTTTGTTTTACATGATTTATCGAAATTTACAGAATTAACAGGCAAGTTGTTAGAGACCAAAATAAGCGGAATAGGCTCCATCTCATTCGATCATTCCAAAGCAGACAGTATTTTAAGAGAAGCGGATCTTATTGCTTATGATGATGCATTAAAATCTGCAAAAAAACTTGCATCTCGGGCAGATGTCGAAATTGGCAAACTGCTGTTTTTGTCGAACGACGGAAGCGCATCCAACCAATCGACGCAGTTTAGAACAGGGATGGCGTTAGAAACATTCAACAAGGGTTACGGCGGCGAAGGATTTAAAGTAGCCCCCGAAGTTTTAGAATTTAAAAGGACAATATATACGGAATTTGAAATTAGATAGCTCAAAAATTGGGATTAAGAATCTACGCCAATTAGACATTCTGGTAAGATCGTACTTACGAATAAAACTTGCTTAGAATTAGCATACGGCTAAGTTAAATACCATGATTCATCGCGGTGTTTTTTTCGTATATTTAACACATAGTTTATATACAGTTCATTTTCGTTTCGTTACTTTATCATACAATAGTTCAATGTAATCAACGGAGTAATGTATCTATTATGAAAACGATAAACTATTTTTTCCAGCGAATTATATTTAGGATCTTTCTAGGTCGATTCAGTTCATTCTATTCACCCTTGAGATTCCACAAGACCTAATTGTTTTTAAACGGCATTGAGGTCCGATAATTTTATTTTATAAATGCTTTTAACCAAAGATGCTTTTGGCAAAGATTTTATTTGGGGAGTGTCTACAGCTGCCTATCAGATCGAGGGTGCGCATGATTTACATGGCAAAGGTCCTTCTATTTGGGATATCTTTGTACAAAAAAGGAACCGTATATTTCAAAATCAACATGGTAATCAGGCTTGCGATTTTTATAATCGCTACGTCCAGGATCTCCATCTAATGAAAGGAATGCATATTCCTAATTATAGATTCTCCTTATCATGGAGCCGTATTTTCCCGGGTGGAATCGGTGAAGTAAATCAATCAGGTTTGGATTTTTATGATCGATTGATCGACCTATCGCTCGAACTAGGGATCACCCCTTGGGTTACCTTATACCATTGGGATCTTCCCCATGCATTAGAAAAAAAAGGTGGCTGGGTGAACCGTGATGTAAAAGATTGGTTTGGCGAATTTGTTTCCAAATGTGTGCATACCTACGGTGATCGTGTTAAAAACTGGATGGTTCTCAATGAGCCTACCGTATTCACTGCCGCAGGTTATTTCTTTGGCGTGCATGCACCGGAACGAAAAGGTCTGGGTAATTTTTTGGCCGCCGCGCATCATGCGGCATTGGCACAAGCACAGGGAGGTCGAATCATCAAATCGATCCAGCCCGACAGTCAGGTTGGAACTACATTTTCATGTTCTCATGTCGAACCATTCACATCGAGAGACAAGGACATTAAAGCAGCAAAAAAAGCAGACGTATTACTCAATCGTCTGTTTATAGAACCTCTCTTAGGAATGGGCTATCCTACTCAGGAGATTAAAATACTGAATAGAATTGAGAAGTATATTAAATTGAATGATGAAAGAGACCTGAAATTTGATATGGATTTCATTGGGATACAGAATTATACGCGGGAGGTTATACGATACGCCATGTTCGTTCCTTATCTCCAAGCAAAAATAGTATCCGCAAAAGAGCGTAAAGTTGATTTAACTGAAATGAACTGGGAGGTTTACCCAGCGTCCATCTATCATATGCTCAAAAAATTCAGTACCTACCAAAACATGCCGCCTTTAATTGTTACCGAAAACGGCGCCGCGTTTCCGGATAAAGCCGAGAATGGTATAGTACATGATCCTAAAAGAGTTTCCTATTTACAGGAAGCATTGCAACAAGTTTATCGTGCGAAACAGGAAGGTATAAATGTCAAGGGCTATTTTGTATGGACTTTTCTTGACAACTTCGAATGGGCTGAAGGATATCGGCCAAGATTTGGACTGGTGTATGTTGATTTCAAAAATCAACAACGTATCATCAAATCCTCTGGGCATTGGTATGCGGACTTCTTAAAATAAAAAAATTACTTTTTCTCACCATGATGATAAATCAAATTCGTGATTTTTAATAAAATTACCGCTACAAGTATTGCCCCAATAATGATACATACGCTGATTAATGAATTTCGCCCGTTATCAGCAAAAATATAGATTGCGCATACCGCCAACAGACAGGGCAAAGCAAAAACAATCAGCTTGATCCAATAGACACGATCCTCTTCCTGGAGGATCCTTTCGGTGGTTACCGCATGAATAAGATCGGCCTTATTTTTTCTAAAATACGTAAGAATGAGCTCTATCTCTTCCTGTCTAAGTTCGCGGGGGCGGACGATCTGTTCTTTTAATACGATAAGTAGATTTTTGCGATCGCGTTGTACAGAGCGAATATCTGCCATTTGAAATCGCTTTTTATAGCCCATGGGATTTATTGCATAGCCCTTATAATCGCTGTTTTCGGGACATAGACAAGAGAACTCAATGGCATTTAAAGAGAAGATAATATCAGTGTGATCTTGACCAATCTCTCTAAATTTTGATATGGCAAGTTTAACGGTTGCAAATAATGCACACTGAAGCACAAACAGACCAAAAGACAGATGAAAAATCCAGGACAAAAGCAATGCAACAGCAATAAATCCAAAAATAAACCAGCTCATATTAGACAAAATGTCAACCTTACGTCGTATTATTAACACAAAAATTGTACACATTACAGCTGGGATACTTGCTTTCCAATCCCAAAATATACTGACAACACCCAGCACTGAGCATAGCATATACATCAGCAGTTGAAAATAATCTGATTTCCGTTGGAAGTTGGTTCTCTTAATTTCAATGCTGTTTTCCACTACCTGCTCGAACAAAATGAAAAAATGTTTAACATAATATCTCTCTGATTGCATAAATATAAATATCTTTAATTAATATATTTGTAAAAAATCAAAGCGTATCGTATGAAGACTTTTCAGTTTAAATCACATCAGGTTAAAAAGGGCTTAATCTTTGGATTAATTTATTTAGTTGTTGTATTTATACTATGTTATATGATCTTCGGTGGTATAAATGGGATGGCCGATGCGGCAAATAACTTTGGTTCGGCGAAGGGCTTAGGGATATTGGTTGCGGTTGTTATCATTGGTCCACTCGTCGTCATCTTGCAATTGATCAATCCCAAGATTGAAGTACAAGTTGACAGTGCGAACTTATCTATCAGGCAGCCGAAAAAAGAGGATAGCATTATTCCACTGAAAGAGATCTACATCATGGAAATAAACCATGCTTTGGTTAACCAGCTTCAGCTGTTCGATCAAAATAGACAGCTACTCGCTACAATACACCCCCAAAACGACACAAATGTCATTTTCTCCATCGCTAGTGCAATAGCACAACAGGGTAGATTTGTGAAGACAAAGGGGAACAAAAAGATCTTTGGAAATCCTGTTGAAACAATTTCCTATTCCAGGCAATAAATTTGGCATCGATATACGAAATGAAAAGCGCGGCAAAAATTCAGTATTTGGTCCTAATGGTGACAACTCTACTCTTGGGTTTAATCTCACGTAAAATATCTGTCATATCGCCTATATGTGGCGATGTGCTTTATGCCATGATGGTGTATTGGTTATCACGCTTAATATTTATTAAAAAATCACTGTTCTCCTACTGTATCATTACCATTCTATTCTGTTTTACCATTGAATTTTTACAACTTGTCCAATTGCCCCTATTTTTATGGATAAGGAGCAATTCACTTTTGCGCCTCGTATTTGGACAAGGATTTCTCTGGTCAGATTTAGGGGCTTATTGCTTGGGAGCGCTTGGAGCTGCATTTCTTGATTATCTTAAAAATCATTTGCTAAAAACAGACCCTGCGTTGTGAACTGAATAGACCTACTTTGTCGTTTTGGCCCCCATATCGATGCCCATCTTTTCATAAGCAAGATCATTCGGCTGCCAAAGCTCTATTTTATTTCCTTCAATATCCATGATATGAACAAATTTGCCATAGTCAAAGGACTCGATCTTATCAAGTACCGTAACTCCCTCCTTCTTCAATTGATCGGTTAGAAGTTCAATATCGGCAACCCGATAATTGATCATAAAGTCTTTTTCCGAGGGGCCAAAATAGCTTGTACTCTCTTTAAAAGGGCTCCATTGCGTAAATCCTTTTTTCGTACTATCAGCACCCTGATACCACTCAAATACAGCGCCGTAAGAATTTGTTGCCAGTCCCAGATGATCGGCATACCAGGCTCTTAATTTTTTAGGATCTTTGCACTTGAAGAAAATTCCGCCTATACCAGTTACTCTTTTTAACTCGACAGGTCGGTTCAAATTGCTCATGGTATTAAAGGCGTACCCCATTCCAAACGCCAGCGAAATACTCGCAACAAATACGACTCTTTTCATAATTTGATAAGGATAAATATTTATTTCTACCTCCTCTCCCAAATTTAATCATAAGTTTTGAAAAAACATTTACAGTGCAAAACAACATATTCTTTTCTTATACGCTCAGAATGTTATATTCATAGCTTTTATCCCATTTTTTTCCTGCTCAGATTGTTAAAAAACGATATTGTATTTATACATTTGACTCGGTCAAGATTCATTTATCATCCTGGTAATGCGTTTGACGTACTTAGTAAATAGCATCTGAAGTAAAAAACAGCGTTATGTATAATTTTAAAAACGATTATTCCGAAGGGGCGCACCCCCGCATTTTAGATAAACTTATTGAAACAAATCTGATACAACAAGCCGGCTACGGCGAAGATGAATATGCTAAAGCAGCAAAAAGCATTTTGAAGAAAAAGATAGCGAACGAGCAAGCTGTTGTTTACTTTTTATCTGGCGGAACACAGACCAATCTACTTGTGCTATCCTTTCTCTTACGTATCCATGAAGCCGTAATTAGCGCAAAAACGGGGCACATATCGGCCAATGAAACTGGCGCTATCGAAGCAACTGGACACAAAGTCATTACTGTCGAAACACTTGATGGAAAACTAACGCCGAAGGATATTACAAAAACGTTAAAGGAACATGCACTGGCACCACATGTCGTAAAGCCAAGAATAGTGTATATTTCCAATTCGACTGAAATTGGCACGATCTATACGCTGACAGAATTGGAAGCACTTTATGTATGTTGTCAAGAACATCATCTTTTACTTTATCTGGATGGAGCTCGGTTGGGGCATGCTTTGATGGCTGAAAACAACGATCTAACACTGAAAGACATTGGAAATTATGCTGACGTATTCTATATTGGCGGGACGAAAAACGGTGCGCTTTTAGGTGAAGCCGTAGTGTTTAATAAACCCGAATTGGCACTGGATTTTGACTATGCAATCAAGCAGAAGGGCGCTTTGCTTGCCAAGGGCCGGGTTTTATCCATTCAGTTTCTCGAGCTCTTTAAAGATGATTTATATTTTGAACTAGCGCAAAAAGCAAATTCCTACGCTATGCGGATCGCTCAGGTGATCAAAGAAAAAGGCCATTCATTTTTGACAGACTCAACCACTAATCAAATTTTCCCGATTTTACCCAAATCTGTCATAGAGACATTGAGTCAGAAATACCAGTTTTATATTTGGAAGGAAATAGATAATGATTATGCTGCTATTCGCCTGATTACCTCCTGGGCCACCGACGAGGAGCAGGTTGCAAGTTTTATGGAGGCCATATTGAAATCTTAGTGATCCTGCCTCTAGGCTTATCAATCACTCCTAAATGAAAGCGTCCAATAGGTATGTTGTACCCATTGGACGCATCCGATAAAATGAAAAAAATTAGTCTTTAGGTTCCAACGCTTTCCAAACAACCGCTGCAACTGCAGCACCCACGAGCGGCGCAACGATAAATAACCATAGCTGAGACAAAGCTTGCCCCCCCGCTAAAATGGCAGGACCAAATGAACGTGCTGGGTTAACGGATGTACCCGTTACAGGGATAGCAACGAGGTGGATTAATAGCAGTGTAAAACCGATTGCAAGTCCAGCCATTGTACTGTTACCTACTTTAGAGGTTGTCGCTAATATCACAAATAGAAAAAGAAACTTTAACACTGCTTCGATCAGAAAGGCAGAAGCAGTACCATACTCGTTTTGATAACCCTTTCCCCATCCGTTGGAGCCATAGGCCCATTCACCTGCAGTAAAGCCGGCCAGCTGTCCACTCAAAATCTGTTGAAGAACAAATGCTCCAAAAGTGCGCCAATAAATTGAGCAATGATATACACAATTGCATCCTTAGCAGACATTTTACCCGCCAATAATACACCAACCGTAACGGCAGGATTGATATGACAACCTGAGATTCTTCCGATCGCATAAGCAAAAACCACGACCGAAAGGCCGAAGGCAACTGCAATACCCAAAAGGCCAAGGCCAGAAAGTCCAGCTGTGGTATTGGCCCCTGCAATAGCGGCAGCTCCACAACCAAAAAGTACCAAACCAAATGTTCCAATTAGTTCGGCAACAAATTTTGAAGATGTTTTAATTTCCATATGAATCTGTTTATAACTTAGTTAACTCTAATTTAATCATTTTCCGTATTAAATTAAACCACTAAAAAATTTATTGTAGAACAATATCCACACACCATTAAAATCAGTTCTATAGATACATCTTCAACATCAGTTTATCCATATTTCATCACAGGCTATAAGCGCGTTCCGTTTCGGATGATACCTCCATTCAGGTAATTTTGCTAAGGGCTCAGCATAGACTCGAATGACCTTAACACGGTCGTTTATCAAAGCTCGATAGCGAACCTTCTCCACTGTATAATCTTCCTCCTGAGATTCAAGTTTCCTCAGCAGCACATCTTGAAAATCTTCGCCATTTTGGGATACCGAAATGCGGACTTCCTTTGGTGAAAATATCCAATGTCGGGCATCCTTTAGAAAATTAAGCTCTATCGTATCGATGTGTTTTTCCTGTTCAAAATCAAACGTAATATCCATTGGCTCCCCATTCCATAGCAACCAGTTGTAGCTATAATCCATGTATCCTGGGACACTATCGGAGAGGGTTTCCAGACCATTGGCAGGGAAGGAAGGATCGAATGGATTTTTCAGTTTTATACTTGCTTGTGAAGCTTTGTTCGTTCTGACTCCAGCATTGAATATTTCGCTCCACTCTTTTGCATAAGCATCAGGTGACGCCCCCCCTTCGGCAAGTTCTATTACCCCTAGCCTTTTGGCGTCTTTAATAAATTGAGTCACTTTACGGCTTACATTAGGCCTCACAACCCAATGTTCGCCGTCTTGCTCAAAGATACCATGCCGATGCGGACCATAGAACCGTGCTTGTTGCAAGTAGGTGTAATCCAAGCCTAAACCGACACGTCTAATACGCGATTCTAATAAAGGATTTCCTTCACTTGCAATTTCAGCTTTTTCTAACAATGTACTGTATTGATCCATAGCTTCGGGACTCAAAAAATCCTTTCTATTATCAATTGGATTTCCATAAATCGACAAAGCGGAGGACGCTCCAGGCAAGTGATTTCTTCGCAGATCGAGATATTTCTTAATAAATGGCGCTGCCTTACCATAATAGCCCTCAATAAATTCATCTGTCAATTGCTCTTCTGAACGACCATCTGTATCCCAGGCAAGGTTAGCCAAAATATAAGCATTTAACTCCGCCATATCACTATAGGTCGCTCCGCCACCTTGTAAGAATACCCCTTCTACCCCTTGTCCTTTCAAATATTGCATGCTTTTCTGCATCGTTCCTTGAATGGGGAACGGGGCAAGATAATTGGTAAACTGAGTCAAATAATCCCATACAAACACATGCTTCGCTTTTGATTTCCAAGCGCCCAATTGTCTACGGAAAGTTGTTGCAGAATATTCACTACTGATATCATTTTTCCGAAAAGCATCGATATTACTTAATATAACCGAAACATTATCTGCGACGCGAAGATGCGCTGGAGCATTAGCCGATTCGAGATACGCCAGCGTCGTAAATTTCTTGTCTGGAAATTTTCCTGCCACCCTATTCACAAAGTGAATCAAGGAGCCCTGTGCTCCTCCTTCGCGCTTATCAATGGCTTGGCAAAGATCGCAAGTACAGCTTCCAATGTCGTCATTGGCTGCTATGGACCAATAGATAGCCGTTGGATTTTCAAGCATCCTTTTCTTAAAGTAAGCGACTGTATGATTAAAAACTTCTTCATTGGAAAGACAGAGCTGATTCGGTTGACGCTTCCCATCATACAGCGCGTAATATTCCGGATGATCTTTAAAGTAAATCCATGGTGGCAATATTTTACTGAAGGTATGGCCCCAGTCCCCCCATCTATCTTCCAAATTATGTAGGCCATACCAGTCCATGTACTCCTGATCCAATTCCACAGGGAAATAAACTTCTCTAAACTGAAAATTAGGCTTTGAAAAGATTTTTAAATCGGCATCCACATATAACGCAGTACACTTTGGAACATCGGTATTTTCTTTACCTGTATACCACTTTCGCCCACCAATAACATCCCTGACATAACGGTACGCCGCAAATATTACACCTCTACCACTTCCCTTGATGTAAATATTTTTTCCGACAGCTTCAATCGAATAACTGTCTTCAGGGGACGCATTTGTTATTGGGCTTCTTTCCAAAATAATGGCATGTGTACCATCAACTTCAGCTTGTATTGCAAAATCTACACCTGTGCTTTCTTTTGTAAAGGTGTTTATCACCGCAGCAGCTTTTTGTACAACAGGATCATTTGCATCCGCCTGGATAACATAATCCGTTTTCCCATTGTCCACCAATACCATTCTTTCCTTACCCTGAACTATCGTTACCAAAGACAATAGACCTAACATAAACTTCCACATCATATTAAAAATATCTCCTTAATGATAGATTTAGATCATACTGGTTCATAAATCTATTTTCAGCAACTTTGTAATAGCTCCAACCGCCCATGAGTGTAAAACCCCAAGCATCTATGTGATGTTGCCAGCCTGCATTAATTGATCGGGATAAAAAATTGAAACGGTTGTTTAGGAATTGATAACGCGATGGATCATCTGGCGAAGTCCCCACATTACCGATTAGTGTGACATAGGAATCCGGTTTTTCACTGTTATAATAATGTCGGATCGCGAGGGAGTAGGCTTGGTTCCATCGTTGTTCATCACGTAACAAAAATCCCCTTAAATAGACAAAAGTTGGCCCAAAATATCGGCCTGCCGAAGCGACAAGTCCGTAATTATTTGTATTGTCATTTGCACGAACATACCTTCCTCCGAAATCGAAGAGCCACAATCCCGCTTCCCGATACAGGCTATAAGATGCGCGCCACGTTGGAAAAACACTGCCATCAGCCCAAGCTATCTGGTGATAGGCATATATATTTTTACTGTAGTTAAGCCAAGCATCCAAACCGACCTGATAACCTTTCTCACCACGTCTATTCCCGTAATTAAACTGTCCGATAAGTGTATTTTTCTCCCCTAATTTTTGGCCATATTCCAGACCTGAAATAAAGAAATGTCCATTTGGCCGATCTTGCGAACTTTGCATATGATTTGCTCCAACATAAAACTTATAAGGCATATTCTCGCGGTAAACTTTGGTCAAATGCTGATATTGTAAATTTTCCGGCATCTTCGCTACCAGCTGATTCATATAACCCAATGCCGTTGAATAATCTTTGTTTAGTGCGGCAATGTTTGCTAATTGTTCGGTAACAAAAATCGAACTGTCACCTCTGCTCCATAAAGTTTCGAAATCTGTCTTCGCTTTCCCGTATTCTCTATTCGTCATAAAAGCACTTGATCGCAGGTATAAGAAACGATTGTCTGCAGGATCGGCATGTTGTATACTGTCCGAATAAGCCAATGCTTGAAATACATCTCCCTTTTCGACGAAATTCCGTCCCCTTTTATACCAGATATCGATGCACGCATCACGGTCACGTGTTAACTTCCTATGTTCAAATTCGCTATACAACCTGATGATTTCAGCGTCCATCGGAAACCGTTTACGTGCGGATTGCCAGGTAATCGTTGCTTTTTCAGGCTGATTAGAAGACTCATATAGTGCAGCTAATGAAAGATACGCGTCTCTGTAGCTGGGCTCGCTCGAAACCACTGCTTCAAAATAGGGAATCGCCCAGTCGGCTCGCCCCATCTTCTGATAGCTCAATCCCAAGATATACCTAAAATCCGTGTATTTAGGATATTTTGATAATACGGTTTGGCTCAATGCAATGGATTCCCCCACTCTTCCTGCTCGCAGGTAGCCAGCGGCTTTTGGAACCAAGCTGTCAACGTCGTATGTTTTATTTTGCCAGTTAACCTGCGCATGTACAACTTGCGACAAAAATAGCAAACAAAAAATTAGCGCAGATAGGATTAATTTTTTCATTTTTCTACTTTTTAATGTGATCAGATGGCAAAGGAGTTAAGGTGCCTTTTCGCGTCATTTCCCCCCAGGCATGCTTTTTCCCAAAAAGTTCTTGGACATAGCCCAGCGAGCTATAAACGATAATGGGATGATATACAAATGGTTCTATAAATGCGGTGAGGCATAAGCTTATAATATCTTTTCGCCGTTTGTAATATTTATAGACATAATTGTCCAGTAAAATGGAAAAACTTGTCAGAAAGACCGAAAACATATAGACGAAGATGAATAAAAGAATAGCCATTGGCCAATTAATGCCATGTGTTAGGATGAGGTAGATATAAAAGAAAATACCTAAAATTTCCATAATAGGGGCAAAAAATTCGAAAATGGCATTGTATGGAAAAACGATGAGTCCAAACCTTTTGTACTTTGGATTAAAAAAGGCCTTACGATGTGTGCGCATAATTTGCATCAAACCCCGCGCCCAGCGTACACGTTGACGCGTTAACATCTTGAGGCTGTCAGGCCCCTCAGTCCAACAGAGCGTCTGCGGAATATACTTGACCTCGTATTTTTGGTTATTGTCACACATGGTCATACACATTCTGGTTACCATCTCCATATCCTCACCCAAGGAATTAGAATCATATCCGCCCGCAGCAATGAGAATCTCTTTATCAAACAATCCCAATCCCCCAGAAACATTGGGAATACAGTTGAGGTAATTCCAGCCCATTTTACCCAACAGGTATGATCGAATGTATTCCATTTCCTGAAAACGGGCCAATATGGGTTTGGGTAATGCAGCTTCCACCAACATACCGGAATCCACATAACTGGAGTTTGACATCCGTAGTGTTGCGCCCACAGCGATTACACGTTCCTTCGAATCCAGTACAGCTTCGATTAATTGAACGAGGGTATCATTAGCGAGCACACAATCCACATCGGTATTTAAAATATAAGGAAAGGAAGCTACATTAATTCCAGCATTTACCGCATCGGCCTTACTGCCCCCGTTTATTTTATCAACGATCGTTAGTCGTTTATGAGAGATGTCCCTGGATTTGTAGATTGCTTTAATCTCCTTACATGGCACCAAATAGTCAACCAAAAAGTCTACCTGGACCAGATCAAACTCTTTAATGAGCTTCTCCAATGTATCATCTTTACTGCCATCATTCACAATAACGACCTCGTATCTGGAGTAAAACAGTGTCATCAGCGAACGTACATTGTTCACGATTGTAACCGATTCATTATATGCTGGTGCGACAATACTTACCCCTGGAGCAATTTCAGACTCCATTAATGTCTGCACACGTCGGGAATTTCGCTTCCGAAGATTCTTCCGGATCGATATGGATGACATCCGAAACAACATGACGTATACAATCAACAGCAAGAGACAATAAAATCCGAAAACAAATTCTATTGAAAATATAAAATGTTTCATATGCAATACTTTTGTGTTATGGAACCAATACCTAGCAATCTATATATAGTGAACCATAGGGTGACTAACATAACGTATAAGCTTATAATCGTCCAAATTTTCAGCAGTTTCAATTTTACTTAAACTTGATGTACTGTAAGGCTTTTGCGCGAGCAGGGAACAATAAGCGTGTTTTCGTAGTGCCAATACTGTACTTTTGTCGTTGAAGATATTCTCTAAAAGATCGATCGATTTGCCTTGACCAAGACGCCCCAATGCTTTTACAATCTCTATCTTGACATTTAAGGGCTGCTCGACGGTGTAAAAATCAACTAACCGACTTTCGCTATCTCTCGCCAGGAGTTTGCCCAATGAGTTGATCGCTTTGTGTAGCGTTTTAGCATCCTGAGCTGAAACGATGAGCTGCCATAATTTTTCTTCATCTAATTGCTGGTAATAGACCATGAGGTCCATCATAAGGCTATTGATTGAAAAAGATTGAGCGCCGTCGAGCCATTGAGAGAAGACGTAAGATCCCACATAATCGGTTGAGACAATTGTTTGATAGATATCAAGTGCATCCAGGTCAGTAATTCCTGCAATACCAGAAAAAACCTGATCGAAGGATATTTCACCCCGCACCTGCAAAAGATATTTAAAGGCCGCTACCCGAACTTCAATGCGTGGGCTACTCATCAGCTGCATCAAAACCGCATCCTGGATCTCGACCTTCATCAATGCTAAATCGGCCAAAGATCTTACCGTGGCTGCCACATGGTGGCTCTCGTGTCTTATTTCGTATTGGGCTTCTCTATCGAAGCCCAATTCATTAAATAAACTCCGCATATTTTTTCCTTTCTCTCCACCGATAGTAAAAATATATTCATGCAATATTTGACGGACCACTTTCTGAATGATCGGCTTATGAAGATCCAACGCTAGTTTATCCACCGGATAATGGCTATTCCTATTATCAATCAAAATGTGTTCATAGATAAAATCTCGCAATACAGGATATATTTAGCATGATATAGGCGATACCGATAGTCGCGATAATAAAAGATAGCAATACCGACAAGACAGCTTACCCAAAATAGAAAGCTCAACACAAGCGCTATCGTAACCAAAATAGGCCAACCCTCACCCTCAAAAAAGGATCGGATGCTATGAATCGTATGTTCTATTTTACTAAGCATGACCTATTCTTAATCGTACACGGGATATCAGTTCAGACGGCGAAATAGGTTTTTTGATATAATCGTTGGCTCCTACTTCGAAACCTTCAACAATGCTGTTGTCATCTCGATAGCCTGAAATAATAATAACGGGCACCTGATTATTCGTACTGCTTTTCCGAATGCGATCGATTATTTCGTAACCATTAGCAAAGGGTAATGCCAGATCTGTTATGACCAAATCAATGGTTTCATCCGAAACCAGCGAAAGGGCTTCTTTACCGGACTTTGCCAGTAAGAGGTCATACCCTTCTCTTACAAGAACAAACTGCATTGTGCTCAATAGAATTTCATTATCTTCGATAACAAGAATTCTCTTTTTTTCGTTCTCCATAGCGGTAGATTTTTAGTTTTTCACGGTGAGACAAAGTTTCGAAAAAAAAAGAAAATGTCTTGTAGATTAACAACTACAGGTGGATTTAAATAATTTAAACGCAGGTTTTAAGGATTGTTATCTCTTAAAATGACAATATATTGACATAGCTTATTTCGTGTTTATTGTTAAACAACTAAACTAGTATGTAAAATTTCAACTTCTTCGATCAAGGAACGAATAATATCTGCAGTAGAAAGTTCACTGTAAGAATGTATCGATTGTCCGGTCCAAATGTTGATAAAATCAGCATTTCTATTTATCCTTGCTACTCTTCTTAATTCGCCTGTGAGTTTATTTTGATAAGGATAGGGCAAAATCTTTTGAGCGGCTTCTAAAGCTTCAATGAATTTATTTTTTATACCTCTGGCGTAGCGCCCTGAAAAGCTCCTCGTTAATACGATGTCTGATTCATTAACGCCTGAAAGACGCGCTTTTTCAAAGTCCAGGAGCGCGCTCTCCTTAGATTTGAGTAATAAACTACCCACCTGGAAGCCACTGGCACCTAAGAACTTTGCAGCATGCAATGTACTAGCGTTGTATAAACCACCGGCATAAATAAGGGGAACATGGACATGCTCCTTTACCTGCGGTAGTAGTGAAAGTCCGCCAATCGCCGGTATTGGAGTCTCGTCAAAACTTCCGCGATGTCCCCCTGCTTCTAGTCCCTGTACACAGATGATGTCAATGCCAGATTCTTCCAAAGCGATTGCTTCTGCCACCGAGGTGCATGTACCAATAAGAGTAACATCATTGTCTTTCAATCGTTTTATACTTTCTGTATCCAAATTTCCAAACGTAAAACTCACAACTTTACACCGATGGGTGGTGATTACGTCAATCTGTTCCCTGTAATCGGTCAAATGGATACTATCAAGCTCGGGTAAGGTTACTTTCAAGTCGTGCTGCGCGGCTAATTGCTCCACGAAAGTTTTTGTTTCACTATACTGTTTCCTTAAATCGAATGAAACCTTGGGAATATTATTGACAAAAATATTGACCTCGAAAGGCCGCTTTAGATTTTCGGCAGTCAAACGAATAAGTTCGCTGCAACGTTCTGGCGGCAGATCACCCAAAGATAACGAACCGAGCGCTCCAGCACGCGAGGCTGCAATGACCATTTCTGGTGTCGTAACACCAAACATTGGAGCTTGGATAATCGGATATTCAATACCTATTGATCTTGTGAGTTGATTTGACCACTGCATATCGGGACAATTTAATAGTCTTAAAATTTGTATAACGATCGAAGTAATGCGTCTAATTTAGCTTATTTTTTGTTAAATGATGTGATAACAATTGGGAAACATCCTACAACGGAAGTTCCAAATAAGCTATTTATACTGTATATTTATGGTATTTTATTACGTAACAAACAATTTTATGAAAATCGCCTTCTTTTCGACTAAACCATACGACAAATTATTCTTTGAACAGGAAAACAGCGCTTACGGATTTCAGTTTAATTTTTTTGAAACGCATTTAGGTCCACATATTGTCAATGCTATTGAAGATGAGAAAGTGGTCTGCGCATTTGTCAATGATAAACTAAACCGACAAGTGATTGAAGTACTTGCTCAAAAAGGTGTCGAACTGATTGCATTACGCTGTGCTGGTTTTAACAATGTTGACCTGGAGGCGGCAAAGGAGTTTGGCATTCAGGTATGTCGGGTCCCGGCTTATTCCCCAGAAGCAGTTGCAGAGCATACAATGGCAATGTTATTGACATTGAATCGTAAAACCCATAAAGCCTATAACCGCGTAAGGGAGCAAAATTTTGCATTGAATGGCCTTTTAGGATTTAATCTTCACCAGAAAAAAATTGGCGTTATTGGAACGGGAAAAATTGGAAAGGCCTTTATCAAAATTGCATTGGGATTTGGGGCAGAAATAATTGCCTATGACTTATATCCCGATCAGCAGCTTACAACACAGGGTGTCAATTACAAATCATTGGATGAGCTCTTTAAAGAATCAGATATCATTTCACTTCATTGTCCCCTAACCTCCGAGAACCACTACCTCATCAATAGCGAGTCATTGGGGAAAATGAAAGACGGCGTTACTATTATTAATACAAGCAGAGGCAATCTGATCAACACCCAAGATGTCATTAAAGCACTCAAAGAACGAAAAATTGGTTTACTGGGTATTGATGTCTATGAACAAGAGGAAAAGTTGTTTTTTAAAGACTTATCGACAACAATTATTGAAGATGAAACAATACAATTATTGATGAGTTATCCGAATGTCTTAGTGACGGCACACCAAGCTTTTTTCACCACAGAAGCATTAACCGAAATTTCGCAAAGAACACTAAGGAGCATCTCAGACCTATCAACCAAAGGAATCACTGACGCCGAGGTCATGCTTTAACAAGACTTCCCATCAAATTTATTTTGAGGTAGCGCTATTAGCAATGTTGTGGCTAAATGCACCTTTTAAAGAAACAGAATGGATGCAAACTGTTGTATCATCGGTACAATTGTCTCATTAGGCATCAGCAAAAATGAGTAGCGAAAGGGAATATAAACTAAATGCCTATCCCCTTTCGCGTTTGTAATCACACCACCACTCATCAAGTCTTTCAATGACCGGCAGTAAAGTTTTACCTAATTCGCTAAGTTTATACTCCACACGTGGTGGAGATTCAGCATAAATCTGTCTACATAAAATACCATCACGTTCGAGCTCACGGAGTTGAACGGTCAAGGTCGTTTGCGCCAGATCTTCCATTTCCCGCCGTAGTTCTCCAAATCTTTTGGGGCATTGTTTGGCAACAGCCTTAATGAGCAAAACTTTCCATTTTCCGCCAATTATCTTAAAAATTCCGTTGACATCACAACAGGCTCCAAAATTTTCACTTTTTTTTTCCTTCATAATCTCCTCATACTGACCATTAGTTCATAAAAACATACCAAGTACATCATTTATAACTACTTGATTGCAAAAAATATCCAAACTATTTTTAATCGTAAAATTATTAAAAACTTTCTATATGCGCTTTCAAATTAAGGATCTACTTCATATTTTCCTCCTTTCAACGGGTATATTTCTTTTCGTCATCGATCTTTTTATCATTAATGTTTCTCTTCCCACGGTTCAACATGCGATACATCTACGCAATAGTGATACGCAATGGATCATAATACTATATATCATTGGTTACACAAGTCTTCTAATCAATGCAGGGAATGCCGGAAATCATTATGGAAAGAAGAAATTATATTTAATTGGCATGGCTGGTTTTACAGTAGCCTCTCTTTTATGTGGCTTAGCCGATAATCTTTACATTTTATTGGCCGGAAGATTGATCCAAGGGATTAGTTCTGGATTGATGGTTCCACAGGGTATCGCATTGATCACCTTACGTTTTGAAAATCCCGAGAAGAGATCAATGGCATTGGGTATTTATGGGAGTATAGCAGGCATCGCTTCTGTCATCGGTCAATTATTGGGAGGAATACTTCCCGACCAGACCTGGATACATGAAAGCTGGCGTCTTATCTTTTTAATTAATGTTCCCATTGGGGTGGTCGCCTGCTTTGCTGTCTATCGTTATACAGCTAACGATCAAGTCTACGTTAAATCCGCTGTTTCTTTTAAACCAATGGTAACATTATTTACGCTTTTAATGGGAATAATTTTTCCATTAATCATGGGGCCTGACTTGAAATGGCCAATATGGTCACTGCTTGTCCTGGGAACAACGCTTGTTTTTGTCCAGCTATTTCTAAAAAAACAGCGTAAATTAGAAAAGATGGGCTATCCTAGCGTACTCAATTTCACCTTATTCAATAATCGGGTTTTCAATTTGGGTCTGCTGGCCGCATTAGCCTACTATATGGTACAGGACGCTTATTTTATCATAAATTCCAATTACCTTCAAAATCAAAAGAATTATACAGCAACAATGACCGGAATTGCCTTTGTTTATCAAGGTATAGGTTATGTATTGGCAAGCGTTATGGTCAGCAAGTTGATACAGCGTCATGGAAAAATTGTGGTGCTTTATGGATTAGGCATCATGATTTTGGGATTGGTTGCACATCTTTTCATTTTTAATAGGATGCTTTTAAATAACTACCAGATACATACCCTGTTCTTTTTATACGGCATTGGTTGCGGTAGTGTGCTACCTGCATTAATGACTCTTGCCTTAAAAGACCTCAATGAAAAATTAATTTCAGTCGGATCTGCCATCTATCTTACGATACAACAACTATCAATATGCCTGGGAATCACATTTATCGTCGGTGTATTTCTACATCAAAAAGAAAATAAATTTTTCATTTGGCAGCATATTTCATCAGCTTATGGCTACTCGATCGCACTATCGGTCATATTGCTCTTATTTGTCCTAAGTTTTATAGCTTATTTACCTTCACAAAAGGTAAAATAGCAGGTAATTTGTATAGGGTTTAGCTGTTTTATCTTATTTTATATAAGGGTTAAGGCCGCTAATTTGCTGCCTTATATTTGTTCACTAAAGCATAATCATAGGGTATGCGCATACTCAAGGGACCAGCTTCCCACAAATCTGAATCAGGGGACAAGTAAAAGTCATAAGCATTACGCAGGAAATTTTCCCCATCGGGTGCTTCTTGCCATTTTTTCTGCGCTCTATTATAAAGTAGTATCATGCAACTCACGCAAGTTCCCTTATCTTTCATGGCCAGGTTTTCATAACACTTCCCTATTTTTACACTTAATTTTTGTTGAATAATAAGGTCCGTCAACCGTCCTTTGGTAAGGTGAATTAAAGCAAGCTGTGCATCTTCATCCGTTGGCGAATGTTTTGCGGGGTTCAATCGGTCGAACTGAGCCTGATATATTCGTGCTATTTCGGCCTGCCTCACATCCATTGGTAAGAGATTTGTATCTACGGGATGGAGGTCTTCAACATCGTCCACCTGGGTGGCTCCAACACTTAAGGCGATATTTTGTTTGGATGTGTCAGCATCTGCAGCAGCTGAGCTTTCATTTTTATCGAATAACTGCGTAAGTTCTGAAATATGATGTCCTATTTGATTAAAACCAACAACGTAATTTAAGATAACAAAAGCAAATAGTGCAAGGACAGAAAAAATAAAAAGTGCCTTCCAAATACTGGTCCGGCTATGCTCATTTGTTTCCACTTCCAAAAATGTAGATCTTTTGTGATCTGCTCTGTCAGCATCGTCACGATTTTCAATCCGGTCATAATCGCCTAAAAATAAGTCTTTACCATCAAAAAGATCAATATGATCTTCTTGAAACATTTGCACTATATCCCGGGCAGCTTTATACTTTACATTTGCCGCTGTGGCAACCAGATCAATTGCGGCATTGACATCGCCCTGTTTAATTAATTCACGAATAGTTGCTTTATCAATTTCGATTGTATTTACGAGAATATTTTTAGTCATACCGTTTAATTTCTATGGATTGCTTCGCTATCGATTAGCACTGAACCATTTTAGATCAAAAATCAGATTAATAAATGAAAGATCAATGAAAATTTCTTCCCTTATGAAAAATACCTGCAGCATTGTCGCCAACTGTTGTCAGATCTTTTAACAAACCTGACATATCAAAGCATCGTTCTGCTATTACATGAATAACCTCTCCTTCAACTTGAATTTTACCCGCGACCATCAGGAGTTTTGCGCGAAGAATTTCTTTTCGATATTTTTCAAATACAGTACTCCAAACGACAATATTTGCAAAACCGGTATCATCTTCAATGGTGATAAATAAAACACCTTTAGAGGTTCCTGGTCGTTGTCTAACCGTAATCAATCCGCATATTTTCACGAGTATATTATTTTTGATCAGACCTAATTTTGCTGTAGGCACGACATGGAGTAGATCAAGCTTACCGCGCAAGAAACTCACGGGATGTGCTTTAATGGATAGTGAGGTTCTTGCATAGTCGGCCACTACATGTTGGCTTTTCGTGAGCAATGGCAGTTCGATCTGTCCTTCTACTATACTTTCAGAGGGTTGACCTTCAAATAATGCAATCGGACGATCCGCCAATGCTGTAATTTCCCAAAGTGCTTGCCGACGATCAATACCTAATGATGTAAAGGCATCTGCATCAGCTAACTTCTCCAACGCAGTAAGAGATAGTCCAACATCCATCATACCAGTAATGGATGCATAAGCAGACTGCCGACCTTGTGTCAGCACAGCAGCCTCTTCCATTGAAAATCCTTTGATCTGACGTAAGCCTAATCGAAGGTCATGTGGTTTTCCAATTTCTCCTTCTAAGGTATTGTCCCACAAAGAATGATTGATATCAATAGGGCGTACTTTTACCCCGTGTTTCTGTGCATCAATAACAATTTGTGCTGGCTGATAGAACCCCATGGGCTGACTATTGAGTAAGGATGCTGCAAAAATATCCGGATAGTAATACTTAAGCCATGAGGACACATACACCAGTAATGCAAAAGACGCTGCGTGACTCTCTGGAAAACCGTAACTGCCAAAACCTTCCAATTGCTTAAAAACTCGATTTGCAAACTCTTCCGTATAGTTTTTCTTTACCATACCATCGACCATCTTTTTGTGAAAAGTCGACACCTGCCCTTTGGCTTTGAATGTAGCCATGCTTCGGCGCAATTCGTCGGCCTCTGCAGGTGTAAATCCCGCAGCAACAATGGCAATTTCCATGGCCTGCTCCTGAAAAAGGGGGACGCCCAAGGTTTTTTCAAGAATGGTTTGGATCTCTGTGCTTGGATAATCGACATCTTCCTCTTTATTTCGCCGACGCAAATAAGGATGCACCATATCGCCTTGTATTGGTCCAGGCCGTACGATAGCCACCTCAATAACCAGATCATAAAATTCGCGCGGTTTTAATCGCGGCAACATCGACATCTGGGCCCGGCTTTCGATCTGGAATACACCTAAGGTATCCGCATGACAGATCATATCGTAAACCTTTGGATCGTCTTTTGCCCCAATATCAGCCAGGGTAAGCTCTTTTCCATAATGCTTTTTAGCGAGGTCAAAAGCTTTGCGTATACAGGTCAACATCCCCAAAGCAAGTACATCAACCTTTAGAAAACCCAGTGCCTCAAGATCATCTTTATTCCATTCGAGATTTGTCCGATTATCCATACGGGCATTTATTAAGGGACAAAGCTCATGCAAATTACCTTGCGTAATAACAAAGCCGCCCGTATGCTGCCCCAATTGACGTGGAAAGCCAATATATTGGTGCGTCAATTCGAGAATTTTTCGCAAATGTTGATCTTCGGGATTAAAGCCCTGTTCAACCAAACGTTCCAAATTGATATCATCGTCCCAATGGCTACTCACTACCCCTGCTAAACGCCCTACCGCATCCGTGGAAAGCCCCATCGCCTTGCCAACATCACGTATTGCGCCTTTGGAGCGTACCTGTGTGACAGTTGCTACGATAGCAGCACGATTTCGACCATATTTCTCATAAATATACTGGATCACTTCTTCTCGACGCTCATGTTCAAAGTCGACGTCTATATCCGGAGGTTCATCGCGTGCATCGGACATAAATCGTGCAAATAAAAGCCTGTATTTTGATGGGTCAACAGAAGTAATGCCCAAACAGTAACAGACCGTAGAATTTGCTGCCGATCCACGTCCCTGGCATAAAATTCCTTTTTCCTTTGCAAACCGGACATAATCGTATACAGTTAAAAAATAAGAAGCATAATTTTTGCGTTCGATAAAATCAAGTTCCATTAGAATCGTTTCACGAACTGTTGCTGGAATATCACCATCAAATCGTTTTTTTGCCCCTTCCCAGGTTAAATAAGTTAATTCCTCCTGCGTCGTTCGACCATGGGATGATAATTCATCTGGATAGATGTACTTCAAATCATCTAGGGCAAAACGACAAGCATTGGCTATTTTTACACTCTGTGCTACGGCCTCAGGATACAGCCTAAACAAACGTTCAACTTCAGGTATTGATTTGAGATAACGCTCCGCATTAGGATGTAAATGAAATCCAGCCGTATGTATCGTACATTTTTCACGAATGCAGGTTAAAATATCCTGCAATTCACGCCTTTCAGGGACATGATAATATACATCACCAAGTACCACCCTCGGGATATCCAATTGTTCGCCAAGCTGATTTATCCGAAACAATAATTTAGCATCATCCCCACGATAGAGTTTTTTTATTCCTAGATTAAGATAGCCCTGGAGATGCTGTTGACATTCCTGAACAAACTCAATAAATGAATGTTCAAGCTCAAACCCCACGACCAATTTTTCAGGTGGACAAATAATGAATATAATCCCTTCAGCGTATTGAAATACATCGTTTTTATATAACTCGCATTTTCCTTTTTCGGTCCTTAAATTTCCAAGAGTTAACAATGTTGAGAGTCGGCCATAAGCCTCTTTATCTGTTGGGTAGGCCAATAAACTTGGGCCATCCTGTAAATCTAAACGACAGGCAGGAATAAGTCGTATACCTACTTTTTTAGCCTCGATATGCGCACGAACGATCCCAGCAAGGCTATTACGGTCGGTTACTGCAACAGCATGATACCCCAATTGAGCAGCCCTTTCGATCAGTTCCTCAGGGTGTGAAGCACCTTCGAGAAAACTAAAATTACTTGTTATCTGTAATTCACAATAGCCCATGCTTAAGCAAAAAAACCGTGTATAAACCATTGATCCGTATGCCCGTCATAATGCCCCGAACGATACAGCCAAAAACGCCGGCCTTGCAGATCTTCTACCGCATAGTAATCCCGATGTTCGCCTGGATCAATCCACCATTCACGCTCAATACGTTCGGGGCCATCTGCTTTTCTGATCGTATAGGTGTCTCCCTTATAACGGAACAAGATGGGGGGATAATCGGGTATGGGAGCTGTAACAATAATACGTTCCGGAACCTTCAATAATCGCGTCGGACGTGGTCTTGCCATTTGCCAGTCAACAGTTGCAACCTCATCTAGTGTAGTCGCTATTTTCATGGATCGCTCGGGCCAGTAATGTGCAGACGGAACATAGCGTGAAATCTCACAATTGGCGTCCCTACTTTTCAAGCGATCTAACAGTTCGGTAACTGCCGGGTTTTTGAGGCCAATTCTATGGTTCCAAAGATTTTCCTGAATAGGATCTGCAATTTCAACTTTAGAAACCTCCAAAGTAAATAATTCAATCCCCAATGCCGGTTCAATCTGTGGAATCTTTAGGACAAATAATTGAAGGATATGTTTGACCTGGGCAGTAGCACGATTAGTCTCAATGCTGATTGTCTCTAATTTCCCATCCACGCGGTGGCAATTCAATTCAGCTGCACGTAATCCTTTCCCCTCTCCCGACAAACGTTTACACAACTTGTTTAATAACTCTTCCAGCGCCAGTTCAATACCATGTGCTGTACAGATGGGTTCGAGACAAGGTAATCGCTCTTCATACGGTAAATTAGCTTTTATAGGAAGAACAAATTCATCTTCCAGCCCCATGGCCTGATCCAGTCGAAGCAATAGGCTGTCACCAAATCTTCTACGCAAGACTGAACGCGGCATTTTTGCAAAACTTCCTATTGACTGTAGTCCAAGCGATTGCAACCTTTTCAATTGAACCTCTTCCAATCGTAGTGCTGCAGGGTGCAAGGGAAAAAGTGCCTCTGACTGCGCCTGTTCATTTATAATCGTATTTTCAGAACCAAAATGTGTGATAGCCCATGCGGCCCCAATGGTATCAGCAATGCCCATGCGCACAGTATAACCATGTTGTTTAAATTGAGAAACAATACTTGTTAAGTAAGTTGCCTCTCCACCCCAAAGATGTGCACAACCACTTATATCGAGCATAATTCCATCGGGCTCATCCAATGAAACCCATGGTGTATACCTTATGCACCAATCTGCTATGGAATGGAGTAATTTTTCAGCCAATCCAGCTTGCTCTTTGATGATTTTAAGTGATGGAATAAATGCCCGTGCATCTGCTATAGCCATACCTGCGTGTATCCCCGCTTGCTCTGCAAATGCGTTACACGCACTAACGATTAATTTTCCTTGGACAGCGACAGACAAAACAACAGGAACATCCTGCAAATGTGGCTTACAGACGGTAAGCCAATCTGTTTTTAAGTAACGAAACCAAAGGGACGCAAATCTTTTTTTCATGGCTAGCCTAAATTTTGATAATTATAGGTCCAATCTGTGATCTGCACATCTTTTTTGAGGAATGTTCTAAATCCTTGTGGAGACCAGATAATTTGTCCTTTGGCTGGATTACCATTTCTTACCTTAAGCAGCTCTACTTCCCAACAGGGGTAACCAATACCAGGTAATCCATCATCCGATTGACTAGGTAAAGAAGTAACCTTCCAACGTGCAGCACAACTCGTCGCCAACAAGATCTTGGGGTTATGTTGAAGTATAAATCCTGTCACCCGGCTTTTTTCTACGGCAAGTTGAAGGCGCCTTGACTGAATAAAATCCAGCTGATGTATTTCAGCCAATACGGCTGTTATGCCATGGCATTTCAACGCTTCTTCCATTGCCCATAAAACATCTCTTTCCCGTTTCATGGAGACAAAAACAATCGAGGCCGGATCAACTCCAAATGATTTGATAGCAGCAGGAAATACCGTTTGAATAGAGCCTATCCAAATACAAATCCCATCATTTTGCATCAGTTTTCCAAGCAAAGCACCAATAAATCCACAGGAAGCAGCACTATCCATGCGGTTAAAGCTAACAAATTCATGTATAACACCTTTGGGAAAGATTCCATTTGGAAAAGCTTTTTCCAAAGGCCCCAAATCTATAGCGCATTCATCATTCAAACTTTGAGCTACTCCCTGCCACGACAGTAAGTCTTTTTTAAGTTTGCTAATCAAAGCTTGTTTATCATCTAACATCATAGCCCCTCCTATTTAATAGTACATACAAATGTAATACTAAATATTTTAGTATTAAAGACGAAAGCTATATTTTTTAGCAAATAAACACAGTGCTAAAACGGAATCTTTACTATTTCAATTCTTATATATCATTCAAGAATTGTTGGATGACATCTTTTTTTCTGGTCGCAACAGGAATCATTTTACCATCAGACATTTCTATTTGGCCATCCTTGAAATATTTTTTAATATAATTGGCATTGATTAAATAAGATTGATGACAACGAATAAATTCAGATTCAGGAAGCATCGTTTCAAAATGTTTAAGGACTTTTGAAACCATCATCGGTTTATTGTCTTTGATATAAAATGTAGTATACCCTTTATCTCCATGACAATAAAGAATATCATCAATATTCACGATCTGGGTATATTCAAATGTACGAAGCGCTATCTTACGAGGTCTACTTGGAGATTTCAGATAGCTTTCGGCCATGCTTAATTGCATGCTATTGAACTTAAATTCCGTATTTTTTTTATAACATTTTTCAATAGCTTCCATAAATTGTTCTGGGACTAATGGCTTTAATAAATACGCAATGGCACCTATATTTAGGGCTTCTATGGCATACTGGTTAAATGCTGTTATAAAGATGGTATTAATATCCAATTTCAGTTCTGAAAGGAAGGATAAACTGGATCCGTCTTTCAATTGAATATCGGCTAAAATAAGATCTGGATTAGATTCAAGCAATTCACGTTCTGCCTGGGCAATAGAGGGACTATAACCTACTATCTGAACATAGGGTATCGCATCTAACAGAGACTTAATATACAGATAGATGTTATGCTCGTCTTCAAGAATATAAACTTTCATAATTTCAAGTATTTAATTAAAATATAAAACAAGTGGGATATAAATTTCTACACGATATCCACTTTTATCCTCTTTATAATTGGGTTTTATTTCAATCCTTGCTTTTTGCTTTGGATCAGTAAATAAAAGTTCAAGACGCTCTTTGGTAATCACCTGTGAAAGAGATGTCTTGTGCGCATTCTCTTTTTTATCTGTGCGCATTCCCCAACCATTATCACTGATAACAATATGCAATTGATCTGCTTGCTGATTAAAAAGAATTTGTAACTGTCCGCGATAATTTAAATTTTTGAAAGCATGTTCAATAGCGTTTTCAACAAACGGCTGAATCAACATGGGGGGAATCATGACATCGTCCACATCCAAATTACCGCTCTCAATTTCAAAATCAAATACATCTTGATAGCGCATCTGCTGTAAAAGTATATAATTCTTTAATGATTTAATTTCTTGATCCAAAGAAATATACTCCTCCCTATTTAATTCGAGTATATCACGAATTTGACGGGACAACAGGATGAGGTATTGATTTGCTTTTGCTTTTTGTTCACTACTGATCAAACCTTGCAAATTAGCTATAGCATTATAAATAAAATGCGGATTAAGCTGGTTTTGTCGTGTCTTTTGCTCTAAAATTAATTGTCTGTTTTCGGCAACTATACGCTGATTAATATTTTTCAACAACTTTTGTTTATTCCGATAATAAATGAAGAATGCAATACTAAAGATCAGCGCAAATAAAATAACAAAAATCCAACGCTGTTGGACCATAATCTGATGGTTGAAGGCATTTGTTGTTTTTAAAAGCTGAATAGCCTGGTCCTTTTTTTCAGTTTCATATCGTGTATTGATCTCATTGATACGATCATTTTCAATACTTTTTGTGCTATTTTTATAATCCTGATAGGCTGAATCTAAGGTAAAATAAGCCCGTTCATAATCTCCTTTTAATGCGTGTGCTACTTGTAGATTCTGGTAATAGAATAATTTATTTTGCTTGCCTTTATGTGTTTTGATAAACTGCAATCCAGCATTGAAATAATAGATCGCCGAGTCCACTTGATGATTATTCAAAAAATTTTTTGCCAAATTCGCATACGCATAGGCATTGAGCGCCTTGCTTGAAGATAAATAATTAAAATACTTTTGGGATGCCTCTACTGCTTTTCGACTATTACCTATGCTAAAAAAATACTGCGCCTGTAAATTATACATGCGCATAATAATAGCAGAATCAGCCGTTTTATTTGCATAATATCTGCAGCTATCCAGTGTTAATTTTAATTTCTCAAAATCATGCAATTCAATATACTGTATAAATTTAATCTCCTGATAGGCCTGTGCAACATGTGGGTCGGATCTGTTGGGATGATAATAATACCACGACTCGTTATCTTTGAGTGCCTGGTTATAATCAGCGCGGCGATAATTTGCATTGGCCAATAGATTAAAAAAAAGAAAACTAAACCTACTTTTATTTGCTAATGCATATTCTTTCGCATCGATAATTTGTTCCATGATGCCAATAGTAGTCACATCATTAAAACTAAAATTAGCTCTTATTTTAAAGTAATCCTTCAGAACATGCAAATCGGGAGACATTGTTCTCCCATCAAGGTTTTTCAGCGCAATTTCTATTGAATCAATTTTATCATCCAACAAGTAGTTATACGCCAAAAAAATCCAATTATAGCCAGAAATATTAAAATATCTATCCTTAGCAAACTCCGTTGTCTTCTTTGCTATAATAGATTGATCCCTAAAATCCTGTAGAGCGAGAAATTTTAATAATGTGTCCTGATAGGTTAAATCAAGTGCCTTATCTTCAGTATGCGCATTATTTCTAGACGTCTGACGGTCACTTTGATAACAAGAAAGTAACTGTGCCATTAGCACGAGAGATAAAAAACAAAAAGTAAATCTTGTCAAATTTCGTATCATCAGAATATAACTATCTGTTTAAATTTACATGAAGGTCTTATATTTTTCCATTACCTCCTTCATTAACTATAATAAGCTTTCACAAGATATCAACAGCTATAAAAAAATAGGCAAGGCACTACTATCCATATCATGTTATCTATTGTCGAATATCGGAATATTATCAAAAAAACCAATATATACTTTCAAAAGTATTTAACCCCACTGATACTTATGTTAATATTCTTCCTCAGTAAAAACACCGAGTGCAATTATTGATCGCAGATAGAGTTAATTTTCTTTTACTTCCTACAAACATACAAATTGGTCAACAATGAAAACTTACTATTTAATAATCGCAATATATGACTCAATATTTGCATCGATAAAGAGAATTTCGTTTTTTTATCAAAACGTGTAACGAAATAGCCATACCACATACTTATATCATAAAGCATCACGCTAAAACGTAATATGGTAAATAACCTAATCTTTACTTACATAAACTGGACTATAGATAGTGATATCTTTGTTATTCCACTTATTGAACACCCTATTCGCTGGTACGGACTATTTTGGTTATTGGGTATTGTATTATGTTATAAGATATTAGGATCATTATTTAAGAAAGAAGGTCGGCCACCCGAGTTTTTAGATCAACTAACCATTTATATTGTTTTTGGTACTGTCATTGGCGCTAGACTAGGGCATGTATTATTTTACGATCCCGGTTATTACCTCAATAATCCCTTAAAAATATTAGCCATATGGGAAGGTGGGCTGGCAAGCCACGGTGGTGGTATAGGCATACTAATCGCAATCTATTTATTTGCAAAAAAACAGCAACTTCCTTTTCTCTGGCTTGCAGATCGGATTGCTTTGGTCGTCCCTTTAGCTGGTGTTTGCATTCGATTGGGCAACTTAATGAACTCTGAAATGATTGGCACAGCAAGTAGCTTACCTTGGGCCTTTGTGTTTACCCATATCGATACTATCCCCCGGCATCCAGCACAGCTTTATGAAGCCTTATTTTGTCTCTTATTATTCGTATTGTTATATCGTTTATGGAAAGAAAACAAGCTTCGACGTAACAATGGAAACTATTTCGCCTTGCTGTTGGTTTTGCTGTTTTCGTTCAGGTTTTTAGATGAGTTTTTGAAAATCAATCAAGAGCATTTTGAAGACTCCTTATTGATCAATATGGGACAGCTGCTTAGTATACGCTTCATTCTTATTGGAGCTGGTCTATTTATTTTCAATCGTTGTCGAGAAAGAATACCGAATATAACGTAATAGCATGCGCGGACTTCCAATAATAGCCCGCTACGTCATGCTCACCAAATACAGAAATGGTTATCATGACTTTTTTAATAAGCCATGTTGAAAAGCATATTTTACTAATTCCGCGGTATTTTTTACCCTTGTTTTATCTATCAAGCTCTGCCGATATCCTTCAACAGTACGCTTACTCAAAAAGATTTTATCTGCAATTTCTAAATTTGTAAAACCGTCAGCGATTAACTCTAATACTTCTAGCTCGCGATCGTTTATTTCCAGATCGAGGATGATATTCGAGCCCGCATCCCTATAAACTTGACCGGAAGAAACTTGTTCAAGCAGGGCTATACTAATTTCTTCGCTCATATAGCGTCCGCCTTCAGCGACATGCTTTAATCCAAAAAGTAATTCATTATAACCTATATTTTTCAACAGGTAGCCTGAAAGACCATGTTCAAAACCTTCAACAACATAATGAATTTGATTTAGCATAGACAATATCACAACTTTGACCAATGGATATTTTTGACTGATGATTTTTAAAAGCTCCATCCCGTCCATATGCTCCATGTTTATATCAGTTAAAACAATATCAGGAGCTAAACCATTCGCCAATATAGACAGCGCTTCTGCACCATCAGATGCCTCGCCTATCACCGTAAATTCACCCTGGGATTCTAAAAGTAGTTTAATACCATTCCGTACGACCATGTGATCTTCAACCAATAGTATCTTAACCGTATTCATCTTCTATGGCATTTAAATAAAAACTTTCAATTCTATTTTCTTCCAAACTTATACTGCAACGATAATTTATCATATTCGCTATTTGAAATAAAAAAGAAACAGACTGCATAAACAAAATAAAGATACAACTTTCTATCCAGTCTACTGTCGACATGATGAGTTCACATTAAACAGCCCACAGGATCAACTGGCAAATAAAATAGTGGATTTCATCCCTTACGACAACTCCGGTCATTTATGGATAGAGCGAAAACTCATGAGAAAGGAACAATATTTGTATGCTATTAAATCAAGCTATAGCGATATCGCTTTAATCAATACTTAATTTTTGCTATGTTATGATATGTTCAGATAAAGATATTTTAGCCGTTCTCACCTCTTCATTGGATGCCTGCTCAATTTAGGATAGTGCAGAACTCCATATTTCTTATGCAAGCACTAACATGTTAAAACTTTGGGGTTGTGATCAGCGTATTATTGGGCAGTGTCTTGAAAATTGTCTTCAACGAGAAGATTTAACACCCTATATCCCCCTCCTGAAAAATGTCTGGATAAACGGAAAAACTGCGGTCATTGAAAAGATAAGGATTAAACTCAAAACGGAAAATCAGGCTTCACTAGGTTATACGCACACTTTTGAATATCATCCGCTCATCGATGAAAAAGGTGAAATTTATGGCATATTTAATCAAATTAGACTGATACCTGAAAATGAAGACAAGTACCCACAAACGCAGGAAAAAAATACCATTGAACGAAAATTGCTACAAGATTTATTAACTCAAAAATATCTTATAGCAGGAAAACACTATAAGAGCCCAACGAATAATTACACCTTGTCATCTAAACATACTGAAGATCTCAATGAAAAACTTAAGGGGGCACTCAAGAAAATCATTGAGAGTGAAGAACATTATCATTTTGCTTTACAGTCGGCCGAGATGGGAACATGGACCTTAAATTGTAAAAATTACTTAGTAAATTGGGATGAACGGACTCGGGAACTCTTTGGGTTTGCGAAAGGTGAGTATGTTCCATACAATGAAGTCCTTAAATATATTCATCCAGAAGATAGGAATAGAATCGATCAGGAAGTAAAAAAATCACTGACTTATCAAAACAAAGGTGTTTATGACGTACAGTTTAGAACCATTGGAGCACAAGATCTTCAGTTACGGTGGTTGCACTGTAAAGGAAGAGTATACTTTGACCAAGACCAACAACCCGAATGGTTTGCAGGTACCGCTATAGATATTACCACCCAGCATCAAGAACACGAAAAGCTTGAAGCAATTCATCAACTTATCGCCAAAAGAGATCAACAGTTTAGAATGATCGTAGAAGCCGCCGGTATCGGTATATTTTCTATTGACATGGAAACCAAAACAATGGAACTCAATGATCGCTGCCGTGAATTATTTGGCTTCGATCAGCAAGACAACATCAAAGAAGCTGACTTTTTCGACCAAATACTGCCTCAGTACAGAACTATCATCCATGATGTTTTTCTGGAAGTAACACATAAACAATCTCCTTTCGATTGTCAATGTGAAATAAAAGATAAAAAAACAGGTAAGATAAAATGGTTAAGGTCAATAGGTGGAAGTCAATTGGAATCGGATACAACAAGACATATGATCTACGGCGCTATAATAGACAGCACCAATGACAAGGAAGAAGAAAGGAAAAAACTAGACTTTATTAGTATCGCAAGTCACGAACTTAAAACACCGTTGACCTCACTAATTGCCTATATCCAATTACTTCAGGCCAAAGAAGGTACACTGAGCACCGAAAAGCGCATGCAATATCTCCACCAATCGAATGAGCAAGCAACGCGTATGCGCGGTTTAATTGACGGCTTTTTAAATGTTACTCAATTAAATGAGGGTAAGCTAGTGCTTCGCAAAAAGACATTTAACATTTGCTCTTTAATCGATTATATTCAAAATATCTATTCTTTAAAATCGGTAAAGCACTTCATCCATTATACTGGAGCAATAGATTCGAATTTGGAGATTATTGCCGATCGTGATAAAATCGAACAAGTGCTAATCAACTTCATGGACAATGCCATTAAATATTCACCCACTAATTCAACAATTACCCTGCATGTGGCAATACAATCAGGTTATTTTGAAGTCGATATCAAAGACCAAGGAAAAGGCATCAATCACAAGGATCAGAAACAAATATTCAACAAATTCTATCGTGTAAATGACGATGCAGATTGTTACGCGTCGGGATTTGGCATTGGGCTGTTTATTTGCAAAGAAATTATTCAAAAACATCAAGGAGAAATTGGTGTCAACAGCCAGATTGGTCAAGGATCAACCTTTTGGTTTAAAATTCCGCTCAGTGCATAAAGCATAACGCGAGGTATTTTAAACAAATATTACCAATAGCAAACAAATATTACCAATAGCAAAAAAAAGCAACAGCTGAAATCAAATAACAACTGTTGCTCTAGCACTTATTCTATAACCTATTTCTTTTTCAAATCCGCTTCGGCAATATCTTCCCATCGATAGTAATGGAATGTTTTATCGTCGCTCATAGTAACAAACAAGCCATGTTTAAAGGTTTCATTTAAATTAAAGGAGGTCGTTTCTGAACCATCACTTTGTGTTGCCATAACCGGTACAGTCTTCAGATATTTGTGTTCGAAAGGATTGCTTTGGGTTCCTTCGCGACTAAAGACCTGAAAACGATTTGCACCCTGGTCCGACACCAAGATATATCCGGTACTATCGGTCAATTTATAAATCGAAATACCTTCATGATCTTCTTTAAAACCTGTTGTAGCAAATAATGCCAACTGTTGGTTTCCCTTTGCTGGATCGGCATAGTATTGTTTTACGCCAACTTGTTCGTCCGAATAGTAAATATATCCAAGCTCATTGTCCACCGCTATCGCCTCGATCTCTTTCTTTCCACTAAATGAACCAAATTTGCGAACTAATGTAGCTTTTACCGTACCAGAACCATTATCCTCCAATAAATATTGACCCAAATAGCCTTCTTTTGGTCCATTTTTCCGTCCAACAATAGCATAGATCTCTCCTTTTGGGGAAGTATATAGGGCAATCCCCATCAGATCCCTAAATTCCGGTTCAGTTTCGCTAACAAACATATCCAGTCCCCCTTGATCGATCGGTTTCATATCGGGTAATGAAAAGACACGCAATTTATGGGTCATACGCTCTGTTGTGACGGCGATATCGACAGGTTTCCCTCCCAATACCAAACCGTAGGCTACATCAACATTGTTTGGTCGTTTTAAATTGGAAACCACTTTTTCTTTGACCGTTTTACCCTGTAAATCGTACACGAATAAAGCTCCATCGGCATCTTTATCCGTTGCTATAATCAAACTCTTGCTCGGATCGCTCTTATTGATCCAAATTGCGGGATCATCCGAATCATAACGTACAGCATCAGTCACAATAACGGGCTTAACTGATTCTATATTATTTGTTTGCGCATTTTCGCATGCCATTTGAAGCAGGGTTGATGCTCCCAAAGTTAGTGTTAGTATTGTTTTTAAATTTGTCATTATATGAAGTAAATTAGAATTTGGAACCGAATGCCCCAACATATGCTGCTGGCTGGGGAGAACTATAGATTAGACCGTTTGACATCACCAGGCCACTCGTAAAATGAGGTTTAAAAGCAAGGGTACCAGCCTTTAATGCAGGTGAATTCCCTTGGAGATGAAAATCCCAGGTGGAGTCAAACAGATAGTTGTCGACTGAGGTTTCCAAAGGATAGGCTATAAATTTAGGATTATTATCTCCTGCCACTTTACCTCTTATATCATTACTACCGCCTACAATATCATTTTTGCCCACCTGAAACTGATCTACATTCAATTGGCTGTAACCATAGTACCAGTTATTACTTGACACAGAACGGTTATCTTCTGGCTTTTTCGGATCGCGCTTGACTCCAAACCGCGTATTAGCAAAAAGATTATTGTAAATCTCGGCTCTGACAGATGCTTCTAACCAAATCGAACCTCCTTTGGCTGTCGGTCTGCGCCATCCCGTGTTGAGCATGGTATTATTGTAAACAATAATATAAGCCTGGGGTGTACGGTCTCCTGAATTTGACAGTTTTAATGCATTGGTATTTACACTATACACTAGGTTATAAGCAACATCTGCAAGACATCCGGATTTGAAATTCATCGCTTCGCCACCTGTCACCCCATTGGAAAAGAAACGGTTGTTAGCAAAAATGATTTTTCCTCCTTCAATATACGTGCAGTCTTCGTGAAAATGACTTACCGTACTATTTTGAACCACTAGTTTTCCATTTGGATTAGAAAACCATAGCGCTGGTAAAGCTTCACCAGACACTTTTTTATACAAGCCCATCTTTACAGAAGTCGACGCGTCTGATGTAATTGCACCCCCATACTCTATGATGGTATTGTCCAAAACAAGTTCCTGACAGCTTGGAGCGGCTAAAATTCCTCCCCATAATTTGCCAAATTCATTCGTCTTCGTCTTATACCCATCTTCAACCGTAAACTTGACAGGATTTTCAGCTGTACCTAACGCATATAAATTACCCAAAACAACAATTTCAGGCTTATTGACAGAATCCATCAATACAGTTACGCCTTCCTCAATCGTTAGTGTCTTACCTTCGGGAATAATAATATCCCCCTTAATATGCTGCACACTCCCCTTACTCCACACACCGGAGACCTCGCCGATAGCACTTCCATCGGCATCAGAAGTATCAACATCAATATTTGCTTTTTCACAGGCGCTTAACACCACGATAAAAAATGCTAGAAACGATAAAATACATTTATTTTTCATCTGTATATATTTAATTTTAATGATGAAGCGAATCATACTTGTTCAAAACTTGATCGTTCCAAAAAAGGGAAAGCTTCACCGAAACAAACTGTTGTTATTTCACACCGTACATGTTCAGATTAAAACATGTTGTGTTTTACGCGGGTCTATTATTTACTAAACGAATAACGTAAACCAAGGATATAATTCTGTCCATACAAATCCTTTCTAATCAATGTATTTCCGTCTTCAATAAGCTTTTCAGCGATCTTCTCATTTTCGGGATTTGTTCCTTTCACATACAATTCCATGGGTGTATTCAAGATGTTGTTGGCTTTGGCAAAAACGGCCCAACCTGCTTTAAATTTTTTCTCAATAGAAGCATCTAACTGAACAAATCCCTTTTGCCATAAATCATCGTTCAAAAATTGCGATACTGTATTGATCCGTGAGCCGGTATAAGATCCAGCCAACTGTCCTTCCCAGCCATTATTAGCATCTTTGTAAAGCAATGATAGATTGGCCACATGTGCAGCTTGCCCATATAATGGTCTAGTTTGATCCACGATTATCGCTTCTGGGTCCTGTGTGGTTTCATTGATTCGACGCGACATCTTAGCGGTCGTTATACGTGAATGTGTATAGGTATAATTGGCCTTAACACCAAATTTCTGGATATACTTGATGTAATCAACCTCGACACCAAAGTTGTTGGCATTACCAAAATTACCTGGAGTGTAGTATACATCTTGCTTACGAACCTCATCCGGTTGAAAGGTATATTCAATTGGGTTTTTGATTTTCTTATAAAACATACCGACAAGAAATTGGGAAGAAGCTTCAGGGAATAATTCATACCTTAAATCGAAATTATCTGCTAAGGCATGTTTTAAATCTGGATTTCCTTTTTCTAAAAACTCTTCATTAACCACACTTGAGGGTACAATTTCATAAAATCCAGGTCGGTTTAACGCGCGATAATAAGCCGCATGAAGCTGTTGTTTTTCGTCCAAATGATATTTCATGGTCAAACTTGGCAGCCATTCTGTATAAATCTGTGATCCCTCCGGTCTTTTTTCTCCTGCAGGAAACAATAATTTATAATTCTGATTGCTGTGTTCCATCCGGATTCCACCGATCATCTGCCATTTGTCATTCTCATAATTGAACATGCCGTACAATGCTGTGGTCTTCTCACCAGCGTCGTAAGTTAGTGGATTTGCGACAGCTCCAGTAGGATTGGTGACAGTCAGATTGAGATCGGTATAGCGCTGAAAATCCATACCGTATTTATACTTTGCCTCTTCTGCAGAAGCTGGTGATAAGTTGTAGTTATTGTAAAAACTACTACGCTGTTTATCACGATACAGACCTCCGGTCGATAGCTCCAGCTTACTGTTTTCCATTGGAACTTTATAAGCTACATCCCAATAACCTGCATGATCATTATCCGTATTACGCTCCAAACGATAGGTTACAGGAGATTTATTGACGAGAGAAGTTCTTTTACGTTCAAAATTTTCTTCTACGCCATCCAAACTGATCATCGTATTTTGTGGCAATTGATTGCGCGCTGAAGAAAGCACACCTGACCAACGGACATTCAGCCGATTATCTAAAAAATGATGATCCCCCTGTAGGGTACCATTGTAGATCTGTTGCTGTGTTTTTCGACTTCTTGTCACATAGGTCAGTTCGGCTTTACCAATACTGGGATCATACTGGCCATTATATATCGTATTCACAGCATCACGCAATTGCATGTTATTTAAATTCACATACATTTGATAGAAGCTAATCCGATGATTCAGATTAAATCGATAGTCGATCTTGTTATGCAAACCTAAGCGTTGTTGCTGTTCATCATATTGACGATCACTCTGCTCAGTAATTACCGCATTGGGATTTACGCCAACGACAGCCGATTTGTAGAAAATAGAACGACTGCCACGATGTAAATTTTGATAACTCGCACCCAAAATAACGCCCAATTTATCATCCAAATACCGATTGCCTATTGTCAAATTGCCGACAAGGTCTGGAAGGGGCTTTTTATAAGTATAATCTAATGCACCTTTATTAAAATCAGCAGCGGTTGCATTGTAATTCTTCCCATGCTGTTCATATGGCGATTTTGCCGAGGTTCCGCTTGTTGAAAAGCTTCCAAAATCCCGATTAAAATAACGTTGGCTATAACCCGTTGCCAAATTTGCTTGAAGCAATAGCTTTGTCGGCGCCGATTTCATAACCATATTGACAACCCCACCCACTGCATCGGCTTCCATATTTGGTGTTAGCGACTTGTAGACTTCTAAGCGTTCCAACATATCTGAAGGAAATAAATCCAAAGGCACATAACGGTATTTATTATCTGGACTCGGAACTTTTACGCCATTCACCAAAGTCGTGTTGTAACGTTTATCCATCCCTCTCAGAATTGCGTATTGCCCCTCGCCATTCGAATTTCTTTCTATGGATACACCCGAAACACGCTGTATAACATTTGCGACGGTGATATCGGGAGAAATCTCTATTGCGCGCGCCGAAACAACATTCATAATTTGTGACGCATTCTTTTCCAAACGCCGCGCGCTAGGATCGTCATCCCCACCGTTTCGACGTCCTTTTATAGTTACTTCCATTAATGTTTGTTCGGTCGATGTCAGCTGAAAAATAAAATGAGGGGTATTTTCTTTTTGAATCTCGATTTCTTTAATTAGTTCGGCGTAAGCCATATGCTTGATATGGACCTTATCCACACCTGCAGATAATCCTTTGAATTCAAACGAACCATCCAATTGTGTTTTGGTCGATAGCCCACTTTGTTCCAAGAAAACTGTTGCACCAGCAACAGCTTCACCAGTCTGACCATCCAATACCTTACCTTTGATTTTGGTCGCATAAGCAGCGCTGACCGAAATACTGGAGGCAAGTAATACTGTTAAAAAGTTTTTCATTTTGCTTAGATTATTATGAATCTTTGATTGTTGTCGCAAAGATGGCAGCCAACTTTAATCACACAAAATATCGAGCGTTACAATGAGGAAACAAGGTAGAAAGTGGGCTATACAGCGAGGAAACAAGCACTACTAAACAACTAATAAACAGCAGTTTAAATGCAATTCAAGCGCCATTAACATTCTTTTACTCCTGTGTTAAAAAATTATGAAATCCCAACAAGATAGCCCGCGAGGTCCTCTCCTTGTTCCAGTCTTAGTTTTTTTCGCAATCGATGTCTGGCAACACGAAGGCTATCTTGTGATATGCCCAATAAGACGGCAATATTGATATTATTCAAATTTATTTTAAGCAATGCGATTAACCGCATATCCGCTGCCGTCAAATCTGGAAATCGTTGAATAAGTTTTTCAAAAAAGCTGTGATGCACCTTTTCGAAAGTTCCCATAAACTCTTTCCAATGAATACCCTGTGTGATATTTTCATTGATCTGCAACACCAACTTCTGCATCTGTCGTTTTTGATCCCGGCGTTCGTCCTTAACCATACCTTTCAGTTCATCACGAAGTTCTTCCAAAAATTGATTGTTACGGATTAAATTTAAGGTATGGGATGTCAATTCCTTTTGCTTGAGCGACAGTTCTTGTTTGAGCTGCTTATCTTCAAGCAACTGGTTTTTAAGTGCAATTTCGGTCAACTCGCGTTCGGCCTCCTGTTTTCGGGAATCGGAGATCTGGTTTTTAATCTTAATTTTCTGGCGACTATGCAATACATAGGATAGCACAATTAACAAAATTAAAACCACGATTGTTCCCCAGAGCATGATTAAGTTGATTCTTTTGGTTACTTGTAATTTCTCGATCTCTTCGGCTTGTTGATTCATATCGTAGAGTGCCTGAAAAAAAGCAGTATGGCGAGCACCATCCACACTATAAAGCTCAAGCACCAACTTACGGCTCTTTTCTGCATAAAAATAGGCGCTATCCATCTGCTCGCGCAAGGCGTAGGTCCTACTCAAATCTTTTGTCGTAGCAGCCATTTGATACACATCACCCAAATTTTCCGCCATCTGATAAGCCAATTGCGTGAGTTTGATACTTTCTGGATATTTATTGGTCTTCCTAAAAATATCGCCCATATTATTTATGACCACAATTTTTCCATAATTGTCTTTTGTTTCCGTATAGAGGGTACGTGCTTTTTCAAAATGAAAAAAAGCGCTGTCATATCTTGCAAGATCTTCATAAATACTGCCTAAATTTTCATGGATCTTAGCTTCTCCATTTTTATTCCCAATACTGCTATAAATGGACAAAGCAAGATTCTGGTAGACAAAGGCGGAGTCGTAGTTCGCTTCCTTTTCAAATAAATGACCTATATTCCCTAATGTACCTGCCTCTCCATTTTTATCCCCTTCTGTTCGGAAAGAATGTAGCGCCTTGTTAAAATAAACTTTCGCTAGATCATGTTGTTTGTTGAAAATATTGAGCTCCCCGATATCACTCCAATTCGAAGCAAGATGCTGTTTTGAATTTAATTGCGTATAGATTCGATCAGCTTGAAAATAGTAGTCCTGCGCCTGTCCATAATGCCCCTGATTAACACATAACCATCCAATCGCCTGTAAACAATTGGCTTGTAATAATAAGTCTTTATCCGTAACAGCTTTTGCATAACGTTTTTTTACGAGCATAATTGCAGAATCCGGATGGTTTTGACTTAACGCCCTGATATCTTTAAAGGATTTAACCTGCGCAGTACCTGGCTGCCACAAAAAAAGCTGTATTAAAAAAAGTAGAAACAAAATAATTTTATCAGAAATCCTCATATTTCATGTAAATAATCGAATTGCAAATGTACATGAAACATGTTAACACAATATTAAATCACATAGAGTAATACGAGTTTTAACATAAGGAAGGCTGACTTATTTTTATCCACCAAGCTCAACGATATACTATTAAAAAAGCCCTTTTATTGACGATACACATCAATAAAAGGGCTTGAAAATAGACAATCCCAAAACCGGTTAATTACTCGATTTCAATTCAATGAGCGGAGTGATCCGTTCTAATATATCAAATGCCACCTCTGCCATTTTGTTACCCTTATTGTCCAATAGTGGATTAACTTCAACAATTTCAAAACAAATCACCTTACCCGATCGGATGATCTCTTCTAAAATCAACACAATCTCCCTTGGCAAAAACCCCTTCGGTACTGGTGTTCCGGTGCCATCCGAGATCAATTCACTATCCATGCTATCCACATCAAAAGAGATATAAATCATATCACATGCTTCTAGGATTTTCAATGCTTCAGCCACACAATCGGTTATTCCGCGCTGTCTCGTATCTTCCACACGATAGTTTTTAATGCCAAGTCGTTCAATGACCTGATCTTCCGGTTCTTCCGTATCCCTTACACCAAAATAAATCAAATGATTGGATAGTATTTTACCTACTGGGCCAGCTATTCGTTTTAGTTTATTCCAAAATTCTTGTGTCGATTCGTCTATTTTATTGATTTTACACGGGATATTATCCTCACTCAACATCGCCGCTAAAGGCATTCCATGCATATTACCAGAAGGTGTTGTGTGCGGAGAATGAATATCGGCATGCGCGTCTACCCAGATCACACCGAGTTGTTTATCAGGATAAGCGGACTTTAAACCACTGATCGTCCCCATTGCGGAGGAATGATCCCCTGAAAACACCAATGGAAAATTGCCGGAAGATAAGCTATCTTCAACGGTGGAAGCTACTTGTTTGCATTGTTCATAAACCTGCTGAATATGTTTCGCAAAAGGATGATTATCATTCTGATAAATGGAGCTATTTCGAGTCGGCACATCAACAAATGGATAGTTAATGAAATATTGACTTCCTTTATTAATTGCAGCTATCTCGATGGCGTCGATGCCCAGATCTGAACCCCTAGTCCCTGCTCCTATATCCGATCTGTTTTTGATCAATTCAATCATTTTCTCCATACACTATTTCAAATTAGTCAACGATCGCTCAATGATCCCTAAGCAAGTATCGACTTGCTCTTTTGTAATAACCAGCGGCGGAGCCAATCGAATTTTGTTACCATGTGTAGGCTTCGCTAAAAGTCCATTTTCTTTAAATTTGAGACAGATATTCCAGGCCAAATCACTTTCTTCATCCGCATCAATTACAATGGCAGTCAAGAGCCCCTTTCCTCGCACTTCTGTAATTAACGTAAACTTAGCAGCAATCTGACGCAATCCATCCAAAAACAAGGCCCCCATCTCAAGCGCCCGTTGCGTCAAATTTTCATCCCGCACAACATTTAGCGCTTCCATAGCTACTGCACAGGCTAAGGGATTACCACCATAAGTCGAACCATGTTCGCCCGGTTTAATACACAACATAATGGAATCATTTGCCAACACTGCCGATACCGGCAATACACCGCCCGATAAAGCTTTCCCTAAAATCAGAACATCTGGTTTGCTTTGACTCTGCGCATCATCAATAGCATAGGATGCCAACATGCTTCCCGTCCGAGCAATACCAGTTTGGATTTCGTCTGCAATAAACAATACATTGTATTTTGTACATAATTGTCTCACGCGTATCAGATAATCCTCATCAGGAACGACAATACCCGCTTCGCCCTGAATTGGCTCAACGATAAAACCGGCGATATTTTCATCTGCTTTGAATAACTGTTCTAGTGCATCAACATCATTATAGGGAACGAGTACTATGCCATCTAAAAAGGGACCAAATTCATGTGTTGCAGTAGGATCATTGGATGCCGATATCACAGAGATTGTCCTACCATGGAAATTGTCCTTGGCAAAGACAATTTTCGCTTGATTGGCTGCTACACCTTTCACCTGATAGGCCCATTTACGACAAAGCTTCATTGCTGTTTCCACAGCTTCAACGCCCGAATTCATCACCAAAGCCTTATCAAATCCAAAAAGATGACAAAGCATTTCTTCAAAATCACCCAGTTTATTATTATAAAATGCCCTGGATGTTAATGTTAATTTCTCGGCTTGCTCTTTTAAAGCGTGTACAATCCGTGGATGGCAGTGTCCTTGATTGACAGCTGAATATGCAGATAAGAAATCAAAATAAGACTTTCCATCAACATCCCACACCATAACTCCTTCAGCTCGTTCCAAGACGACCGGAAGAGGATGATAATTGTGCGCTCCATATTTTTCTTCTTTGGCAATGAACATCTCGCCCTTACCTTGTTTAGCTACTGTACTCATAATTCAGTTTTTTCTAATAAGAACAAATATACAATATTTACTTTTTTATTGACTGAAAAATAAAATTTAACACTAAATTAGCATATAAATATTAAAATTAACTTTTAAACCACTTTCTACAATGAATAATATCGATGACTTTGATCTACAGATTTTAAAATATTTAGACGAAGATGGACGGATGGCCTACTCTGCAATAGCAACAGCCATGGGCGTATCCAATACCATGATCCATCAACGAATCAACCGTTTGACGGAACAAGGGATACTGACAGGTATAAAGCCCGTATTGAATGAAAAGAAGCTAGGCTATGATTGGGGTGCTTTTACCGGGCTAAGTTTAGAAAAAGATCATGATTCGAGCAGAATTATTGAAGAGCTCAAAAAAATACCAGAAGTTACAGAATGCTACTATATTACGGGCAACTACACGTTATATGTGAAAATTATTGCTAAAAATCATGAACATATGCGACAACTACTTTATGAAAAAATCGATAGCATTCCAGGAATTGCGAAGACAGACTCCCTTATCGAATTAGGCTGTGCTTTCAAACGTAATATTATATTCTAGCACAAGAAACAACCGAAGGGATCCTGAACACGGATTTTCAGGGTCTCAACGCTATTTACCAATATTTGCTAACTCTTCTTCCGTCCAGTAGATTAATTCTCGTAAAACATACACATTTTCATAACTTCCCAATCCATCGATGTAATCCCACAAATCACCTTCAACCTTCACTGGTCTTCCATGATGAAGTATATCATACCCATTATCTAACCAATTTTGTATCTGCTCTTTATCCATCGTTATTAAAACTTATTGTTAATTATCTTTAAAATGACTATATCAAATATAATGTATTTTACACTGGCTGCCCACAACTGGATAAAAGAAAGTCAAATTTCAACAACTTTTTGACATAGTGTCTATCACTCTTCAAGAAGTTCTCACGCTATTTGACAAATTTTAAAAATAAAAAAGTATATTCGTATAACATTAAATATCAATATTATGGCAGATTTTTTCTACGTTGGATACGAAGGTGAAGACGAATTACTCGAACTGGTGGCAGTATCTACAATTCAATCCCTACTCTATTTCCAAGATGCCGATCAAGAGGACTTTACAACAATAAAAACCGCTATTGATCAAAATTTTATTGTCGAAGAAGATCTAATCACTGTAGCAAACACCCTCCGATTGGATCAATCTATTGTTCGCTTTACTCCTGGCAAGCCTAATTATAAAGATTAATTGCATACTCAATCATCTGGGCAATAACTCTCCGTGAAGCAATTCATTCAAGATAATTAGTAAAGAAAATAAGTAATGAAATAATGAAGGTAGTTTTAATTGGCGGTTCTGGTGCTACAGGAAGGGCGCTCATTCAATTGATGTTGAAATCTAAGGAAGTTACGGAAATCGTTGTTCTTTTAAGACGTGTGTCGTTTGAGGAGCACATTAAATTGAAACAGGTTATCGTAGATTTTGAAAATCTAACGGATTTTGAGCGCGAGATCCAAGGCGACATCGCTATTTCCTGCCTTGGCACCACATTAAAGGATGCAGGCGGTAAAGATGCACAATGGAAAATAGATCATGATCTTAATTTGCAATTTGCGGCATTGGCCAAAAAAAATGGTTTTCCTACCTTTCTCTTATTATCGGCAGTTCTTGCGGATCCTGCATCAAAAATTTTTTATAACCGCATGAAAGGAACCCTTGAACAGGATGTTAAAGCACTTAATTTCAATCGGCTTATCATTTTCCAGCCGGGAGGATTAATTCGACCAAACACAGATCGCTTCGGTGAAAAAACAGCCATTACTGCCCTTCGTATCCTTAATACGATAGGATTATTCAAATCCTATAAGCCACTGTCTGTAGCACAAGTTGCTTCCGCAATTTTACAGGCGATCAATCACTACACAATAGGTATCCACACTGTAAACGTTAAAGATATCCAAAAATTAGCAACAGAAACCAGTTGAATCGCCTAAATAGTAATTCATAATATTGAATTAACAATAAACTAATCCTAAGGCTGTAATTTGTGTTTTTTTAAAATAACAACCATTCAAATGAAAAAACACGTTTTATTTCTGTTTCTCCTCGTTTTTGTACATGTTCTCCCCTCTTTTGGCCAAGAAGCAAAATACATCTTTTATTTAATTGGTGATGGCATGGGCCTCAACCAGGTTAATCTCACCGAAATTCATCAAGCTGAAGTACAGCATAAAGATAACCCCATCCCACTTGTGTTTACCCAATTTCCTCATGTTGGATTTGCCTCCACACATTCACTCTCAAATGGCGTAACGGACTCAGGCGCTGGAGGTACCGCATTAGCCGTTGGAAAAAAAACCAAAAATGGCGTTATCGGTATGGATAGTACAGGAACTGTCCCCTATAAGAGTATAGCTTATGCCGCAAAGCAAAAAGGAAAGAAAGTCGGTATTATTACAAGCGTCAGCATAGACCACGCTACCCCGGCTTCATTTTATGCGCACCAAGCAGACCGCGACATGTATTATGAAATCGGTAAAGAAATTGTCACTTCCAATTTTGATTTTTTTGGCGGATCCAATTTTCTCAAACCCGAAACAACATTTGATCATAAAAAGGCGCCATCGCTTTTCCCCATATTAGAAAAAGCCGGCTATAACGTGCTTAAAGGAAAAGATGCTTATGCACAACTACCAAATAAATCAGATAAGATCATATTGATGAATTCAGATGGCAGTCCCATAGATGCCCTTAAATATGCCATAGACCAAAAGCCAAATGATTTAAAATTGGCAGATATCACATCTGCAGCTATCACTTCACTGCATAAAAACAATACAAATGGTTTCTTTTTAATGATTGAAGGTGGAAAAATTGATTGGGCATGCCATGCAAATGATGCGGCTACAACGATTCAGGAAGTATTGGATTTCAATGCCTCCGTACAACTCGCCTATGATTTTTATAAAAAATTCCCAAATGAAACACTTATAGTCGTTACAGCGGACCATGAAACAGGAGGATTAGGTGTCGGTAATGGAAGTTCTTCGCTGAAAACAAAATTCTTGTCCCACCAAAAAACCTCGCATGCAGAACTTTCGAACGCAATAGGCAACCTTCGTAAGAATAATCCAAATGCAACATGGGACGATCTCAAGAATCTCATTGCTGCTCAAACTGGTTTATTTTCCAAAATTACAATCCATGAAACTGATCGTAGTGCTTTAGAAGCTGCCTATCAAAAAAGCTTTGTCGATCACCAAAATGAAACCGCAAAAAGCCTTTACGCAAGCGACGACAAAATAGCCGCACTGAGTATTTCAATCTTAAATCGGATGGGATCAATAAGCTGGGCCTCTAACAACCATTCGGCCGCCTATGCACCGGTATATGCGATCGGTGTTGGCTCCGAGCAATTCAGTCAGAAAATGGATAACACAGATATACCAAAGAAAATCGCTACAGCAGCAAAACTTAGTTTGGACTAAACAAAAAAAGATCCCTAAGAAATCTTGGGGATCTTTTTTATGAGCCTCTTATCGGAATCGAACCAATGACCTACTGATTACAAGTCAGTTGCTCTACCAGCTGAGCTAAAGAGGCTTTCAAATGAATTTTAATGAGTGTCGCTCAAAGAGCCTCTTATCGGAATCGAACCAATGACCTACTGATTACAAGTCAGTTGCTCTACCAGCTGAGCTAAAGAGGCTTTTTAAAGAAGTTTAATGCATGTTGCTTAAAAGAGCCTCTTATCGGAATCGAACCAATGACCTACTGATTACAAGTCAGTTGCTCTACCAGCTGAGCTAAAGAGGCGTTACTTCTTTTCAATCTTATAACGTCTGACCGTTTTAAGATGCTGCAAATATCGAAAGCTTAAACCAAAAATGCAAGTCGATTTCAAGAATTTTATACCCTGCTAAGCCAATTATTTAAAAATCAAGCGCATTATTTTTGACAACTGAAAATTTGTCATGATTCAATAAAAATTATTGCCATTTTTTCCGAAGTATAGCTTAAAACCCGAATGGCACTTCAATTGTTATAACCAATATGTATCAACGAAACTTTAAATAAGAGAATAAAAATGAATTTTAACAACTATACAATTAAAGCCCAAGAGGCTATACAAAAAGCTTCCGAAATTGCGGCTGGTCATCAACAACAGGCGATTGAGACAGCGCATATTTTAAAAGCTTTACTCACAGTGGATGAAAATGTTGTCAGCCACTTATTAAAAAAGTTAAATGTCAACATCAGCTATCTCGGGACTGAACTTGACAAACAAATTGAAGGTTTTCCGAAGGTTAGTGGCAGCAATATTTATTTAAGTAGCGATGCCAACAATGCACTTCAGAAAGCACAGGGCTATCTCAAAGAATTCAATGATGAATTTGTCTCGGTAGAGCATTTATTATTGGGTATTCTGGCAACTTCTGATAAAACCTCAACATTACTTAAGTCACAGGGCGTTACAGAAAAAGACTTAAAGACCGCCCTAAAAGAATTGCGCGGAAACAGTCGGGTAACTGATCAAAATGCGGAGGCCACCTACAATGCTTTGGGAAAATATGCCCGAAATTTAAATGAATATGCCGAATCCGGAAAATTGGATCCTGTGATTGGCCGTGATGAGGAAATTCGACGTGTGATGCAGATACTCTCCCGTCGTACCAAAAACAACCCGATACTTGTCGGTGAGCCTGGGGTTGGTAAAACGGCTATCGCGGAAGGTATTGCTTACAGAATTATTAAAGGCGACGCACCTGAAAACTTAAAATCTAAGATTGTATTTTCCTTAGATATGGGCGCTTTGGTTGCCGGAGCTAAATATAAAGGTGAATTTGAAGAACGTCTAAAAGCGGTTGTAAAAGAAGTTACCGATTCCAATGGAGACATCATACTCTTTATCGACGAAATCCATACATTGGTGGGTGCTGGAGGTGGTGAAGGTGCAATGGATGCGGCTAATATCCTCAAACCGGCGTTAGCTAGAGGTGAACTACGTGCAATTGGAGCGACAACCTTAAACGAATACCAAAAATACTTTGAGAAAGATAAAGCATTGGAGCGCAGGTTCCAGAAAGTTATGGTTGAAGAACCTGACACGCAAGATGCCATTTCCATTCTCCGTGGCCTAAAAGAACGCTACGAAACACACCATAAGGTACGCATTCTGGATGAGTCTATCATTGCTGCCGTGGAATTGTCACAGCGCTATATTGCCGATCGTTTTCTACCAGATAAAGCGATTGATTTAATTGATGAGGCAGCATCCAAATTGCGCCTTGAAATGGATTCTGTACCGGAAGCTGTCGATGAGCTTGAACGTCGTATCATGCAATTGGAAATTGAGCGTGAAGCTTTGAAACGTGAAAATGACGATAAAAAAGTTGCAGAATTATCGGAAAGTATCGCTAATCTATCTGCGGAAAGAGATACCTTAAGAGCGTCATGGCAAGAAGAAAAGAGTCTTGTTGACAATGTCAATCAAGAGATTGAGAATATTGAAAACTACAAACTCGAAGCTGAGCAGGCCGAACGTTCCGGAGACTATGGAAAGGTAGCAGAACTTCGTTATGGACGAATTAAAGAAGCGCAAGAAAAAGTGGACAAACTAAAGGCTGAACTCGCTGAAAAACAAGAAAGCAAGCGTATGCTCAAAGAAGAAGTTACTTCAGAAGACATTGCTGATGTTGTCGCAAAATGGACAGGAATACCTGTGAGCAAGATGATTCAATCAGAACGCGAAAAATTATTGAATCTGGAGGAAGAGCTTCATAAACGTGTCGCCGGTCAGGATGAAGCAATAGAAGCTATTTCCGATGCCATTCGTCGATCACGTGCTGGATTAAATGATGCGAAACGACCAATAGGATCGTTCATATTTTTGGGGACTACCGGAGTCGGAAAAACCGAACTTGCAAAAGCACTTGCCGAGTTCTTATTTGACGACGAACAATCCATGGTTCGTATTGATATGTCGGAATATCAAGAACGACACGCCGTGTCTCGTTTAATCGGAGCGCCTCCGGGATATGTCGGCTATGATGAAGGCGGACAGTTGACTGAAGCAGTCCGAAGAAGACCCTATTCTGTTGTTTTGTTAGATGAAATTGAAAAAGCTCATCCCGATGTATTCAATATCCTATTGCAGGTATTGGATGATGGCCATCTTACAGACAACAAAGGTCGTACGGTAAACTTCAAAAACACCATTATCATCATGACCTCCAATACGGGGTCAACCATTATACAGGAGAATTTCAGTCATCTGACCGATGATAATAGGGATGAAATTATCGCCAAAACACGCAATGAGGTCTTCGATCTTTTAAAACAGTCGATTCGCCCCGAGTTTTTGAACCGTATCGATGAAGTGATTATGTTTACGCCATTAAGTCGAGACGAAATTGGAGATATTGTTCGTTTACAATTTGCACATGTTCAGAAACAGCTGGCCGAACAAAATATATTCATTACGGCTTCTGATGAAGCAATGGATTGGTTGGCACAGCTTGGTTATGACCCAATTTATGGGGCTAGGCCACTAAAACGTGTTATTCAAAAACGAATTTTAAATGAACTATCAAAGGAAATTTTATCCGGAAAAGTAAATCGCGATTCGATTATTCGTCTGGATGTATTCGACGGTAAATTTGTGTTCATCAATAAACAAGAACAATAAAAAAAGAACGTCCGACAGTACTGTCGGACGTTCTTTTTTTATTGTTAATTTTTAAACATTTAACCTGTAATACCTAAAGCTTTTAACAACTTGTTTACATCGTCTTCGCCGTCCAAATGCTGTACCAATACTTTGGTTTTTGCGTCATAGATATAGAGCGATGGGTAATTGCCTGGCTTAAATTTTTCAATAAATTGAGTTCCAGCATCAAACAAGAATTTGACATTTGGGGCACTTTTCAATGCCTTCGCATGCATATTAATAAATCCATCGACATAAGGCTTATCATTCATGGAGATAAAATAGAAGGATACATTCTTGAATTTGGACAAATTGCGTGCGATACCAGCCCCCATTTTCTGGCAATGGCCACAACCCGGGTCGTAAAAATCCAACACAATATAGCCCGATTTTGGAAGCCTGTCTGAATTAAACTTGCTGGCCTGATAGACCTCCTCAAAAGTAAACGATGGAAGTGTTTTGGGTGCCTGTGCAAAAACAGGTTTAAATAAGAAAAATACACTTACAAAAAATAGGGAACAAAGGAACCTCATGTTAAAGAAATTTAAACCAACAGTGACTATTCAATTAATTTTAATCAATAATACTTAAAAATGCGCTTCAGTCAACTATTATTTTAGTTTTTTTACAAAAAATCCGTAAGTTTGGGCTAATTTTTAAATCGATCAAATCTATTAATACTTATTAATCGTGAAAAAACGAATTGCTATTTTTGCTTCAGGTTCAGGGTCCAATGCTCAAAAAATAATGGAACATTTCAAGTATTCAGATGAAGCTGAGGTTGCCTTGATTTTATCCAATAACCCTGATGCTTACGTTATTCAACGAGCCGACAATTTTGAAATACCTGCACATATATTTGATCGTGACGAATTTTACAAAACCGACAACGTTGTCAACATTCTTAAAAACTTAAATATTGATCTGATTGTTTTGGCGGGTTTTCTTTGGCTCGTTCCAAATAACCTGCTGAAAGCATTTCCAAATCAAATTATAAATATACATCCTGCTCTCCTACCAAAATATGGTGGCAAAGGTATGTATGGTGACCATGTACATAAAGCCGTTTTGGCCAATAAGGAAGAGGAACATGGCATTACGATCCATTTCGCAAATGAACATTTCGACGAGGGGGAAATTATATACCAAGCACGATTCAAAGTGGATCCCAACGATACTTTAGACATTATTAAATTTAAAGGACAGCAACTCGAACATCAGTACTTCCCTAAAATAATTGAAAATCTGATCAAAAAAATGTAAAAACAATCCTATTATTTAGAATTGTTTTAAACAAATTGTAACTTTGTATTATGAACGAAGTTATTGAATCTGTGTTGGAGATCGATGAGTCAGAAAATAAAGCTGGGTTGTTTCAGTTTCGGAATACGGCTATGAACCCTTTTTCTGACTTTTCTTGTGCCTGCTTTAAAAAGTGTTGCAAAAAATATAAAGAAGGCAAACGCTGTAAAAAATGTCCGGGACGAAAAAAATAGCTATTTATTGACTACTCTTCCAGGTAGTCTAAATCTTTATCAAAGCTTTCTTCTAACTGGGTCAACGAATAAATTGCTATACCCGAAAGAACGACAACCATTGTAATTGCTGCTGGCACAATTCCAAATGCATTTACTAGAAGTCCATATAGCATTGTTGACGGAATGAGTGCACCCCGTACAAAATTGGGGGCCGTCGTTGCGACAGTTGCTCTAAGATTTGTACCAAATTGTTCCGCTGAGATAGTCACAAAGGTTGCCCAATACCCTACTCCTAAGCCCATTATAAAGGCAAGGCTTAAAAACTTCGTCGCTGTAATACCATCACTCAATAAATACCATAGTGAGCTTCCAATGATAATTAATTGACATATAAACACCACTTTTTTGCGGGATTTTAAAATCTGTGCGAATATTCCTGCCAGTACATCCCCGATAGAAATACCGATATAGGTAAACATCACCCCTTGACCAGCACTCAGTGTACCTGCAGCCCCCAAGGCCTTGCCGATCTCCGGAGCTTGAGTAACCAAAACACCGACAACAAACCAGATTGGAAGACCAATGCATAGACAGTTGACATACCGTTTTAAGCGGCTTTTATTTGTGAAAAGCATGCGAATATCCCCTTTCACAACACCCGATTTATCTTGCTCCTTAAATAATCCTGATTCAAAAGAGCCAATGCGCAACAATAGCAACAGTAAGCCCATTCCACCACCGACAAAGTAGGCCGTCCGCCAGTCAAATTCTTCCGAGACAAAATAGGCCAATATAGCGCCTAAAACACCGACACCGGCAACCAACATGGTCCCATAACCGCGTTTTGATTTATGCATACTTTCAGAAACCAGGGTAATTCCCGCCCCCAGTTCTCCGGCCAAACCAACGCCCGCTATAAAACGAATAATACCATACATAAGCACATCATGTACAAAACCATTTGCAATATTCGCTACAGAGTATAAAAGAATCGATCCAAAAAGCACTTTTAAACGTCCAAATTTATCCCCTATAATCCCCCAAAGAATTCCACCCAACAGCAAACCGCCCATTTGCATATTGAGCACAAATTCACCTTTTACCCGCATCTCTTCCGCAGGGACGCCAATATCAGTGAAGGACTGAATACGGACGATGGAGAAAATAATCAAATCGTAGATATCGACGAAATAGCCCAGTGACGCAATCATAACCAGTAACCACACTTTTTTATTGGGTTGTTTTTCTTTTATTGTTGACATTTTAGGTTTTTTGATCTGTAAAAATACCATAGTGAAGCTATAAAACCAAGATTTCGAAAAATAATCCGACACATTGTTTTATTTTTGCATCATGAGATATAGTCCACTTGCCTTAACATGGCTATTACGTATTTACCCGCCCTTTCTATTTCAAGGAATCTGGGTAAAAAAAATTAGTCCTGGCTTCCAAGGTGCCAAAGTAAAAATATATAAAACACCATTCAACATCAATACCAACAAAACACTCTTTGGTGGAACAATCTTTTCTGCAGCAGACCCCATCTTCCCTATCCTAATCGACCAATACCTTCAAAAAATTGGCTTTAAGAAAACCGTTGCTTGGTTAAAATCATCACAGATCACCTTTAAGAAACCCGGCAAAACCAGCGTGGAATATTCTGTGCAACTCTCAGAGGAAATCCTTGAAGAATGTGCCCATATTATCCGCACAAAAGGCAAAGTAGTTAAGGATTTTACCCTGGAAATTAAAGATAAGTCTGGTGACCTCTGTGCCACGGTACGTTGTGAAACCTATATTCGTGACTTGAATTTTACATTCCCTTCCAGAAATCGAAATATTGAGCCATAAGAAATTAATATATTTGTCCAATTACCAAAAAACATAAAACATGAATAAAATCGCGTTTGTAGCTATCGCATCCTTGGCAATAGCAGCATGTGGAACCCAGGGAAATGGTGCAACAGGTGTAAAAGCCCTGCAAGATTCAACTATTAAGATACATGATGAAATTATGCCTCAAATCGCTCATTTCGACCGCGATGTTGTTAAGATAGATTCTATTTTGGCAAATTTAAAAAACCTAAAAACAACTAAGGCTGATTTAGACACCAATTTAACAAGAAAAGAGCTAAGCACATTGAAAGCTAATTTAGAAAGTGCTACAGACCATATGATGGACTGGATGAAAGGATATAACCCAGATTCAACAGATGTTAAATATTTTGAAACAGAGCTTCAAAAAGTAAGTGATATGAAAAAAATATTTGATAATGTTGCTAAAGAAAGCCAAGACAAATTAAAGAATTTTTAAATCCAAAAATTCAAATAACACAGTCCGCCCCTCTTTAGGTTAACATTAAGTTGTTCGTGTAAAGATGGAATCAAGCTTTAACAAACAAAACTATTAAATACATGAGATCCATAACTAAATTTTACTGCGCAACTGGTCTTTTACTCGGTTTATTTTCCTGTAAAAACAATAGCCAGACAAGCTTACCCATCTATGGCGAAAGAGAAGCTGTAGAAAAAACAGTTGATGGAAAACAAATCGTAGATACAGTCTATCATACTATTCCGCCTTTTAAACTGCTCAATCAGGATAGTACAATGATTTCAGACAAAGATTTTGAGGGTAAAGTATATATCGCCAACTTCTTCTTTACCCATTGTCCAAGTATCTGTCCAACGATGAATCGCAACCTATTAAAGATATACCAGCAATACAAGGATAATGAAGAAGTTCGTTTCCTGTCCCATAGTATAGACTTTAAATACGATCAACCCTACGTACTGAAAGATTATGCCAATAAATTGGGTGTAACCAATAATCACTGGCAATTTGTTTCGGGGACTAAAGCAGAAATATATGGTCTAGCCAATCAATACCTGGTTTATACCGCTGAAGATAAAAATGCGCCTGGAGGTTACGATCATCAGGGGTACCTTGTCTTAATAGACAAAGATAAGCGAATTCGGGGCGCCTACGACGGTACAAATGATGAGCAAGTAAAAAAACTGATGAACGACTTACCTTTACTCTTGAGCAAGGATAAAAAATAACATGCACATTCTCTTAAAAACAGGTATAACAATTGGTGCTATTTTAGCGGTCTTGATAAGCTGTCAGCATGAAGTTGATATCAAAACTGCGCAATATGCGGTCAACGGTCAAAAGGTATACCGAACACATTGTCAAAATTGTCATGGAGAGAAAGGTGAAGGATTGGGCAATCTCTATCCGCCCCTAACCGATACCACCTTTCTGCAAACTCATCGTCAAGATCTTGCTTGCATCATCAAGCACGGAACTTCTGGTGAACTTGAAGTTGCGGGTAAAAAGTTTAATAATACCATGCCCGCTTCAAATCTTTCCGCAATTGATATCGCTTATGTATTAACCTATATCAATACCAAGATCAACAAAGGGAAAAATTTATATCCTTTGGAAGATGTTGAGAAAAGTTTAAAAGGTTGCAAATAGAAAAGCGGTGATTTAATCAAATCACCGCTTTTCTATTTGCGATCCTTCACCTCTACCTCCCCTCCACCGATCAAAAAAAATAAAAATACGAAAACAATTTCATCTCTTTTTCCTTATTGTATTATTGATTCAAATCGTTTTATATTTATTGATTTATAACAATATTCTGACATTTTGGATCTAAATTAATCGTTAATTTTGCAACCGAATGAACGTTCGATTGATGAATTCCAATGAAAAAATTGCGGCAGTATTTGCCAGCACACTAAAACTTATACAAACAAACGGCTTCCATGGAACGCCGATGAGCAAAATCGCACAAGAGTCTGATGTAGCAATTGGGACTATCTACCATTATTTCCCGTCAAAAGACGATCTAATTTTTGGTTTGTTCAAACATTGTAGAACACTACTCAATGAGTATATTTTTGATGGTATAAAAGATGATTTCGACTATAAAGACTCATTTTTTCATATTTGGCGCAACTTTGTCAAGTTCTATCTAGAGAACGGGCACATCTTTAGTTTTTTTGAGCAGTTTTTTTCCTCTCCTTATTACGAGAAGAACAAAGCTGAGATACAAGAACCTGTGGGGGGGCAAAACAAAGTTGTTGATTTTTTACAGGAAGGCATTGATCGAAAAATTTTGAAGCAGGTAGATGTCCATCTTTTGGTGGCAAGTTACATTGGCGTGGCACTATCAACTGTTCACAGCATCAAATTTAAAGATCTCAAGTTTTCCGAACAAAATGTGGAGGACTTAATGGGGATTATTTGGGATGGGGCTATTAATAGAGAAAAAAATAATTAATTACATATATGAAGTTTAATAAAATCGTTTATTCCTTAGCGGCCCTATCGCTTTTGAGTAATACAGGATTTGCACAACAGCAATCTGAAAACTTGCCGGCAAATGCAACACTTCAGCAGCTGATTGATTACGCCTTACGTAATCAAATCGCTGTAAAACAAGCGCAATTGGACGAGACCATCGGTGAAAAGGATATTGACATCTCTCTTTCAGGTTGGTATCCACAATTGGGTCTAAAAGGAAGTTATAATTATAATGTCATTGTTCCATTAGCAAATATTGGCGGAAATAATATCAAAATGGGGCAGAACAATGCAAGTGCATTAACGCTTCAAGCGGATCAACAGATCCTAAATCCAGAGCTAATGCAGGCGAAGAAAGCGGCAGAATTGGTACGTCTTGGCAATAAACAAAATACGGAGAACAAAAAGATCACCGCTGTTGTAGAGGTCAGCAAAGCCTATTATGATATCCTAACTTCGGAAGAGCAGATCAAGATTGTACGAGAAAATATCGCTCGCCTCCAAAAACAATTGAAAGATGCAAAATCTCAATACGATGTGGGCTTAGTCGATAAGACCGACTATAAGCGAGCACAAATTGCTTTGGCAAATTCGAATGCAGACGAGAAAAGAACGGTTGAGCTTCGCAAATATAAATACGAATACCTCAAACAATTGCTAGCTTTGGATAAAAGCAAAAATTTGACGCTATCCTTTGACAATAACAATATGGAATCAGAAATTTTGTTAGACACAACTGCTGGAATAAATGTCTCTAATCGAATTGAATTCCAACAATTGGAAACATCCAAAAAAATCCAGCAGTTGAGCACGCAATACTATAAATGGACATATTTACCAAGTGTAAGTGCTTTTTATAATTACGCTTTCAACTATCGAAATGATAAATTTAGTAAACTTTACTCCGATAATTTCCCGGGTTCAGTTGCCGGCCTAAATGTTTCTTTTTCAATTTTCGACGGATTTAAACGTAAAAAACAAATCAATAAGTCCAGATTGCAGGAAGAAAGAATTGACTGGGACATCAAAAATTTAGAAAATAGCATTAACACAGAGTATTCGCTGGCAAGAGCAACCTATAATGCTAACTTAAATGATTGGAAAACAGCTAAAGAAAATGTGGAACTCTCCAAAGAAGTATACGAGACCATCAAACTTCAATATGACGAAGGTATCAAAACTTACCTCGATCTAATGACAGCAGAAACTGATCTCAAAACAACGCAACTTAATTATTTGAACTCCCTCTATGCACTATTATCAAGTAAATTAGATGTTCAGAAAGCAGTTGGGGCAATCCACACAAATTAATTAATAAACGGAAACTAATACAAATCATGAATAAAAGACAATTATTATTCGCTTTCTTCCTTGGGACGGCATTAGTATGGACCTCTTGTGGAAATAAGGATGCAAAAAAGCAAGGTGCAGCACAGGCTCAGGCTGAAAAAGTTGTTCCTGTCAGCTTTGGCGTAGCATCACATGAGATTGTTACAGGTACAATCAGCTATCCAGCAACAGTCAAACCGTTGAACGAAGCAGATCTATATGCGGAAGTAAGCGGCTATATCACCAAAATATATGTTTCTGACGGCGCAGTAGTTTCCGCAGGACAAGCGCTTTATGAAATTGATGGAACACGCTACAATGCGGCTGTCCAACAAGCTAAAGCAAGCTTACAGGTAGCACAAACGGATTTGGACCGCCAAAAAAGAGATCTAGCGCGCTACCAAACATTAGCCGATAAAGATGCGATTGCGAAGCAGGTATTTGACAATGCAGTTTCGAATGTAGCCGCTTCGCAGGCACAGGTAGAGTCTGCTCGTGCAGCTTTGGTCACCGCGAATACAAACTTATCGCGTTCGACCATTCGGGCTCCTTTTAGTGGTACCGTAGGAATATCACAGGTACGTTTGGGCGCCTTGGTCAATCCAGGTACGACCCTATTGAATACCTTGTCTTCAACTAGCCCAATAGCTGTTGAATTTCAGGTAAATGAAAAGGATATTACCAAATTTACCCAACTGCAAAGTAGCCATTCATCATCGGATCTTTCTCTTGTATTGCCAAATGGAAGTACGTATGAAGGTAAAGGAACAATCACAACCATCGACCGCGCAGTTGACCCTGCAACCGGGACGATCAAAGTGCGCGCTACTTTCCCCAACAATGCCAACGAATTGCGGGCCGGTATGAATATTACGATGAATGTATCGACAACCTCAGCTACGGAAGAAGTTGTGGTTCCTTACAAAGCCGTTTTCGAACAGCTTGGCGTATTTAACCTCTATACCGTAAATGATAGCAGTAAAGCTGAAATTCGCCAAGTAAAATTAGGTATTAAAGCCGGTGACAAAATTGTGATCAAAGAAGGTGTTAAAGATGGTGAGAAAATCGTTGTCGATGGTGCCATGAATGTCCAAAATGGAGTTAAAGTAGTTGACGCTGCTGTCGCTGCCCAACAGGCTGCAAAAGGCGCACCTCAAGGAAAATAACACCATTAATTTTTTAAAGAGAATCTAAAAGATATAGAATGATTTCAGAAGTATTTATTAAGAGGCCAGTTACCGCAATCGTTATTTCGATATTGATTTCAATTATCGGGATCATTGCAGTATCCACGTTGCCAATTAGCCAGTATCCTTCTATTGCACCTCCAACAGTAACGGTTACGGCCAATTACACCGGAGCTGATGCACAGACGGTTGAACAAACCGTGACAACTCTTATCGAGAGTCAGATCAATGGTACACCTGGCATGATTTATATGTCGTCCAATAGTACGTCAAATGGTCAAGCAACAATTACGGTGACATTTGAAGTAGGTACGGATATCGATATTGCGACCTTAGACGTACAAAACCGTGTGGGAATCGCTGAACCAGCCCTTCCGGAAGCGGTAAGACGTTTGGGGATTACAACCCGTAAAGCCAATAACGATATCTTGATGTTGGTTGCTTTAACTTCACCAAAAGGAACTAGAAGTGAAAATTTCTTGGCCAATTACAACAACTTATACGTTAAAGATGCACTTTTGCGTGTGAAAGGCGTCGGTGATGTAACGGCTTTCGGGCAACCATTCTCGATGCGCGTGTGGCTTGACGCAAATAAATTAGCCAACCTGAGCATGACTCCTGCTGATGTATCCACAGCAATTGCCGAACAAAACTCCCGTATACCTGGTGGTAGCGTTGGTGGACGTCCACAAGAGTCTTCGACGGTATTTGAATATCCGATCATTACCGATAGTGATCTTTCAAATCCCGAGGACTTTGAAAACATCGTTGTAAAAACCAATAAAGATGGATCTATCGTACTCTTAAAGGATGTTGCGCGTGTTGAATTGGGTCAATTTAATTATGGTACATCATCTACCGTAAATGGTATGACTTCATCTGCGATGATGATCAATCAAACCCCAGGAGGAAATGCCGTAGAATCCGCAAAAGGTATTGTCGATGCTTTGGAAAAATTAAAGGAATCTTTTCCAACGGATGTAGATTATACGATCAGTTATGAGACGGTGTCGGTTGTGAATGCCTCTATTTCTTCGGTTATCCACACCTTGGTTGAAGCATTGATTCTGGTAACGGTCGTGGTATTTTTCTTCCTTCAAAGCTGGAGAGCAACATTAATTCCCGTACTGGCAATCCCCGTATCCATCATCGGTACTTTCATCTTCTTCCTAATGTTTGGCTTTTCGGTCAACAACCTGACCATGCTTGCCTTTGTATTGGCCATCGGTATTGTGGTGGATGATGCCATCGTTGTGGTGGAAGCCGTCCAGCACTATATTGACCATTATAAACTGGATGCAAAAGAAGCGACACGTCGTGCCATGGGCGATATCACTGCTCCGGTTATTGCAATTGCATTAATTTTGGCTGCGGTATTCGTTCCGGTTGGTTTTATCCCTGGAATGGTTGGTAAATTATATCAACAGTTTGCAATCACCATTGCAGTATCCGTTATGCTGTCTGCATTTATCGCACTTTCGTTAACCCCAGCATTATGTTCAATTTTATTAAAGCCGACAGCAGTACATGAAGGCGCTAAAGGTTTGAATAAATTTTTCTACAAATTTAATATTTGGTTTGAAAAAGTGACCATCAGGTACTCAAATGGTGTAAAACAGGCTATCAAAAAAGCACCACTGGTATTGATTATTCTGTTATGTATTTTTATCGGAACAGGCTGGATGTTTACAACCAAACCAACTGGATTTATTCCTTCAGAGGATGGTGGTGCATTTTTCGCCGGTATTACATTGCCAGAAGGTTCTTCTTCTGCGCGTACAAATGAAGTTCTTAAAGAGATTGAAGCCGATCTACACAAGACATTTCCAGAAATCAAGTATGTTACTGCAATTTCCGGTATCAATATTTTGAACCGCGCGTTTAAATCCAATGGTGCAACAGTGTTCGTTTCGCTTAAACCTTGGGAAACCCGTACACGCACGGCAAACGATATCGCTGGTATGATTATGGGTAAATACCAGGGCTATACCAAAGCAAGGGTGTTGGCGGTAACGCCACCAGCAATTCCGGGTCTAGGTACATCTGGAGGTTTCTCTATGCAGGTACAGGATTTACAGACGGTAAATATCAAAGATTTCGAAGCGACAGTCGGCAAATTCTTGATGGCTGCCAACCAACGTCCAGAAATTGGAATGGCTTATACCCTATTTAATACCAACTCTCCCAACTACAAATTGGAAGTGAACCGCGAACAGGCAAAACGCATGGGCGTGCCTATCTCCAGTATTTATTCGACGATATCATCCTATTTGGGTAGTAGCTATGTGAATGATTTTACAAAGTATGGTCGTAGTTACCGTGTCGTCACACAAGCTGATATCCCGTACCGTATGAATATTGAAGACATCAACAAATTGTATGTCAATAATGTGTCGGGAAACCCTGTACCTATGGGTACGCTGGTTAAGTATGAATTGATGACTATGCCTTCGATCATCAATCACTACAATATCTTTAGAAGTATCGAGATCAATGGTAGTTCGGCCCCTGGTTACTCATCAGGAGATGCTTTGAAAGCCTTACAAGAAGTAGCTGCACAAACATTACCAGAAGGTTTTGACTATCAGTTCTCCGGTCTGTCGCTGCAAGAGATGCAATCGGGATCAAAAACTGTCCAAATTTTTGCGTTGTGTATCCTGTTTGTGTTCTTGCTTTTAGCCGCATTATACGAAAGTTGGTCTGTACCATTCTCTATTTTATTATCTGTTCCTTTAGGTGTATTTGGGGCCATATTAACCCTAACATTAATCCCTACATTGGATAATAACATCTATGCACAGATTGGTCTGGTCACCATCATTGGACTTGCTGCCAAGAATGCGATTCTAATTGTGGAGTTTGCTAAGGAACGGGTTGATATCGGGATGAACCTTTATGAAGCGACATTAGATGCTGTAAAATTGCGTCTACGCCCAATTATCATGACGTCCTTTGCCTTCATCTTGGGGATTATTCCATTAATGCTATCTCATGGAGCTGGAGCAATTTCTCGCCAAACAATCGGTTGGACGGTATTTGGTGGTATGACTGCAGCCACACTCCTAGCGATCTTTATCGTTCCGGTACTATTCGTTGTGATTACACGTATGGCATACGGTAAGAAAAAATTGGCTGAATTAGAAGCGAATTTCGATGAAGAGAAAGCGAAAAATTTAAGTTCACACTAATTATACGCTGCCTCTGTGAAGAATCCCCACGGAGCTAACAGCAAGAAGCCTTTCCTTGTAACAAGGGAAAGGCTTCTTTTTTGCTCGTCCAATTATATTTTTTTATTTTTACTGCTCACTATTAAAAGTATATGTCACCTGAATCACAACGAAAATTTGAATTACTAAACCTTCTTGCCGAATCCTACGACGCACTATTATTTGATGTCGATGGTACCCTGGCAGATAATATGGACGCACATAAACAAGCCTATAAAGCTGCAGCCAAACAATACGGAGTCGAGTTGGATGTCAATTTGATTGATGAAACTGCCGGATGGCCCACTGTGGCTGTTGCAGAGGAAATCAGCAAACGCTATGAGGTAGATTTCGATTATCAAGAATTTTCCACACTAAAGTCTACTATTTTTCGAGACGAGTATGTTTTCAAGACTAAGCCTGTAGATTACGTTGTTGAACATCTAAAATATCAGAAAGGTAAAAAACACATCGCTGCCGTTTCAGGAGGAACCAGAACAACCTTATCCATGACATTAACCACCATTGGTGTATGGGATGATTTGGAAACACTGGTTTGTGCTGGAGATACAGCTGAGGGAAAACCTTCACCACAACCCTTTCTTTTGGCAGCTGCTCAATTGAATATTGCTCCGGAAAGATGCCTGGTCTACGAAGACGGGACCTCTGGAGTTGAAGGTGCGAAAGCCGCAGGAATGGGTTGGGTTCGCGTTGATGAAATTTAATAAACCCCAATTTGCAGACTATAAAAAAAGCCGCAGTAAACTTCAAGCTTACTGCGGCTTTTTTTATAACATTATGCTATTTAAAAACTAGTAATTATTTTCACTCCCCCGTTGCTATAGTTCAAATCGGATGATTTCAAATTTCCGATTGGAGCTTTATAATAAGGCTCTACAGAAATGGATAATTTTCCAACTTTCTGTTTCCGACCAACTGAAAAATTAATAAAGCCGTTCACACCTTTATCATCAACATTTTTGTCTTGAGATTTTTGTCTGTACTCCGTATTATTTGTTTCATAGATCGTTGCCCGTTCCTGATCCAATACACCAACATAGGATACACCGACTGAGGTATAGAAATTCTTGTTTATCGCGTATCTAACATCCAATGGGATATCAACTGTTAGGATTTTACCTGAAACCCGTTCATTACTCTTTGCATCTTTTGCATCTGCTGCCCGCATCGCAAAGGAATTATTCAAATTCGATTGAGAAATATAATTTGGCGCATCTGCATTAAGAGAATTTGATCCCATTGCAGGAGTAATGGGTGAATTACCCGAAACAGCTCCATAATGTTGAATGGAAGCTCCTGAACGAAGACTTACTTTGCTCGAAATATTATAGGCTAGCGCGACCCCACCACCGAGCGTTATGCTTTCCGATGTAGAGGCTGGGGATACAAAAGCGCCCATTTCCCATTTTTTATCTTGAGGAATGTTCGTGTGAACAACACTAGTTCTTGTTCTCCCTTGTTGCGCATCATACAATTGCGCGAGTTTTACAGCGTCACGTTGCGTTTGATTAACAGGCGGGATTAGCCCTGAATTGGTCGATGCAATAACGGTTTTATTCGTCAACGTGTTATTTGTTGACGCGCTTGCCCGTTCCGCTTCATTATCAGGTACGCCAACCTGCGCTGAAAATGAATTATTTTTCAATTGCATGGACTGCAGTCTTCCTAAATCGGCTGATACAGTCACATCCTGCCCCTGCATTAATCGCCCAGCACCTAATATCAAGTGGTGATTACCCAAACTTTCTGTCGGATGAGCCGTTGGTACAGAATAGGTATAGGGCTTTTGCAGTGCTAATACCTCTGGACTTAAAGCCCTACCGCCCCTAATATCCGATAATGAACGCTGGATGGATTCTTTTAAATCTTTGTTGTCGCCTAACACATCTTCTCGTTCCGGCAGATGTGTTAACACTACTTCCGGTAAATCAGTCTCCACATTCTTCTTTAGCCCCCAATACCCCACACCAAAACACAATAACACGGCCGCAGCAGCACTCCAGTATTTCCAATTCGAAGAACGATGTGCTGAAACGCCATAACTTGAGGCAAATTTCTCCCAGGAACCTTCTTTATAAGGTAGTTCATGGTCCTTTAATTGTCCAATGATCTCTTCTATCAATTCCTTTTTCTTATTGTCTTTCATCGTAACAACACTATTTATCTTATTTCTTGAACTACGCCTGTATAATCCAAGTATAATTTTCTAAGTTTTTGTTTCGCTCGCGTCAGATAAGTCCTTGACGTACTATCTGGTATGTTAAGCATTTGGGCTATTTCATCATGCGAATAACCCTCAATTTCATAGAGATTAAAAATAGTTTTTTGAATTTCGGGGAGCTGATCGAGCAGACGCATAATCTCATTGACCTCTAGTCGACTGTCCAATTGTACTGCAGGAGTATGCATATCCCCTTCTCCCAAATCTTCAACCGAATAAAACTGCTTTTTACTTCGTAAAAAATCAATCGAAATATTGGCAGCAATTCGCCCTATCCAGGCTCTAAATGATTTTTCGAGATTTTCATCATCAATATCCCTATTAAATGATTCTAATTTCCGAAATACCCGAACAAAACTTTCATTTACAAGCTCTTCCGCGTCCACATCCTGTTTAACATAACGAATAATAATAGCCATGAGATAACCATAATACTTCTTATAAACGAAGGCCTTGCCGTCCTCACGATCGCGTAAGCAACGTTCTAAGGCATCCTGTAAAGATGATAGCTTCTTGTTATAAAAATATGACCGAATTATACCCACTTAAACCATTTAATTATTAAGTTTCAAACTTAGACAAATTGCCTTTCATATGCAATCAATAACATATGCCATGTAAACAATCTATCGAATTCTCCCTTTCAAGATGAACGTTTTTTTCGAGGAGATAACGAAATTAAAATTATAAAACTCAACATCAAATAGCCGAATGTCCCCTTGTAATAATATCACTATTTAACTATTTTTATCCATATAACGAAATGCCATTTCCTTTCGCTACAGCGTTTTCAAAAAAAATCCATAAAAAGAATTGAAAAAAATGGCTATTTTTGCGTGATTTTCACATTTTAAATATTATTCATACCGAATGAGTACTGTATTATCCGAACAGGAACAACTTAGAAGACAAGCGATGCAATCGTTGTTGGATATGGGAATTGATCCATTTCCAGCCAACGAATTTGTCGTCAATGCACATGCTGCTGATATTTTAGAAAATTACGATAGAGATAAATTGAATTATAAGAACATCACCATTGCGGGACGTATCATGAGTCGTCGTGTCATGGGTAGTGCTTCATTTTTTGAAATTCAAGACTCAACCGGACGTATTCAAGCTTATATAAAGCGTGACGATGTCTGTCCTGATGAGAATAAAGACCTTTACAATGTAGTTTTCAAAAAGCTATTGGATATTGGCGATATCGTTGGTATCAAAGGCTATGTCTTCACGACACAAACCGAGGCCATTGCAGTACACGTAGAAGAATTTACTGTTTTATCCAAATCGCTGCGCCCCCTACCTGTTGTTAAATCGGCAGAAGGTAAAACTTTTGATGCGTTTACAGATCCAGAACAACGCTATAGAATGCGTTATGTAGATTTGATCGTAAATCCAAGTAACAAAGACATATTTATCAAACGTACGAAGCTTTTCAATGCGATGCGTCAGTTCTTTAACGACGCTGGATATATGGAAGTAGAAACACCGGTCCTGCAATCCATCCCAGGCGGTGCTGCGGCACGTCCGTTCATCACGCATCATAATGCTTTAGATATTCCATTATATCTTCGTATCGCCAACGAGCTTTATCTAAAAAGACTAATCGTTGGTGGATTTGATGGTGTATACGAGTTTTCTAAAAACTTTCGTAACGAAGGAATGGACCGCACCCACAATCCGGAATTCACCGCAATGGAAATTTATGTAGCCTATAAAGACTACAACTGGATGATGAATTTTACAGAACGTTTGTTAGAACATTGTGCGTTGGCTGTAAATGGTACGACTGAAGCAACCTTCGGTGAACATAAAATTGACTTTAGAGCACCATATAAACGGATATCGATGACAGATTCCATTAAGGAATTCACTGGATTTGATATTACTGGAAAATCTGAAGAAGAAATCCGTATCGCTGCCAAAGGAATGGGCATCGATGTAAACGAAACCATGGGTAAAGGCAAACTGATTGATGAAATTTTCGGTGCAAAATGTGAAGGAAACTACATCCAGCCGACATTCATTACGGATTATCCAAAAGAAATGTCTCCTTTAACGAAGAAACACAGAGATAATCCTGATTTAACCGAGCGTTTTGAGCTGATGGTTTGTGGAAAAGAGATTGCCAATGCTTATTCAGAACTTAATGATCCAATTGATCAACGTGAACGATTTGAAGATCAATTACGTCTTTCTGAAAAAGGTGATGATGAAGCCATGTTTATAGATCAGGATTTCCTTCGTTCATTGGAATATGGAATGCCACCGACCTCTGGACTTGGAATCGGTATGGACCGTTTAATCATGTTCTTGACCGATAATGCGTCAATCCAAGAAGTTCTTTTCTTCCCACAAATGAGACCTGAAAAAGTCGTCAAAGTAGCAGAAGTAAAAGATTATGAAGAACAAGGTATTCCTGCAGCCTGGGTTCCCGCATTACAAAAAATGGGCTTTACAACCATTGAAGCTTTAAAAGAAGCCAATCCGAACAAGGTTTTTAATGACCTTGGTGGTATGCGTAAAAAACTTAAACTGGATATCAATATGCCAACGAAAGACGAAGTATTTGCTTGGTTTAATTAAATCGGTATTTATGCTAGCTAAAAAAGCTGTCTCAAATTTTATTGAGGCAGCTTTTTTTTTAGGGCAAATTTGTAAAAGTATTTACAAATAGATTCGCTATGCATTGAAGCACAGGATCGCTGACAATTGTCACCAATATATGACTCCTGCCAATTGTAGACATTTGTTATATTTACATATCGTTAACTAAATCAGTTTTTAGCTTATGAAGAATATTCTCGCGCTTGACGGCGGTGGTATCCGGGGTATCATTCCTGCAATGGTTCTTGTGGCTCTCGAAGAGAAGTTGCAAAAGCAGACGATGGATCCTAATGCACGGATTGCCTCCTACTTTGACTTTATTGCGGGTACAAGCAGCGGCGGAATTCTAACGAGCATTCTCTTGTATCCGGAAGAAGGCAATCCCACGCATCCTAAATTTTCAGCTCGAGATGCTTTAAACTTATTCGTCAACCATGGAACTGAAATTTTCACGGCCTCCAAATGGCGTCGATTTCTGAGTGGATTTGGTCTGGTCAGTGAGCTGTATTCGTCGAATCCATTATCGAATGTCCTGGATGAATATTTTCAAAATGCACAATTGAGCCATCTTATCAAACCATGTATCATCACTGCATATAACATTGAATTACGGAAAAATCATTTTTTCAGGCAGCAAAAAGCAATTACGCATGGCGAAGCACGGGATTTCTACCTCAAAGACGTCTGCAAGGCGACATCCGCTGCGCCCACATTTTTTCCTGTTGCAGAGATCTATTCCCTTTCAAAAACAAGATATCCGTTGATTGATGGCGGTGTGTTTGCTCAAAACCCCTCCATATGTGGTTTACTTGAAGTTTTAAAGGCTTTTAACAGCACGCAGATAAACGACATGTTTATGGTATCCTTAGGTACTGGAATGTCAAAGACAGCTTATAACTACGAACATTTTAAGAAGAAACTTGCTATACAAATCGGCCCCGCTTTAGTTGACATTATGACAAGTGCATCTTCCGAGAGTACCGAATTTTTTATTCGGCAACTATTCCAAAATAATGGTAAGCAACAAAATTATCTGCGCATAGAGCCTTCCAACTTGTCTAGTATCAATGCGTCGCTAGATGCAGCCTCGCCCAATAATATACAGAAGTTGATTTCCCTATCCGATAAAATGATCAGTGAGCACGAGGATACATTGGATTATATCGTTGCACACCTCATTAAGGAAAAGAGTCAAAATAAGAAGAAAAATCCATGGAGCCAGTTGATGGATAAGTTCTAAAAGATTACTTTTACGCATATTTTAAATCTATATGGCATTAAACTACGTTTGGGTTGCATTTTTTTTAATCACATTTGCCGTAGCCCTTGTAAAACTAATCTTTTTCGGAGATACGGAAATCTTTCAGCAAATTGTAAATTCAATCTTTGACAGTGCAAAAACGGGGGCGGAAATCTCTTTAGGGCTGATCGGCATGATGAGTTTTGCCCTTGGAATTATGAAAATTGGCGAGAAAGGTGGTATGATCAATATTTTTGCAAAAATCGTGGGCCCTTTTTTCCATAAACTATTTCCGGAAATACCCAGAAATCACCCAGCACTTGGCTCAATTCTGATGAATTTCTCGGCTAATGCGTTGGGATTAGATAATGCGGCAACGCCATTGGGACTTAAAGCGATGAAGGAACTCCAGGAGCTCAATCCCAATAAGGAAACCGCTACCAATGCACAGATCATGTTTATTGTCCTCAATGCATCTAGCTTAACCCTATTGCCTATTTCAATTATGGCTTATCGGAAGGAAGCTGGTGCTCCAGACCCTTCAGATGTATTTCTGCCAATTTTGATCGCAACCTTCTTTTCCACATTGGTGGCTTTGATTCTCGTTTCCATCTATCAAAAAATCAATTTATTTAACCGTGTAATTCTTGGATACCTGGGTGCAATGGGATTATTTATCGGTGGACTACTTTATTACTTTTCGGGACTGCAACAAACAGAAATTGAAATATTCAGCAAAGTATTTGGTAATGTTATTTTATTCAGCTTATTTACCTCTTTCATAGGTTTGGCTCTTTTCCGTAAAGTAAATGTGTACGATTCATTTATTGAAGGTGCCAAAGAGGGCTTCGAAGTTTCTGTAAAAATAATCCCCTATCTTGTCGCCATGCTTGTTGGTATTGCGGTATTTAGAGCATCAGGAACGATGGACTATATGGTCGCTGGAATTTCCAAAGCCATCGCATTATGTGGTCTAGACACATCTTTTGTAGACGCTTTACCGGTAGCCTTTATGAAACCGCTTAGCGGCTCCGGTGCACGTGGACTTATGGTCGATTTGATGAATGCCAAAGGTCCAATGGACTTCGCTGCCAGGGTTGCTTGTGTTATACAAGGATCGACAGAAACTACTTTTTATGTCCTCGCCGTATATTTTGGTGCAGTGGGCATAAAACGTACTAGGCATGCTTTACCATGTGCATTATTAGCCGAATTAGCCGGTGTAATCGCAGCAATAATTATCTCATACATATTTTTTAAATAACATACTTATACTACAGAAAGGTCTGCTGTTATAACAATGTCAACTATTTACAAATTATTATATTGTGATGAAAAAAACAATCGCACTAATAGCCCACGACGGCAAAAAACCTGAAATGGTCGCATTTGTCAAAGACCACCAGGAATTATTGGAGCGCGCCAATATCATTGCCACAGGTACTACAGGCTCTTATGTCAGGCAGACAGGACTGCCTGTAGAATTGAAATTAAGTGGCCCCATGGGTGGTGATGCACAGATCGCAGCTTTAGCCGCCGAAAGAAAAGTGGACGGCATTATTTTCTTTCGCGATCCACTAGGAAAACATGCACATGAACCAGATATTCAAATGCTTATGCGTGTATGTGATCTTTACAATGTCCCTTTGGCAACAAATCCTGCAACTGGAAGCCTTATCATTGAAGGTCTATTAGAAGACGTTGAATCCTAATTTCTATCGCTTATGGACAATGAAGTAATCGTTTCAATAGGGAAAATCCCCTATACAACGACAGTACAATACGGTAAGCATCAAATAACGGTCGATGAACCTGAAGATATAGGCGGTGAAGATCAGGGCATAAACCCTACTCCATTACTGTTATCATCCTTAGGGAGTTGCAAAGCCATTACCGTCAAAATGTATGCGGACCGCAAAAATTGGCTCCTGGAAGAAGTACAGGTGCGTTTATCTTATGAGGTGCAAACAAGTGAGCAGCAGCAAACGACCTATATACAATGCTTTATCAGCTTTAAAGGAGATCTAGATGAGGTGCAAAAGCAGCGGTTGTTCAAAATTGCTGAAAAGTGCCCCGTTCATAAGATATTATCAAATCCTATTGTAATAACTTCAAATCATTTATAATGTTTCTTGGGATAACGGATAACACTAATTATATTTGTCCGCGCAAAAAAGACCTTTAATAGCTCCTAGAATCGAATAGAAAAGGTTACTTGTCCTGCAATATAGATAATTGGAATAAAAATAAAGCAACAATGCAATTGGATCCACAAATAGCAATAGACTCGCCTTTTAGATCGATCAAACGTGAAGACTGGAAAAATTTAAACGGAAAAGTATTGCACAATTTCAGTGTCGAAGATCTGGAAAATCTCCATGCACTGAATGAACCCTTGACAAATCAGGAAATAGAAGAAGTCTACTTTCCCTTGAGTCATCTACTTGAGATTCATATTGATCGTTTCCAAAGTCTTCACCAGCGTACAAACCGCTTCTTTGGCAAGGAAGTGAGCAAACTGCCTTATATCATCGGTATAGCTGGGTCGGTTGCTGTGGGAAAAAGTACGACAGCCCGTGTGCTACAACGTGTGCTTAGTTTACTCCCGTCCAAACCGAAGGTCGATTTGGTGACCACAGACGGTTTTCTTTACCCGAATCAATATCTTATCGAACGTGGTATTCTAAACCGAAAAGGCTTTCCTGAAAGCTATGATGCTAAAAGATTGATTCATTTCCTTTCAGCAGTGAAATCAGGAGCTCCAAAAATTACGGTTCCAGTATACAGCCACCTGGTCTATGACGTGTTGCCAGACGAACAGCAACAAGTGATTGAACAACCCGACATCCTTATTGTAGAAGGGATAAATGTATTACAAGTCAATTCCCAGCGACCACGAAAGGGACATAGCGTATTCGTTTCCGACTTTTTTGATTATTCAATCTATGTACATGCCAGCGAGAAAAATCTTATTGAATGGTATACCAATCGATTTGAGTCACTGCGTGCCACTGCATTTCAAAATCCGGCTTCATTTTTCCATAAATATGCAAATATGACAGCTGATGAAAGTCACACCATGGCTGTAAATATCTGGAACGAAATTAATAAGCCCAATCTAATTAAAAACATTTTGCCAACGAGATATCGCGCCGATCTTATTTTGGAAAAAGGAAGCCACCACTTTGTTAAAAATGTCAAAGTAAGAAAGATTTGACCCTACAGTCTCGTAAACTGCAGGATTTCATTTAATATGCTGCTTTGTACCTGTTGATGTACTTTATTGCTGGATGAGATTGCACTAACCTCAACTTTATATTTGATATAATCTTTAGTCATATCGGCGACCTTAATTGTAAAACCTTGGGAATGATCTAAATTTGGATTTTTTTGTAATAATGGACTTAAATACTGTTCCAATTCCGCCACTGCAAACGAGCGATCAATCGGCAATTCGAATTTTACAACAATTTTATTTGACTTTTGGGAGGTCTTATTGACCAACGTTGCAGTAAACACCAAATTATTGGGAATCATCACAGCGTCGTCATCTTCATCGCGCACAACCAGATTAGCCAACGTGATATCCACGATTTTCCCCTGATATTCGCCGATTTTTATGCGATCGCCTACAGAAAACTGATCCGAAAACATAATAATCAAACCAGATATCATATTCGTGATGTATTCTCTAAAAATCACAGCAATGGCCATTGCGACAATTGTCATGCTGGTGATAAAATCTTTTGGGTTAATCCCAACAGCTATCATTAGGCTGACAATAATGAAAAAGACATTGCCTACCGTGGCGACACGCGTAATTCCAAGCACAAAATTACCCCGTACAACCTGCTGCTCATTTCGGCTATTGTATAGTTTTACAAGGATAAAATGACCAATGGAGATCAGGACACTAGCTGTTAGAAAAGTATTTAAGCCGTATGCCATATTCCGGATGATCTCCCGCTGCTTATAAAAGGTTTCAAATTGAACAAAGGATGCCGTTAGCGCAATCAACAATATAATTCGGACGATAAAAGAAATTGAAATCGATTTTGTCATTTTTTACACAAGCTTAAGTTGTCTATCTAGTCAAATTTAATGTTCTCCCATTCACTATTCAAGATATTTCATGTAAAATGGCTTCAAACGGGCTTGCTAAACTAAACAATTTTACTTTACGTAAAAAGCATTATCAGGAAATAGCTATCTTTGGCTAAAGACATTACATGCTATTAAATGAAGGAATCGAACGTGCAAACTGAACTTAACGTAAGCGGAATGCACTGTGCAAATTGTGCTATTTCAATCCACAAATACCTAGAAAACAACGGTGCTAAGGATATCTATGTCGATTTTGCATCAGATGAAGTGAAATTTTCGGAGATACCGCTGGAACAAATACCTGTGCTGGTCAAAGGCATTGAGTCTTTGGGTTACAAAGTTATGGAGGGTAAGGATAAGAAACCTAGCTTTTGGAAATCTATCGAGCTTAAGTTCCTCTGCTGCCTCATCTTTACGATACCCTTGTGGAGTCACATGTTTACGAATTTACCTATTCTACATGATCCCTTTATCCAACTCGCGCTTTGTGCGCCAGTTTACATCATTGGTTTTTCCTATTTTGGCATCAGTGCATTTCGTTCCATCTGGAACAAAATGCCCAATATGGATGTACTCATCTTTATTGGATCTACAGCTGCTTTTGCCTATAGTCTCATTGGAACATATTATAATCTAGGACATGATTACCAGTTCTACGAAACATGTGCAACAATCATAACACTGGTATTTTTGGGAAATGTCCTCGAAAAAAGAGCCGTTACCAAAACCACATCAGCCATCAAAGAGCTGGTTAAATATCAAGATATACCCGCTATCAAAATTGAAAATGACCAAGAAGTCGAGCTATTAGCCCGAGAAATTAAATCCGGTGATATTTTAAAAGTAAATTCTGGAAATCTCATCCCCGCTGATGGCGATATTTTGGAAGGACAGGCTTGGGTGGACGAATCTATGCTAACCGGAGAAAGTCTACCTATTGAAAAACTTAAATATGATGCCGTCATCGGCGGTACCTTACTAACCGAAGGAAATATCAGAATCGTGGCGACCAAAGTTGGGTCTAAAAGTGTACTGTATCAGATTATCCAATTAATTAAAGATGCGCAGAGTAAAAAGCCACCTATTCAAAAATTTGGTGATAAAGTAGCCGCTTATTTCGTTCCAATCGTTGTGACGATATCATTTTTCACTTTTTTTGTTACTTATTTTATCGCACAATTGCCGCTGCAGCAATCCCTCATGAATGCCATAGCTACCCTTGTTGTATCCTGTCCATGTGCCATGGGGCTAGCCACACCTACTGCTGTCATGGTTGGCCTGGGAAGAGCTGCAAAAAGTGGAATACTGATCAAAGGCGGAAGCACCATCGAGGAGATGTCCGATCTCAAACAGATGGTATTTGACAAAACGGGGACCCTAACGACAGGCGATTTTAATATCAAAGCGATTCAGACCTTTGGTATCGAACAATCGCAAGTCGAATCGATCATCGCACAATTGGAGAGTTATTCGAGCCATCCGATCGCCAAGTCGATCCGAAAACAGCTCAAGGAGATAAAATCTTACCGCATTATCTTTAAGGAAGTCAATGAAATAAAAGGAAAAGGAATCTTTGCGACCGACACAAATGGAAATAACTACTCCATTTGCAATGCAAAACTTGGCGAAAAAGATTACTCTAATCGTTATGACCTTACCTTAACCATCAATGGCGTTGTAATTGCAGGCATTGTCCTCGAAGATCAAATTAAGCCGTATGCAAAGGAACTCATCCAATACCTCAAAGATAAAGGCATACGGCCTATTCTTTTGAGTGGAGATCGACAAAGCAAATGTGAACGCACAGCACAGAAACTTGGTATTGCGGATGTATATTGGGATAAATCGCCAGAAGAAAAATTAGCAATCTTGTTCAAACTCAAAAAGAATGGCCCTACCGCAATGGTTGGTGACGGTATCAATGACGCTCCCGCATTAGCTGCTGCCGATGTTGGCATCTCGCTTGGCGATTCGACACATATTGCCATCCAATCGGCAAAGGTGGTTTTATTAAACAATGAGCTCAAATCTATTGAAAAGTTGCTGGAAATTGGTCACCATACCCTATTGACGATAAAGCAAAATCTCTTTTGGGCGTTCGCGTACAATATTGTGGCCATACCGCTTGCCGCGGTTGGCTTTCTCGGACCTATGCTTGCCGCCCTTAGCATGGCCTTTTCAGACTTAATTGTCATCGGCAATTCGATTCGGCTCCGCTTTAAAAAAATCAAATAAAAAGGATACCCCATAAGTACCAAGACAATCCATAAAAGATTGTCTTTTTGTGTATATTAGGGCTTAAATCATTCGCTTTTGAGGTTAAATTTTTGTAACTTCGCATGCGTGGCAAGCCAGTTTAGAGGGCTTGCATACTAGTTTTATTGAAACCAAATTCATATGGCTGAAGAAACAGAAAACGACAACAATCTTGTTCCGGCAAACGACCGGATTATCCCAATTAACATCGAGGATCAGATGAAGTCTGCCTACATTGACTACTCCATGTCTGTCATTGTATCAAGAGCACTTCCTGATGCGCGTGATGGCATGAAGCCAGTACACAGACGTGTTCTTTATGGCATGCTGGACTTAGGGGTTACCAGTGGCAAGCCTTACAAAAAGTCTGCCCGTATCGTTGGTGACGTATTAGGTAAATATCACCCACATGGTGATTCATCCGTTTATGACACCATGGTTCGTATGGCTCAAGATTGGAGTTTACGTTATCCTTTGGTAGATGGTCAAGGTAACTACGGTTCCATCGATGGCGATCCACCTGCGGCGATGCGTTATACGGAGGCAAGATTAAAGAAAATTGCCGAGGAAATGCTATCTGATATCAACAAAGATACGGTTGATTTCCAAAATAACTTTGACGATTCCCTACAAGAACCAACAGTCCTTCCCACCCGTATTCCAAATCTCCTGGTCAACGGAGCTTCGGGGATTGCAGTGGGTATGGCTACAAATATGGCCCCACATAACCTATCCGAGGTTATCGATGGTACAATCGCTTTTATTGATAATCGTGATATCGAGGTTTCGGAATTGATGCAGCACATCAAAGGTCCAGACTTCCCTACAGGTGCATTAATCTACGGCTATGCTGGGGTTCAAGATGCTTGTAATACAGGTCGTGGCCGTATTGTTATGCGTGCAAAAGCTGAAATAGAAGCAACCAAATCGGGTAGAGAGCAGATTATCGTCACCGAAATTCCTTATCAAGTGAACAAGGCGAATATGATCGAGCGTACAGCCGAATTAGTTAACGAAAAGAAATTAGAAGGAATTTCTGCTATTCGTGATGAATCTGACCGTACCGGGATGCGTATTGTGTACGACATCAAGCGCGATGCAAATGCAAATGTTGTTTTAAACAATTTGTTTAAATACACAGCGCTACAAACTTCATTTTCAGTAAACAACATTGCTTTAGTTAAAGGAAGGCCAATGCTATTGAATCTGAAAGACATGATTCATGAGTTTGTAGAGCATAGACATGAGGTAATCGTTAGACGTACACGCTATGAGCTGGCGGAAGCTGAAAAACGTGCTCATATTCTAGAGGGGTATTTAATTGCCTTGGATCATTTGGATGAAGTCATCAAATTGATCCGTAATTCGGATACTCCGGAAGATGCACGCCTTGGATTAATGGAGAAATTTGGCCTATCCGATCTTCAGGCTCGCGCGATCCTTGATATGACCTTACGTCGTCTAACAGGACTGGAACGTGATAAGATTAAAGAGGAATATGCTGAATTGATGAAAACAATTGACTATTTAAAATCGATATTGGAAGACGAGGGACTTCGTATGAAAATTATCAAAGATGAGTTAATTGAGATCAAAGAAAAATATGGTGACGAACGTAGATCCCAGATTGTACACTCTGCTGAAGATATGCGTATGGAAGATTTTATTGATGATGAAGAAATCGTTATCACAATCTCCCACAACAGTTACGTAAAACGCACACCATTATCCGAATACAAACGTCAGGGTCGCGGTGGCCGCGGATCAATTGGCACAAATACACGCGAAGAAGATTTTACCGAACATATCATTACAGCGTCGGCACATAATTATATGCTGCTATTTACAGAGGCAGGTCGCTGTTTCTGGTTGCGTGCATTTGAGATTCCTGAAGGAAGCCGTACTTCTAGAGGTCGAGCACTTCAAAATATAATCAACGTTCCAAAAGAAGAGAAAATAAAGGCCTTCATCCTGGTGAAGAACCTGAAAGACCAAGATTATTTGGAAAACAACTTCATTATTATGTGTACCAAAAAAGGTACGATTAAGAAGACGTCTTTGGAAGCCTATTCTCGTCCAAGAGCAAATGGTATCAATGCCATCAATATCAATGAAGGCGATCAATTAATTGAGGCTTGTTTGACTACTGGAAGCAGCGAAATTGTCATGGCACTGCGTTCTGGTCGTGCAATTCGTTTCAATGAATCTACGGTTCGTCCAATGGGCAGAACGGCAACAGGTGTACGTGGTATCACCTTGGCAGCGGAAAGCGATGAGGTGATTGGCATGATTAGTGTGAATGATTCGGAAACTACCGTGTTGGTCGTTTCTGAAAAAGGATATGGAAAACGTACAGATATCGAGGATTATCGCGTAACGAATCGTGGTGGTAAAGGTGTGAAAACAATCAACGTCACCGATAAGACAGGTGAACTCGTTGCAATTAAAGGCGTTACGGACAACGAGGACTTAATGATCATCAACAAATCTGGTATTGTTATCCGCATTGCTGTAGAAGAGTTAAGAGTAATGGGACGTGCAACACAAGGTGTAAGGCTCATTAATTTGAAAGATAACGACGAGATCGCGTCTATTACGAAAGTCGATCGTGAAGAAGAATCTGAAGAAGAGTCTGAACTGACCGAAGAGTCAACGGAAAATGGTGATTCGACTTCTGAAGAAAACACGGACTCAAACGAAGAATAAATAGTCTAATGAAAAACTTACTGATATCATTGTTAATATCTGCAAGTAGTTTAACTGTTGTTGCCCAATCCAATTTAAAGGAGGGCAGCAACAGTTTTGCTTTATATACCAAAACTGGCGAATTTAAAAATCTTGAAAATGCGCGAAAGTTTGCAGACGCCGCCTTCCAATCAAAGAAAGATTCGGCTTCTGTCAATAATAACCTTTTAAGGGCATTGGTATATAGCTCCTTGGCAGTTGCAGATTCAACAAGGAAGCAGCCCTATAAAATGGATCCTATCGACGTATCCATCAAATCACTTAAGCTTCTGGATCAAAAAAAAGCACGTCGAAACTTTCCTGCGGAAATGGACTACATTCGTCAAAATCTTGCTGGAGCCATATCCTATCAGGGAGCGTTGGCTTTAAAAGATGGCAAATTTGACAAAGCTTATAAAGCTTACCTTCGAATAGATTCACTTGGTTTCAAAAATAATGATCTCAAATATAATCTGGCGGTACTCTCCGGCAAGAATAAAGATTATATGAATTCAATCAAATATTATGATGAACTCATTAAAAGTGAACATCCAAAGCCTAATTACTTTCTTGAATTAGCGCAGATTTATTCGCTCGGAGGTACTAAACAGGATGTCTTGAACGTTCTTGAAAAAGGACATGCTATATTTCCTGAAAATAAACAGATACTTTTTAGATTAATTGATGTGTATTCGGCCAATAATTCTTATGACGCTATCTTAAATGTCATTGCTGATGCTATCCGTCTAGAACCTGAAAATGTCGAACTGAACTATATTGCAGGCTATTCTTACGAAAATGCCAATGATATAAAACGGGCGAAAGAATATTATAATAATGTATTGCGATTGGATCCGAATAATTATGAATCTAATCTTGCATTAGGGTTAATCAATCTGGAGACTTTATTAAAGGAACCTTCCAATCAGGATATACAAGAGTTGACCATCGAGTATCTGTTGAAGGCAAATGAGATTAAGCCTTATGATGTCAATGCGCTTAAAGCTTTGGCTAAATATTATAAGCTTATTGATGACGCATCTCAATTAGACAGAGTGAATTTATTATTGAATCAATTAACAGTTAAATAGATATGAATTTAAAATCTCTATTATTATTAGCAGCAATAGGTACTGTATCTACCTCAGTTTCTTTTGCGCAGACGGGCAATGTTAAAAAGGCAAAATCTGCCCTAGCGAAATTCCAAGAATTGAAAGACGCTGGTACGGTTCAATTGGGTATTCCTAATTTGAAATCGGCGAAAGAAGCTATTGACGCAGCTGTTGTCAATGACAAAACAAAAGATAATGCGGAAGCGTGGACGGTATATGCATTGGTAAATGCAAACCTATCAACAATAGATAAGTCATCTGAATTAGCGAAATTGGCTGAGGACGGAATTGCGAAAGCAAAACAGCTGGATACAGACGGTGCGAATAAAGCGAATATTACTGTTGCAGAACAAATTCTGGGACAATATAATTTCAATTTGGGAGCAGAAGCATATCAAGCACAAAAATATGCTGAATCGTACAGCTCTTTTACAAAAGCGTTGACCTATCTTCCTGGAGATACATTAGTTACTTATTACAGCGGTGTTGCAGCGCTATCAAATAAGGATTATAAGAATGCTGTGGAACGTTATAAAGAACTAATTCCAAGAAAAGATTTCTCTTCGCATAAAACGATTATGGTCGATCTACCGAAATTGTACCTCTCTATGCAAGATACAACTTCAGCACTTGAATATGCAAAAAAAGCGGCTGAAGCTTATCCAGATGACAATGCGGCGATGACTCAAAACATCGAATTGAATCTGATTACAGGCCACGAAAAAGAAACAATTGATGCTATCACTGCACAATTAGCAAAAGATCCAAACAATAAAAGCTTAAATTATTACCTAGGCATAGCCCAATCTTCAGCGAAAAACGAAGACGCAGCAGTTGCAGCATACAAAAAAGCATTGGAGATTGATCCTAACTTTTTTGAGGCAAATACAAATTTAGCAATCACGTTAATGAACAAAACACGTGAAAGATTAAATGTTGTTAATAATAACAGAAAATTGACGCAAGCGCAATATGATGCAGAATTAAATAAGATTAAAGCAGAATTAAAGCCAGTGCTTCCTTACTTAGAGAAAGCAGTTTCTTTGCAACCAAAAAATGTAGATGCTTTAACGAATTTAAAGAACTACTATATTTTTATGCAAGACGAAGCTAAAACGGCCGAAATCAATGCTAAGATCAAAGAAGTAGAGTAAAAAATAAACTTCCATAAAAAAGCCCGCATCTGATGACGCGGGCTTTTTTATGGAAGTTTTTTAGGGTTAAGCTAAAATCGCAATTAACTCAATCTGAAATATCAACGTACATTCTCCTCCTTTTCGAGGTAACAACTCTTCCTTTCCATAAGCCAGTTTTGGTGGAAGGCACACCTCCCAGATTGATCCAACCGGCATCATTGAAATCGCTTCTTGCCAACCCACGATGAGTTCATTAATATAAAACGTTTCGGGGCGCTTCCGCTTATACGAACTATCGAATACAGTTCCGTCTAGAAGCTCGCCTTTATAATGGCAGATAACTTTAGCCGACTTCTTGGGAATTTGCCCCGCCCCCTTTGTTAATACCTTATAATGCAAACCCGATGCGCATACGACTACTCCTTCTTGCTGGGCATACTTTTCCAAAAATACCTTTCCAGCTTCCAGATTCTTTTCCGCAAGCGCTGCTGAACTTAACTTATTTTTCTTTCTCTGAACCAAAACTCAATGGATTAAAATTCAATATTGCTAATTATTTATGTTAGCCTCAAAAATAACAGCTTTTTCTCCTTTTAACGAAAAAAGACCAAGTTTTTGTTCGATAGAACGCCTTTATCAAAGTAACTTTGCATCTAAGGTTTTCTCGAAACTGAATGCCTTACTCACCGGACAGTTTTCCTTCGCTTTATGCGCTATTGTTTGAAACTCAGTTTCGCTTATCGTTGGCACCTTTCCTTGCAGTTCAAGTTCAGATCGCACAATTGAACCATTCTCGAACACGATTGTCGACACGGTGATTAATTCTTCCGGGACAAAACCGGCTTCAGAAAGAAAAGCGCTCAATTGCATGGTGAAGCATCCTGCATGTGCTGCTGCCAATAATTCTTCGGGGTTTGTTCCCACACCATTTTCAAACCGTGTCGAAAATGAGTATTGCGTATGATCCAACGCTGTACTGTCTGTAGTCAGGCTACCTTTTCCTTCTTTCAGATTGCCATTCCATTGGGCTGTTGCTTTTCTTCTCATGTTTTCTATGCTAATTATTTAATTTTTCTAACGTTAATTTCTCCTGTCGCGATTCTAGCCTTTCAGGTATCTTTTATAGAACAAACAGCCGATCAAAAAGTTGTACACTATTGAATAATTGATGTCGCATTTTGAACAGCGCTTACGTTAACAATTGTATTAAAACTAAACTCATGAATAAATTATTGTACTTTTTCATCCTTGTTATCACCTCCAATTCATGTAAAACTCGTCAAGTCAAAGAACAGGCTTTGATACAGGACTGTCCTGAAGAGAAGATTGTCAATAAAATACCTGGTCCCCCAGTAAAGGGTGAATCTGAAAAAGTTTACTATATCTATCAAGGCAAAAGAATTTCACCAAAACAATTTGACCAAGAATGGCTCGAGAAAAATTGTGATATTAAAGAGACAGTTGTTTATTGATTTTATTTCTTAAAACAAGCATAAAGACGTAATTTCGCCTAAAATTTTTATAATGACAGTTTCTCTTCGGGAGGTCAATCAAAAGATTTTAGGCTACGTCTCTTTAACTTTCCTTGGTTACCTCACAATCGGCCTATCGCTTGCTACCCTCCCCATCTTTATTCATCAAACTTTAGGATTTAATACAATTATTGCGGGACTGGTTATTAGCGTTCAATATATCGCTACTTTCCTACTACGCGGTTATGCAGGAAAAATTGTGGACACCAAGGGCCCCAAGATTTCCGTTCTGCGCAGCATGTTATTTTTTGCATTATCGGGACTCCTTTTACTGCTTGTTTTTTTATTCCGGTCTCAGCCTCTGCTCAGTTTGGGTCTCCTACTTATTACCCGCTTGTTTACTGGAATTGGAGAGGGTCTAGTGGGTGCGAGCCCTATAAATTGGGCATTAATGGAGCTCGGCGACGAACATGCCGCAAAAGCGATCTCTTTCAACGGAATAGCCAGCTATGGTGCATTGGCTATTGGTGCGCCCTTGGGTGTGTTGCTGGTGGATCATATCAATTATGAAGCTTTGGCTCTATTGACCAGTGCTATTGGTCTGCTCGGCTATTTTTATTGCCGCGCAAAAACACCCTATCAAGTGGCAGGTAAAAAGGCTGAAAAAGTGAGTTTTAGACGCGTATTGCTTTTAGTAGCTCCCTTTGGAATTTGTCTTGCTTTAGGTGGTCTGGGGTTTGGCAGTATCTCCACTTTTATGACGCTTTACTATGAACATTTCAATTGGGAAAATGGGGCAGCATGCTTAACTTTATTTGGCGTATTTTTCATTTTAACACGACTAATTTTCAATAAGGTCATTGACCAATATGGTGGGCTCAAGGTTGCCTTAGTTAGTCTTTTTGTTGAAACAGTAGGCCTCACGGTTATCGCCGTGGCAATTGATCCCTTATGGCCCCTATTGGGCGCTGCGTTAACGGGTTTTGGCTTCTCACTGGTATTTCCTGCACTTGGTGTCGAAGCCATTAAACGGGTAGACCAAAGTCAACAAGGCTCTGCTCTGGCTGCTTATGGGCTATTTATTGATATTTCACTTGGCATCACAGGTCCATTAATTGGCTTTGTGGCCAATAATAGGGGGATGACAGCGATATACCCATTTAGTACCATGATGGTCTGCATTGGTTTTGCCGTTGTTGGAAACCTACTCTATCAAAAAAAGCGGGAGCTGACACCATAGTCTCCACTAAACATCCATACATCGTATCAAAGATATACCTACAAAAAGAGCGGTGAATGTTTAAACATTCACCGCTCTTTTTGTAGGTATATTCGTTAAATTTAACCCTCAATACTAGGTACGCCAACAACTTCATTGGTATCAGCATTGTAATCGATACCCTCAAAATTGAAACCGAACAAATTGAAAAACTCGTTACGATAACCTTCAATATCTGAAATTTCCGCTAAATTTTCAGTTGTTGCTTTCTCCCACAATGCTGCAACTTCAGCCTGAACATCTTCACGCATTTCTAAGTCATCCACACGGATACGACCTTTTTCATCAAGCAATACTTTGCCGTCAGCAGTATAAAGTCGCTCGGCAAACAAACGTTGCATTTGTTCAATTGTACCCTCGTGAATTCCTTTTTCTTTCATGACTTTGTACAATAAAGAAATGTATAAAGGAACAACAGGAATAGCTGAGCTTGATTGCGTAACCAAAGCTTTATTCACCGATACATAAGATACACCATTAATATCGCTCAAAATCGCGTTTATGGCAGGCACTGTTCCTTCTAAATCATCCTTCGCACGACCAATCGTACCATTACGGTAAATTGGATAAGTAAGTTCAGGACCTATGTAAGAATAGGCAACTGTTTTCGCTCCATCAGCTAACACACCAGCAGCTTTAAGATCTTCGATCCAAAACTTCCAGTCTTCTCCACCCATAACAGCTACAGTATTCGCAATATCTTCTTCATTTTCAACAGGCTGAATGGTAATATCTGAAATTACACCCGTATGGAAATCTACCGTTTTGTTGGTAAATGGTTCTTGTATCGGTTTCAAAACAGAAGCATGTGCTACCCCCGTTTTTGGATGCGTACGGCGTGGTGATGCCAAACTGTAAACCACTAAATCAACCTGTCCCAGATCCTTTTTAATAAGTTCAATAGTTTGTTTTTTCACTTCGTCCGAAAAAGCGTCACCATTGATACTTTTGGCATATAATCCCGCCTCATGGGCTTCTTTCTCAAAAGCTGCGGAATTGTACCATCCGGCAGTCCCGGGCTTGCCTTCTGCCGCAGGTTTTTCAAAAAATACACCGATTGTAGCAGCTCCAGAACCAAATGCTGCAGAAATCCGAGATGCAACACCAAATCCAGTAGAAGCACCGATTACCAATACTTTCTTTGGACCATTCGCGATCTCACCTTTGGATTTCACGTATTCAATTTGATTTTTAATGTTTTGCGCAGCCCCTTGTGGATGCGAGGTTAAACAAATAAAACCTCTAGTTCTTGGTTGTATAATCATCTTGATTAATTTTCTTACTACTTGTTTTATTGATTAGGCAAAATAAGGAATTTTAAATGAGAAAATCGCGATAAAAATCAATTAGTTTTTGTTTCATTTTCATTTAAACGGACATTTGCTTACTTTCACAAAGTTAAGTATACATCGCATTCCACTTACTTATGCCAATCCAATTTACAATAAAAAAGAATAAAAAAAATGCACTTTTTTTAGGAACGCTAGCCGCCTTATTTTTTGCCAGTACCTTCGTTCTAAACCGCATTATGGCCGTGTCCGGTGGAAGCTGGCAATGGACAGCCTCCTTACGGTTTATTTGGATGCTCCCAGTCTTACTTATCATTGTTGCCATAAGAGGAAACCTCATCGATTTACTTAAAGAAATCAGATCCAACCTTTGGCAATGGCTTCTTTGGAGTACCATCGGATTCGGACTGTTCTATGCGGCGCTTACCTATGGCGCAAATTATGGCCCATCTTGGCTCGTAGCCAGCACTTTCGAATTCACCATTATAGCCGGCATGTTTATTGGTCTGTTGCTCGAAACGAAAGGTCAACGAAAAAGCATATCAAAAGCTTCACTCCTCTTCTCCATTCTAATTTTTTTAGGTATTCTTTTGATGCAAATTTCAGAAGCCCAGTCAACCTTCTTAAACAGCATGTTATTGGGAACCATCCCTGTATTGATCGGTGCCATTGCCTATCCCTTAGGTAACCGTAAAATGATGAAAATATCAAATAATAGGTTAGATGCTTTTCAACGCACGCTCGGGATGACGCTCTGTAGTATGCCATTTTGGATTATCCTGAGTCTATTTGGCTATTCTGATCATGGTTTACCAACTGATAGCCAGCTCTTCCAAACCTTTTTAGTGGCCATTTGTTCGGGGGTGATTGCAACACTTTTATTTTTCTCAGCTACTGATTTCGTTTATCACGATCATAAAGCCTTAGCAGCTGTAGAGGCAACACAGGCCATGGAAGTTATTTTTACGCTGCTAGGCGAAATTCTCTTCTTGCAGGCGGCACTTCCAAATGTATATTCCTGTATGGGTATTGTATTGGTGGTCATTGGCATGATACTCCATAGTCGCACAAGTTAATAATCCCCTATCTTTTATCTGCTTGTAATGTTCTGCTTATTTTACTCAGGTTTAAGCTGTTGGCCATTGCCGAGAAAATATCATAATAGGTTCCTTTATGTGCGTAAAGATCTTCATGTTGTCCTTTCTCCACCACCATCCCCTTTTCCATGACCACAATAGCATTGGAATCGATGATCTGGGAGATACTGTGAGAAACGATAATCACTGTACGGTCTTTCTTTATGGCATCCAAACTATTTTTAATCTGTTCGGTCGCAATGGCGTCCAAATTAGCCGTAGGCTCGTCGAGAAAAATAATCGGTGGATTTTTTAAAAACAAACGAGCTATAGCGATCCGCTGCTGCTGCCCCCCTGACAGCAATTGCGCATCTGAATCGTAACCTTTGGGCAAATCCATAATCTGCTCATGGATATAGGCCTTTTTGGCCGCTTCAATGATCTCTCCCCTGGAACTTCCCATTTTACCATATTCAATATTTTCAAAGATAGTTCCTTTAAAAATATGATTCCGTTGCAATACCATACCGATATGTCGACGGAGAAACGCTGTATCGTATTTTGCCAAGTCTACCCCATCCAAAAAAATTTGCCCACTGGTGGGTTCATAAAATTTATCCAATAAGTTGATAATCGTACTTTTACCGGCTCCACTCAGCCCCACTAATGCCGTAATTTCATTTGGCTTGATCTCAAAATTTACATCCTTTAAAGCAACCGTCCCATTCGGATATTCAAAAAATACATTCCGTAATGCCAAATGTCCTTTTATCTGTGCCGGCTTATAATCTCCCTTTGATTCTATATACTCGTCAGATTCCAAAATTTCAAAGAAAGATTCCGAATAGACCAGGGCATCGTTTACCTCATCATAAATCCGGTGCAGCTGACGAATCGGCGCCGAAACGTTATTAAATAACATAATATGAAACATAATCGCACCAATGGTAATTTGGCCGGAGAGAACAAGATAGGCCGTTAAAACAATAATTATCACAACGGCAATCTGTTCTACGAAATTTTTAATGCTATCGTAAAAAAAACTTGTTTTTCGAGTTTCCATTTGATTCTCAGTCATTTCATATTGAATCTTTTCATGACGTTTCGCTTCTTCTGGCTCTCGAACGAAAGATTTAATTACCAAAATTGAATCGATCAAACTAATGATCCTATTATTTTTCGACTCCCGGTATTTGCGCATCTGCCTCCTAAAGCCCGTCAATCTGGAGGCTTGGGTCTGACTAATATAAAGATACAAGGGAATAACAGCCAATCCCACTAGACCTACGTATACATTAGCGTAGAACATACAGATTAATGCAATGATTGCATTGGCAAACAAAGGCAGAATATCAATAAAGAAATTTTGGACCAGACGTGTCAACGAACTGATCCCGGCATCTATCCGGGTAGCCAATTTTCCACTTTCATTGTCGCTTGAGGTATAGAAGGCTAACTTATAGGTTAAAATGCGGTTTACAATGGATTGAGAAAAGTCACGTGCGATATAAATGCGAAGTTTCTCCCCGTAAAATTTCTGACCAAATTGCACAAAAGCGTAGACTATTTCTTTAATTAGTAAAATAATACTAATTATACCAACAAGATACATGCCTTTCGATAAAGGCTCCTTGGCGACCATCAGCTCATTAATTTCATCTACGGTATAACGTAAAATAAAAGCGTTTATTTGCGCCGCGAAAGACCCCACTACCGTTAATAGCAACGTATAAATAATCAACTGACGATAAGGTTTGGCAAAGGGAACAATTTTCTTAAATAATTGTGGGATAGTCATTGAAATCGATTTAATACACAGGAAACAATTAATCTACGGACATTGTTTAACTGAAAGCATACAATCAATTTGATCGCAACGTCGGGCTGACCTAAATTAGGAAGATATCCAAACCGTGAGGCCAGCTTCTTTGATAATCGAATAAATTAAACGGTACTGTCAGGAATATGTCTGGCATGACACAAACAGGGCTATCCAAAATGGATAGCCCTGTTTGTGTGAAGTGATAGCCCCGCTACATTAACCAAAAATCCGATTTAACACTTTGGCAAGGCGTAAACCACCTTTGAGCATACATTGCTCCATAATATCCTTGTTTTGATAGACATAAGTGTACGATAAATTGGCGTTATTAGCTACGTCAGCATAAATCTTTTCAGCTAATTGATTTGATTCATACAACCAATTCGAGAGTTCTCCAGCCGCTAACTGCGCATTCTCTTTTTTATTGTTCACATCTAAAACAGTTGCAAACTCGGTGTAACTATACTTCTCATTATCAACCAAATCGCTATCCCATACACGATGAATATTCGATTTTTTTCCAAACCAGCTTACTTCAATCTTATTGCCTCCTTGATCCTCAGCACGGCTAACGTGCATGGGTTGATGCGCATCGCCCAAAATATGGATCAAGAAATAGAGGTTTTGCTTTTGCTGATCCATTGGAAGAGTTTTATCTGCAAACGACTTCTCAATACGTAGCGCTGTCTTATAAAGATTCTCGTCGGCTGAACTTTCCAAACCCAATTGAAAATCAGCCCAGGGTAAATTCGAGTTTAAATTGATAAAATGGGAATTTCCCAGTTTTTTAAATTCAGGATTGGGATCTGATTTAATAAAATCGCCCCAGTTGGCCCAATAAGCCAGTTTCTGTTTTCCAATAATTTTCCCTATATTTTTTTTGGCTTTTTTTGTCAAATGGCGTTCCGCAATTTCGGCCACGACACGATGTCCCGTTGTACCCCACGCAAATACCGAAGAAAGCTGAAAACACATTGCCATTGCCAGCAAACCCTTAATCATTTTTTTCATTAGATTGTTGTTTTAAATGATGACGAAGTTCTTACCTGTAAAAAACGCTGTTCTCTCCACAAACTGGAGTTGAAAAGCGGAATCAAACCTGTAATAACTCATCTTACTATACTAAATGTTAATTATTTGAAAATATCGAAGGTATACTTTGCTGAGGACCAAAACTCATCCAGCGCAATTATTCGAGGCTTAAAAAAAGAAATGAGCTCAGCCCAGTCTGTCTCTTTAAAAACGCTGTAACCTGTTAAGCTTGTGTAGATCCGACAAATCGGTTTCCCATATTCGTCCGTTCCGTCCATGTCCCAAATCCACTCCTCTTCAAGAAGATCCTGCAACAACGCTTTAAACTGAAAAAATTGTTCTGCCATCAATGCCCTCAGTCCAGCATCAGGTTGTGACCACTGTATCGCAACAGTTGCCACTTTGTTATCCGCATCCATTTTGAAGTATAAATGCTTAATGCCTGTCTTGTAGTTGATCCAATTTACCTTATCCCCATCTGCAGAAGTATGTAAAGCCATAAATTGGCCAAACTTCGTCCAGAATAACTGTTTTAATTGTTTTATCTCTTCCCTTGAATACACCGATACAAATTTTAGTCAACAAAATTAGCAAAATAGCGCGGTATGTCTAAACCTTATTGGTATCAAAATTGTTGTTTTAACAATATATATTCAAAAGATGAACATGGATAAGAAAAAATCACTGTTACTGTTAGCTGGCGTCGCACTTAGCGCTGTGGCCTATAATGCCTTTAAGCCCGTCATCTCGCGACCCGACGTCGTCGATCCTTTTGACTTGGATAAATACCTTGGAAAATGGTATGAAATAGCTAGACTCGACTTTTATTGGGAAAAAGGCTTAAGTCAAGTTTCGGCAGAATACAGCAAAAATAAAAATGGTACAATACGTGTCAATAACCAAGGGTACTCCGAAGACAAAGAACGCTGGAAACAGTCTATCGGAAAAGCTAAATTTGTCAACAGCCCCAATGAAGGTGCACTTAAAGTGTCGTTCTTTGGACCGTTTTACAGTGGCTATAATATCGTAAAAATAACGTCGGATTATAAATATGCACTTATTTTTGGAGACAACCTCGACTATATGTGGATTTTGGGCCGTGAGAGGGAAATTCCAGATAAAATAAGAAATGAATTTTTAACCTATGCCCTCCAATGTGGATATAAAACAGGCGATCTGGTGTGGACCAAGCACTAATCCTGTATAATAGATCAAACCTTAGTTAAAGATAGGGGCCAATAGCTGATAGTTTAACGTCTTGTCCTGCGAGAGCACATCGGCTATTTCTTCAATGTCCTCAGGAGTAATTGCATTTCTGATACCTGCATTGTAAAGGTTCGTAAGGAAAAATGCAGCTTCACGTTTTTCGTTAAGCGGCAAAATTGAACTCCCGACATAGAAATTTAATACAGATACAGCATATTCGCCAAACAGGTTAAAACCGAAATCACCATTTTTCTGGAGGCAATAACGCATCATTTTTTCAAAATCAGAACGCAAAGTATCTTTAATCTCAGTAGTCATTGAACATCTTTTTAGAGGCATAGTTGCCGAAAATAGTGTATAACAACATACACTCTTCTCCTGGCAGGACAAAAATGCAAAAAATATCCCAAACAATGTACCGCGAAGCAGTAGATTGTTTGGGATAAATGGAGCGTTATGCCACGAATGGTTTACAATGCTTCTGCATGTTGAGAAACATCCAAGCCAAGCTCTTCATCTGTTTCTTCGACGCGCAATGGAGCGATAAGATCGGTGATCTTCAATAGTACCAATGAACCCACGAAGGCAAAAAATGACACCGCAAATAACGCGACCATATGGACAAAAAACAATTTCGTCTCGCCAAAAAATAGGCCATTGTCCACAACAAGTGGATTAACATTATGGTGAGCAAACACACCGGTAAGTACCATACCAACCATACCGCCTACCCCGTGACAAGGGAACACATCCAACGTATCGTCTATACTTGTTTTGCTTCTCAAATATACAACCAGATTACTAACCAAAGCACCAACCAAACCAATGATCATCGCATGTGGAATACTGACAAAACCAGCTGCTGGAGTAATTGCAACCAAACCAACAACAGCACCGATACATGCCCCCATTGCTGAAGGTTTTTTTCCACGTATGATATCAACAAATATCCATGCCATCGCGGCCATAGCCGATGCTGTAGTTGTGGTCGCAAAAGCATATGCTGCCAACGAATTTGCTCCACCGGCAGAACCGGCATTAAATCCAAACCAGCCAAACCATAAAAGTGCTGTACCCAAGATCACGTAGCTTATACGTGCTGGATTATGACTTTGTGTCTTACGTCCTTTTAAATAAATAGCAGCTGCCAACGCCGCCCAACCAGCCGACATGTGTACAACTGTACCACCGGCAAAATCAAGAACACCAAATTTTGCCAATATACCTTCTGGGTGCCACGTAGCATGTGCCAATGGCATATAAATAAAAATACTGAACAGGATTATGAATAACATAAATGAATTAAAACGGATACGTTCTGCAAAAGCCCCAGTAATTAATGCCGGTGTAATAATCGCAAACTTCAATTGAAACATGGCAAACAAAACCAAAGGTATAGTGGGAAGCGCTCCCCAAGCAACATTCCCTAATGTACCTTTCATCATAAAAAATGTACGCGGATCACCCACAATACCACCGATATCATCGCCGAAAGCTAAACTAAAGCCAACAGTGACCCAAAGGATTGTCATTAAACACATACATATAAAGCTTTGCATCATCGTTGAAATTACATTCTTCTTGCTAACCATACCGCCGTAAAAAAAGGCAAGTCCAGGTGTCATAATCAACACCAATGCAGAAGAAGTCAACAACCAGGCCGTATCTCCCGTATCAAATTCTGTCTTGTTTAAGTCAGACAAGTCAATCGAGGGAAATACAAGTCCTAATACTCCCAAAAGAACTAGAACAATGAGTGGAATAATTTTTTTCATTTGTTTAAACTGATTAGTGTTTTCAATACATTAATAAAATTGTTAAAAAAATACAAGAACAAAACAAAAACCTACTTTCGCTTATAATTTTTTCAAATATAAAGTCTTTTTATTAAAAAAATACCATGTTATTTTATTTTTTATGATTTTTTTTACATAATTTCACAAAAACAAATACAAAAACCACAATAATCACTTTATTTTTAAACCAAAAACCAAACAAAACAAGCAAAACAAAGATAATTTCACCTAAAAACATCAAACAAACCAAACTTAAACCCCAAAAAAAACATGAAAAGACTTCTAACAACCATTATTTTATCGACATTTCTAATAAAAACAGCCACGTGCCAAGAAGAAACAAAAGAAAAAGGAATAGAAATATCCGGATCAGTAGACACCTATTGGAAATATGATTTTCAAAACAAACCCAACATCAACACCTATTTTACGGAAGACAACAATTCTGTGTCTATTGGCATGGTGGATTTGGCTGTAAAAAAGAAGTTTAAAAAAGCATCATTTGTCGGAGAATTATCTTTTGGGCCCAGAGGACAGTATCGATCCATTATGAACGGTGATGGCCAGGCCGGCGATGACAAAAACAGTTTCCACATCCAAAATTTATATGTAGGCTATGATCTAACCGAGAAGCTCAATCTTACTGCAGGATTCATGGGAACATTTGTGGGTTTTGAAGTAATATCGCCCACATACAACTTTCATTATTCAACTTCCTATTTATTTGGCGCCGGCCCATTTCAAGACGCAGGTTTAAAAGCTACCTATAGTTTCTCAGACAAAGTAGCCTTAATGGTCGGACTATTTAACGACTGGAACGTCTATCAAGATATGAACGGAGTTTCCCATGTCGGATCACAACTGGCCTATACCCCCAATGACAAAAGCAGCTTCTATCTCAATTTTCTGACAGGATCGTCCGCTGGCGGTAAAAACAATTACAGTTCCGGGACCTTGGTCGATCTCGTTGCTAATTATGACTTCACCTCAAAATTTTTCCTTGGATTAAATGCTACAAATTATAAAAAGAGAGATGGTGGCGGTTACTCTGGAATAGCACTTTATCCAAGAATTCATTTTTCAGAAAATTTTGGCCTAGGATTACGCGAAGAGTTTTTCCAAACGCATAAAGAGGAAGAAAATGGAATCCCTAGTTCCAATATCCTCGCAACCACCTTAACAGCAGAATACAATTACCATGGATTCAAATTTATTCCCGAAATCAGAATTGACAAAGGAAATACCGAACGATTCATCAAGAACGACTTAAGCCCAACTAAATCTGCTGGACAATTTCTATTGGCCTGTGTATACAGTTTCTAAAGAGCATTCCATTACACCAAAGAAAAGGGCAGGTTACACTGCAATGCCCCCAAAAGCGAGACACTTTCTGGGGGCATTTTTATGAGAAAAAACATAGTTTGGAATTCAAACTTAGTCTTGTCGATCGGATCGTTCAAGGCTATTGTTCAGCAAAAAACACTTACCGTACACTTATCGAAACATGCCGATCCATAATACGATCGGATTCGGGCGCATCTGCCTTATACTTGGCAAACTGTGAACCGTACCCCTCTGCACCGATTACCTGTTTGGAAAGCTGCTCTTTACCCAGGTAATCCTTTACAGCTGTTGCGCGCTCAAGCGATAACTTTTTATTAAAATCCTCATTACCTGTTTTGTCGGTATAACCACCGATCTTAATATTGGCTGCAGGAAAAGCCTTTAATATCGCCGCAAGATTACGCAGTTGCACCTGGCTTTCAGGCAACACCTCGGCTGTACCTGTTTTGGAATTCAGGTTATCGAAATCAAACCAGGTATTTTTCAGGGAATCCTCACCGATCGACTTATAATCGGATTTTAGAAATTGGACCAACTGATCTTCTATCCCGCCTTTAAATGCAGCAAGTTTGACACCATCTGGCAAGATGACCTCCGTCTGCTCGCGCTCCACTAAACTGGAACCTGTTTTCATGGTACTTGAATCCACCATTGCACTGTTCACACTGGTGTCGGTAGCACCGTCTTGCTTACTGCCGCTGCAGCCTTTTCCAAATAAAAACCAGAGTAGAGCCAATATAACCAAAGCGATTAAAATCTTCCACCAACCGCCACCGGACCCGCTTCTGGAACTGTTTTCAGCTATCGCTGCCCGCGACTCTCCTGTTCTCGGCAATGACAAAGGCTCTTTATGTGCTTCCAACTCATTTGCCGGATTAATGGAGCTTGACTTATGACTATCGACCTCCTTGACAACATCAACAGGAACTGCAGGTTCAGTCACCGACTCCACAGGTGGAGAAAAATGCGCCCCATCGAAAAGCTTTCCAAAGGCACCTAAACCTAAACCCGCTGGCACAGCAGCAGCAAAAGCTGTTTTATTTTCCTGCAAAACATGACCGATACGTTCAAAATCCCAATTTTGTCCCTTATTTGTTAAACTGGAGAATATCGCTGACAGAGAAAAATTCATTAATTTCCCAATGGAACTACCATCATAGCCCAAATAACCGGCAACAGTACTCAAAACGGTATCCAGGCCACCACCAAATATTGATCCCAGTAGCCCAGCCGAATTCTCACCTTCCACCGCACGATCCCCTGCAGACTCATCCGCGTTTGTCACACCGCCGAGAAGTCCTTTGAGATCAAAATCCGCGAAATGCTGCTTGGCCTTTTCAAGTATTGCCGAAATTCCACCGGAATCGGAATGTTGGCTTAAACCTAAAAACAAGGCGGGAATTGTTGCATTCAACCCCTGCTTCACCCCCTCTTTATCCTGGTTTAAAACTTGCCCTATCTGAGCGACCGCTTCTTCGTCAAAAAAGTCCTTCGCCCCTTTTAAAAGCTGATTTTCCATAATCTTCGTTTATTTTTAGTTTTTATAAAACTCTAACAAACAAAGGTTTAATTTGTTTACTCAATACGATTTACTGATCAAAATCACCCGAAAGCCATTTCGGAAGAACAAACTCGGATGCCAAATGAGCCCATCGGTAGTTCTGCCAATTAGCTTTACTGATCCACAGCACTTCGTCCAGCTCTTCGTAAGCCTCAAATGCATGACGCTCTGCCAGTTTAATTAAATAGATATAGCCCACGACAACCGTATTAAGCTCATTTACGGCTTGCGTACTGTGGCTTCCGATAAACCGTATTTCCATCCCGCCCACGTCATACTGAAGCTCCTCCTTGAGTTCGCGAATTAAGGTCTCCTCACGGCTTTCTTCCGGAGCTACCTTCCCGCCGGGCAGCTGAAAATAGCTAGAACCTTTTTTACGAACCATCAGCAAATCTCCTTCCGGGGCAAGCATCACCCCCGAGCAAATAACAATTTTGTCCATATCACTTATTTCACACTGATTATTTCAGACCACAAAACTAACTTTTTATCCATCATCAAAGAAATATATCCCCCGCATTCAAGACAGCTCTTTACAACCAAATTTCACACCAAGTGAACGTCCTAACCTCGAAAATCTGTTAGGGTTCACAAAACGAATATTAAAGGTTTAACGGTAATTCTTTTTCTTTCAACTGCAATAAAATTGCAAATAATAAACTAATTATCTAAGTTTAAGGAATAAAACGACAATCTATACATCCATATATGAATCGAAGATTAACCTGTTTCATACTAAGCATGTTGTTTCTATTGCCGGGATGCCGGCAAGATAAGAAAAACACAACAAAGACCAATCAGCAAACTGAACAGCGAAAACCTACACCTCCTAAAGAGCAGGTTGAGAAGAAAAAAGTATTTACGGCTGATGATATTATTCTTAAAAAAGAGCTGCTTTACAACAAATACACCCTGGAGGACAGTTATCCCTACAAAGATACCACGCGAGGTTTTCAATGGGATAAAATCAAGGAACGCCTGGCCTTTATCGAAAATTTTCAACAGTCTCCATCGCTGTACGGCGTTCTACAAAATTATCAAAATGAAAAGGGCGAAGCGCCAACAATCCAGAATTATAAGCGGGACTCTTATAAACGCGTGTCCGACAGTTTCAATGTCGAACGCTATCAAGCGGCACCCCTCTACGATCTTAACAGCGCGAAGGCCGTTCGTTACGGTCGCGACGGCTGGCTCGTTCGCGTACAAGGCCCCGACAGCATCGCACGGATTCCGATTGAGGGTATTTCATTCGAAGGGAAATATACCGTACCCAAAAGATATCTTCGCATCATTAGCGATACCGTACAGTTCAACATTATCAATGTTGTCGATGTGAAGAACCAAAATATCTGCACCTTGGAGAAGGTCGGTAGCGAATGGCTTGTCCGAAGCATGAACCCCGTGACGAGTGGCCGGCACAAACCTCCCCATGCCCAGGAAACACCGACAGGCCTCTTTGTGGTCCAGGAACACAAATCCAAGATGTTTTACTATGAAGACGGTACCAAAACTTATGCCGGATTCGCCCCCTATGCTACCCGATTTACCGCCGGGGCCTATATACATGGGGTTCCAGTTAACAATCCCAACGGCAGCATCATTGAATATAGTGAGAATCTGGGCACAATACCCAAGTCCCATATGTGCGTCAGAAATGCGTCATCTCACGCCCAATTTGTCTATAAACGGTCAAAAGACCTCGCTTCGCTGGTTATTGTTATTGATTAACAATATTTAACATTCTGTAAATCAAACATGTATTATCTTTAATCATTAATTTTGTAAACATCTACACAGAAAAGGGAGAAGAATGGGAAATACGTTTATGTTTCTTTTGATGGCACTTAATACAGCACTGTCCTCACAAGAAGAATTAAAAACAACAGATCAACAAACCACCAGCACTCATCGTATCAATGTCGAACGTCAACATACCGAAGTTGACTCATTGTATGATGAAATGAATCTAGGCAAAGTATTAAAATACGAAGCGTTTCGTCAAGCAATGGAAGGCAGAAAAGAACTTCCGATCCACAACAAGGACATCATGACCGTCATCGATTTTTCATTGGCATCAACGGAAAAGAGGCTTGTGGTACTCGATCTTGCGCACAAAAAAGTACTATTCAACACGCTGGTCGCACATGGAAAAAATAGCGGTGAAAACTATGCCGTCAATTTTTCAAATCAACAGGAATCACTTAAAAGTTCTTTAGGATTCTTTACAACAGAAAACACCTACAATGGCGAGAACGGCTACTCTTTGGTTTTAAATGGTCTTGAAGAGGGGATAAATGACAATGCAAAAGCACGATATGTTGTGATGCATGGCGCCGACTACTGTAGCACAGGAACAATAGCAAGTTTAGGCAGACTTGGCAAAAGCTACGGCTGCCCCGCGGTTCCAAGAGAGTTTGCAGGTCCAATCATTAACACAATCAAAGATGGAACGTTGTTGTTTATTTACGCTGACAACTCCGAATACCTCGCAAAAACACGTTTGATCCATCAACCTAATATATTAATGGCTCAATTTCAAAAAAGACAGTCCGCCTTTGATCACGAAGGATAACAACAAAAAAGCCTGATAGAAATATTTCATCAGGCTTTTTTATGTTGTAAATCACTGTCCGACAGAGCACCTTCGCATTCACGTTAAGCTAAGATTTATGCTTTTTCTTAAATTTCAACATCCAATTGTAAATTGCATCGTCATGAAACAGTCGTTCCACGCTTCCGTGTGTGCCCCCTTTTATTACATTTAAGCTCACATTTGCTTCCGGATCCTCTCTTTTTATCGCATTCATAATTTTTCGGGATTCCGAAATTGGCACAGCACGATCAGCAGTACCATGATGAAGCCATATCGGCACCTGCGTCAGGTTAGATGCATACTGACTCGATCCACCACCACATATTGCAACTGCAGCAGCCACCCTTTCAGGATATTTGCCAGCCACATCCATTGTGCCATAGCCTCCCATACTCATGCCGCAAACGTAAATACGATCGGGGTCGGCATTGTAATGTTCAATAACATAGTCAACAATTTCGATCACTTTGTCTGGATCCCATCCTCCCCGGGACTGTGGTGCAACAATTATCCCAGGTACATCCTGCCCTTTATTGATGGCATACAATACACCGTAACGCTTTACACGGTCTAAATTTGTCCCGGACAAACTTCTTCCGTGCAAAAACACAAACACAGGCTGCTTTTCAGATTCCAATGAATCCGGTGCAGCATCTTTCAATAGAAAGGGATAAGCAGTCTCCCCTTTTATAGCGTGTATCTCCTGCGCATTTACGCGCATCAACAGCATAAAGAAAAAACAGATATACAGGTAAATTTTTCGCATACTTCTTGTCTATGACTATCTAGCTTAATTTTGGAGCACTAAAAATACAATTAAATGACTTTTATGGTATGCATTTAACATGTTTTAACACTTCGATTTCGGGAACATAGCCATTCAAAGAAAAGAAAGGCCTCATTCCTTATTAGCACAAATTGATCATTTGAAAGATTCCATCCAATTATAATTGCATTTCATGCCAAAATTATCTTAGTTTGTAACATTGTCGCAAAATATCCAAGCTCTCACATGAAAATATTGCATACCGCCGATTGGCATTTAGGAAAAAGATTGGACAGTTTTTCCCGGATAGATGAACAAGTACTGGTCATGGACGAAATCGTTCATATCGCAGATCGGGAAAACGTGGATCTGGTGATCATCGCAGGAGATCTGTTCGATGCCTTCAATCCAGGTGTGGAAGCCATTGAGTTATTTTACCGAACCATCAAGCGTCTTACAAAGAATGGCATGCGCCCTGTAATAGCAATCGCAGGCAATCACGATTCACCTCATTTGATTGATGCACCCGATCCTTTGGCAAGAGCGTCGGGGATCATCTTAATCGGGCATCCTCATGCTGTGGTCACTCCTTTCGCAACAGAGGGTTTCACCGTGTTACAGTCAGATACAGGCTTCATCGAATTAAGCTTGCCGCAATTTGACGACCCGATTCGTATTCTTCACACAGCCTATGCCAATGAAATACGCTTAAAACAGTATCTAGGCGAAGAGAAAGAAAGTAAATTGAATGAAGTGTTAGCGGCAAATTGGCAAAAAATAGCCAATACCTATTGCGATGATAAAGGCGTCAATATATTGACGGCACATCTTTACATGAATAAATTGGGCAGTCCACTTTTAGAGGAGCCAGATGGCGAAAAACCGGTCAAAATTGGTAATGCAGACTTAATCTATTCAGAGGCCATCCCGACGCAGGTCCAATACACGGCATTAGGGCATATCCATGGTTATAAAAATATCGGTTCGGCTGAGAAACCGGTAATTTATGCATCTTCGCCCCTATGTTATAGCTTTTCGGAGGCTGGGCAAACTAAATACGTTGCGCTGGTGAATGTATCGGCCGGCGAACAAGCAATTGTCGAGCGCATTCCATTGACTCAGGGCAAACCGCTGGTCCGAAAATCATTCGACGATATTGAGCAGTGTATATCTTGGTTGTCTGAAAACCCCAATGCATTGGTGGAGCTCACGCTGAAATCGGAGACCTTCTTAAAAGCCGAGGACCGCAAGCGAATCTATCAGAGCCATTCGGGAATAATCTACCTCATTCCGCTCGTTAAGCAGGATGAGCAAGAGCTGCTTGAAGCCAAAGAAATTAATCTTACACAAGACATGTCGACTTTATTCAACGATTATTTTAAATCCAAGAACGGCAACCAGGCACCCAATGATGACATCCTCGATCTTTTTCGCGAAATCCTAAACTCATAATCCATGATTCCATTAAAGTTAACTCTAGAAGGGATATACTCATATCAAGAACGTCAGACGATCGATTTCACTGCGCTTTCTCAAGCAGGTCTTTTTGGTATCTTCGGTGCTGTGGGTTCCGGCAAATCATCGATATTGGAAGCAATTACCTACGCCTTATTTGGGGAAACAGAACGCCTGAATGCACGGGATAAGCGCGCTTATAACATGATGAATCTAAAGTCTAACCGATCTTATATTGAGCTTGATTTCGTCAACTTTGAAGACCGTACATTTAGAATTACCCGCGAATTTAAACGCAATTCCAAAAATTTCGATGATGTGAAATCGCCCACGGTTGTACTCTACGAAAAAATCAATGAAGCATGGGTTCCACTAGAAAGCAGCAATACGCAGCATATCATCGGATTAAGCTATGAGAACTTCAAGCGGACAATCATCATTCCTCAAGGACAGTTTAAAGAGTTTATAGAACTCGGAGCCAAGGAACGCACGGATATGATGAAAGAAATTTTTCAGCTGCATCGATTCGACTTGCAGGATAAAGTTTCCAACCTCTATAAAAAAAATCAGTCCGAACTGGATCACCTCAACGGTCAATTAATCGGATTTGATGAGGTCACAACCGAACTGATAGAAACGACCGAAACAAATCTCCAACTGGCAGTCGAGTCCTTTGTCGTCCTTGAGTCGTCGTACAAGGCGCATCATGAAAGGTTCTTAAGCCTCAAAAAACTCAAAGAGGATTTCTTAGAACTCCGAACAGTGAAAGCACTCTTTCAGCAATTGCTAGAACAAAAAGATGAAAAAGAAACTTTACGGTTAAAGTTAAATCGCTTTGAGGAAGCGCAAACCAACTTTCTACATATTCTTAAAACCAAGGAAAAATTAGCGGCGGAAGGCCTAATTACACAGAAAAGAGTAGAAACCGAAAAGCAGAGACAGGCCGAAATTCAACAGCTGATCCAGGAGCATTCCTCAAGTCTAAATCTGTTGAAATCACAATATGAGCTGCTACCACAGCGTCGTATTCAGGAATTGGACCTGGAATTGATAAGCCAATTGATTACGTTTTCAAATGAAATCAAGAGTTTACAGGATCGGGCGCAGAAGGGACACAATTTTGTGCAGGAAACGAAAGATCAACAACGACATTGTAAAGCCAGAATTCAGGAGACAGAAATTCAAATCGTCAGCCTAAAGCGAGCAAAACCCTCATCTCAAGAACTCATGGAGCTGGGTCAGTGGTATACCAAGCAGCAGAGCATCCAGCAGCAGGAAGACGACCTGAACAAACAGGCCATTGATTTAGAAAAAAGCATAGCCATACTGAAGAATGAACTCCATGCCTTCCATCCTGATCTCGAAGAATTCCGATCCAATCATCCTCTTGTCGTCAATGCCCTCGAGCAAAAACTTCAAGCACTCCAAGATGAAAAATCTCATCTTCTCCTGCAGCAAAGGCTGACCCAATATGCAGAAAACCTTAAAGCAGGCTCCCCGTGCCCACTATGTGGAGCTTTGGAACATCCCGCCATCAATCAAGGACAGGATATTTCTCACCAGGTTGCCGCTAATGAGAAATTGATTACTGAGATAAATGAGAACCTTAAGCACCAACAGGATCAGCAATTTCAGGTCGAGAAACTTCAGCTACGTTTGCAGTCACTAAATGATCAGCAACAAGATCTACATACGAAAATACAGCTGAATGCCCGTAACAAAATTGCGCATGCCCAACAATTTACATGGGCCGGTTATAGTCCTACGGATGAATCCAGCTACACATCAAATAAGCAGGAGCTTGCCCGGATCGAAACGCAACTAGCAAAAGTGGAGCAACAACTTGGCGAACATCAAGCTACACTCGCCTCCGTTGAGGAAAAGCTGGAGAAATACAATAAAGCACTGCATCAATTTGAACGTGATGAAGCAAGCAAACAGGCCCAGATTAATCAAAATATGGGGAATCTAAAAACGCTGCGCTGGTCCGACTATAAAATGCGGGAGTCCAAAGCAGTCGAACAGGAATATACTGCACTGAAAAGATCGAATCTTGAGATTGAGCGCGACTACATTGCTTTAAACGAACGATTAAATGAGTTAAACAGTCAATTTGCAGCCCAAAACAGCTTGGTACAGACCATTGTTGAACAGCTCGGACATATCGAACGTGAAAGTCAAGAGGCCGATGTCACGCTCCAACAGCTACTTGAGGCGTCACCCTTTGAAACGTTGGAAGAGATTCGGCAAATACTCGCGGAGAATTTGTCTGTCATACAGATCCGACAAGAGCTGGAGCAATTTCAGATTCAATTTGAAACGGTGAAGGCACAGATCAGTCAGTTGGAAAAGAAACTCGTCGACCAGGTATATGACGAAAACCAATTTCTCGCGCAGGAAAAAATCCTGGATGAGAGCGCCCAAGAATTGAAAGCAAGCACAGAAAATGTTGCCCGACTTCAACAAGAGCGCGATCAGCTAAGAATCGCCTATGCTAAAAAGGAAAATCTCCAGCAACAACAGATCAAACTAAGTTTACGCCACGATAATTTGAAACAACTTTTTAATCTATTTAAAGGTGCGGGCTTTGTGCAATATGTTTCTTCGATTTATTTACGGCAGCTGTGTGATCATGCGAACATTCGTTTCCATCGCATGACCCGCAATCAACTTAGCCTGCAGCTGAATGACAACAATGAATTTGAAATTATCGATTATTTGAATGAGGGAAAAAGTCGCAGTGTAAAAACACTATCCGGTGGACAGGCATTTCAGGTATCCCTAAGTCTGGCTTTGGCCTTAGCAGAAAGTGTACAGTCTAATTCGCGTGCGGCCAGAAACTTCTTTTTTATCGATGAAGGCTTTGGAACACAAGATATCACTTCTGTTAATATTGTTTTCGAAACCCTATTAGATTTACACAAGGAAAACCGCATCGTCGGTATTATTTCACATGTTGAAGAGCTCAAAGAACGTATTCCAGTATCCCTTTCAATAGAAAAGGATGAAGAGCGTGGCAGTCAAATTTTTATCAATTAATTCCGTTTTATTTTGTATATTAGTTATAGCGGTTCCGCTGAACGAGCCTGATCGCTATAACCAACAAAAACAAAAGATTATGGGCTTATTTTCAAACAATAAAAAAGGAAAAGGGTCTCATCCTTTTTTTCATAAGGCGACCAAAACAGTAAGCAGCACGGCCTTTTCAGCTAAAGAAACCAGTCAAACAAGGACGGTACAATCCATGCTTTTTGTCAAACAATACGATATACTAACGATCTTAAGGGAGGTTTTAATGCCGCAGAATCAAAACTAAAATTAAGCAGATTTCCATCTTCCATACTAACGTGAATGATGTTGGCCCTCCATGTAAACGTAAACAGACTATGTTTACTACGCACGATTAGTGCCTAGGTTAAGGAAAGTCTAGGTACAGCATAGCGTATAAAGCTATCAAAATTTAGCAAAACAACATGATTGCTAATCACTGGGAACCAGAACTTCACAATTGGCTTTAGGGCAGAAAAAAGAAATACAATAAAACATTGAAATTATAAAAAAGAAAGTTTATTTTAACCAGACAAAACTTTTTCCAAAAAAATATTGTCATACGATAAATAACAATCGATAGACAGTATATTTGTCAGCTATATGAAGTACAAACAAATCAACAATAATTCCATCAATCAAATCATGCTAATCGTCATCATATTGGCGATATGTATATTGATCTTTACAAGCTTATTCTACTACCTCCCCGGTTTTCTGGGAGCAGTTACCTTATATATTCTTTTTAGAAAAATCAATTTTAAGTTGACTGAAGAAAAAAAATGGAATAAATCTTTCGCCAGTATTTTATTGATATTATTGACTATCATATTCTTGGTAGGGCCACTCTATCTGTTAATCAACTACATGGTACCTCAGGTAACAGAAGTCATTAGCAACAAAGACGATCTGATGCACAAGTTTGACTCGATCAAAACGTACTTTAAAGATAGCCCCTATTTAAGCAATATCGATCTTTCTGATACCGCCTTAATGGGAACGCTTCAAAAAGCAGCTAAATTTATACCCAATATTCTGAATTCCGTTGCGGAAGTTGGTGTCAATATACTGGTAGCGCTATTTGTGTTGTATTTTATGTTGGTTAGCAGCAAAAAACTAGAACAAACCATTTATCAAGCGATCCCTTTCACCCAAACCAGTAAAGCCGAGTTGTGGAAAGAGTTTGATATGATGGTAAAATCCAATGCAATCGGCATCCCGATTTTGGCTATATGCCAAGGTATTGTAGCGGGGCTTGGTTATTGGTTCTTTGGCTTAGAGAGCCCGATCTTTCTGGGAATTCTTACCGCAGTTTCCACTATAATCCCAATTTTGGGAACCATGGTGGTGTATCTACCGGCAGCGCTTTTTCTACTGGCGAATGGACAGTCCGGAAATGCAATAGGTCTTGCCTTATATGGTATCATTATTATTGGTAGTATTGATAATGTACTTCGATTTACCATATTGAAAAAGTTGGGTGACGTTCATCCCTTAATAACGGTATTCGGTGTTTTGCTGGGATTAAACCTATTTGGTATGCTGGGATTGATCTTCGGTCCACTAATCCTATCTTGTGTGGGTGTATTATTGAAAGTGTATAGCATTGAATTTGGAAGAAGTACGCCAGAAATTATTCAATCTACCTCATTGACAGACTCAAAGTCTACGCATGACGGTCCTGACATCATAGAATAAAGGAACTGCAACAGGTTAAATTGTTTTGATCACAACATGCATTAATATCCAGTATACTGTCATAAATGAATTTCTACGATTAAGAATCCCTTTTTTTTCATAGTTTTGATCATTAGTATAATACATTCTTCAATACTTTCTACGTAAAAATTGACGATGTATTAAGCATAAACATTAAAACGATAAAATCACGAAAACTGATTTAAAAGCAAACGTATTCTATGAATAAAAAGATAATCTTAGGAGTGACAGCGTTATTGGCCGCCGGCATTCTTTCCTCATGCAACAACAACAAACCGAAAACAGATCAAACTGCAAATACTACGCAGGAAGCCAGTGCTGACAGCCATGATCATGCAGGTCATGATCATGCAGACCACGATCCTAGTCAAGCTGCGCCAAAGCAATCTTCCGACCCTGCAGCCATTCTTCCTAATTTCACATTTTATCAGCTTCGTTCGGGCATCCGTGTTACGCAGGAAAACGTTGCTAAAGACAAGAATACCGTTTTTATTCTATTTGATCCCGGGTGTAGTCATTGCCAACATGAAGCTACGGAGCTTGAAAAGAATATTGATCGTATAAAAGACGTCAATATTTATTATATTTCCATGAATGATCCGGCCTTAGTACTAGGTTTTTTTGACACCTTTGCACCTAAACTATCCAAAGCATCCAACGTAGAGGTATTGATTGATAAAGACCAAACGTTTATACAGACCATCCACGTACCTTCACAATTTCCCGCAAATTACGTCTATGGTGCGGACGGAAAACTAAAAGCACATTGGGAAGGTGAAAAAAATATTAACGAAGCAATAAGCCAATTTCATAAATAATCTGAAATGCTAAACATAGCAATCAATGGATTCGGACGCATCGGTCGGAATACACTACGTAATATCTTTTTACGGGAGGCTTTCGATGAACTGCAGGTCATTGCCATCAATGACCTGACAGATACGAAGACCTTAGCCCACCTATTTAAATACGATTCTGTACATGGTCCTTTTCCTGGCACCGTGACACACGATGAAAAACATATTATTGTCAATGGTCTTTCCATCTTGGTTACCAATGAAAAAGATCCTGCAGCACTGTCTTGGCAGGAGCTTCAAATTGATATTGTCATCGAATCTACAGGGTATTTCACCAGTCGTGACAAAGCGGCTCTCCACCTGGAAGCTGGTGCAAAAAAAGTGATTATCTCCGCCCCGGCACAAGATAAAGACATTTCAACAGTGGTATTGGGCATTAATGACAGTGTCATTGATCTATCTGCTTCGATTTTATCCAATGCCTCCTGTACAACAAACAATGTTGCTCCCCTCGTTAAAATATTGGATGAAAATTGGGGCATCAGAGATGGCTATATTACCACGGTTCATTCCATGACGGGAGACCAGAATCTTCACGACGCACCACATAAAGATTTAAGGAGAGCGCGGGCAGCATCGTCGGCGATCATTCCAACAACTACTGGTGCCGCTAAAGCGATTACCAATGTTTTTCCGCATCTGCGGAATAAGCTTGGCGGAGCCGGGATACGTGTCCCCGTACTCAACGGTTCATTGACGGACTTTACCTGTACGCTCGAGAAAGAAACCACTGTAGAGGAAATCAATAAAGCATTCAAAGCTGCTGCAGAAGACGAATTAAAAAACGTATTATTTTATACAGAAGACCCTATCGTTTCGGTAGATATCATCAATAACCCCTATTCATGTGTATTTGATGCGCAGTTAACCTCGGTGGTGGGCGGTCTGGTCAAAGTTGTGGGCTGGTATGACAATGAATTTGGTTATTCCAATCGTTTGGTTGACCTTCTGATCAAGATCGATAGGCTCGCATAAGTTTGCTACCTCATCATCATCTTAGGATAGGTGGCGGCATAAAAAAAGCGTCCTTGCCAATTATAATTGGCAAGGAGGCTTTTTTTTCTTCATGCATTAATTTTACATTTCCCCTTCAACGCCTAATCCAAATAACGCAAAATCATATTTGACCGGATCCAGCGGATCCAGTAAACGCAGATTGGCTGTTAATTCCTGGGCTGTTTTCCAATTCACTTTATCCAGCGTAATTAGACCAAATTTGCGGGCAACACGCTCGACATGGACATCACAGGGACAGATGAGATCTTTTGGGGACAGGCGGTGCCAAATACCAAAATCTACACCTTTTGTATCTTTTCTGACCATCCAGCGTAAAAACATATTGATCCGCTTGACGGTTGACTTCTGTGCTGGACTACTAATGTGCTTCCGCGTGCGAACAGGATAATCAGGTAAGGAAAAGAAATAGGTTTTAAAGGCATTCAATGCCATTTCTAGGTCGACCTCTTCCCTGTTCTCCTGTCCTACGAGAAAAGCATCCTCCAAAGATTCGAAATGCGCATAGTGATGCTTAAAAAAAGAAACAAAATAAAGAATGTCGGTATCATTGAAGGTACGGTGCTTAAATCCCAGCAAGGTCTTTAAATCCTGTTCTTGGTGATTTACAATATAATCGTATGGCGAACCATCCATACGAGCCACCAGTTCATTACATTTATTGATAATCGTCTTTCTTTGTCCCCAAGCCATGATGGAAGCCAAAAATCCCATGATCTCAATATCCTGCTTCCGGGAAAATTGATGGGGAATCGATATGGGATCATTTGGAATAAAACCAGGTTGATTATATTCATCAACTTTCTTATCCAAGAAATCTTTCAGATCAAAATCAACGGCCATACTAATCCTTATCTTCCAGTTTGAAGAATACCTTTACAAATCTTTGCGATCAAGCCTGGGCCTTCGTAGATAAAACCGGTATAAACTTGAATGAGACTGGCTCCAGCATCTAACTTCTCAATGGCATCTTTCGCCGAATGAATCCCCCCTACACCGATGATCGGAAATGCCTTGTTGGATTTTTCACTTAAGTAGCGAATCACTTCCGTTGAACGTTTGGTCAAAGGACGTCCACTTACACCACCCGCTTCATTGATCAGCTCCTGTTGGCTCTGTAAGCCTTCTCTTGAAATCGTCGTATTCGTTGCGATAACACCTGCAATTTGAGTTTCCAAAACGATCTCGACAATATCATCCAATTGACTATCCGTCAAATCGGGCGCTATTTTAAGCAAGATGGGCTTCGGAGCCGATTTTGCGATATTGAGGCTTTGTAAAGTATTCAATATATGTTTTAAAGGCTCCTTTTCCTGTAAATCCCGTAAGCCCGGTGTATTCGGAGAACTCACATTAACAACAAAATAATCCACGTAGTCAAACAATGCATTGAAGCAATAAATATAATCATTGACAGCTTCTTCATTGGGTGTCACCTTATTCTTACCAATATTTCCCCCTATTAACAATCCTTTTCGATCCTTTAGATTTTTCAATCTTGTAGCGGCAACATCTGCCCCCTGATTATTAAATCCCATTCTATTGATCAACGCTTCATCGGGAACAAGGCGGAACATCCTGGGTTTATCGTTGCCCGGTTGCGGCTTAGGAGTTACCGTTCCAATTTCGATAAAACCAAATCCCAAATTAGTCATATCCGCAATATATTCCGCATTTTTATCAAAGCCAGCAGCAAGGCCCACCGGATTTTTAAACTTCAATCCAAAGACTTCGCGTTCCAAACGTGGATCTTCCACGGTAAAAAAAGCATTCAATAATTGTTTGGCGCCCCAAATTTTTGAGAAAACATTCAATCCACCGGTCACTTTATGGTGAGCCGTCTCCGGATTCATTGTAAAGAATATAGGTTTGACTAATTTATACATAATCGCAAAGTTACTCAAAGAAGAAGAAATATTCATTACTTTTGTACTTTTGCAGTTGAAATGATATCAATAAATAATTTAACATTTGAAATAGGATCTCGCGCTTTATATGACGAAGCAAACTGGCATATCAAACCAGGAGATAAAGTTGGCTTGATCGGTGCCAATGGTACAGGTAAATCGACTTTACTTCGCCTTATTGTCGGTCAATATACGCCCACATCAGGAACGATTTCCATGGCGAAGGACCTTAAGATTGGTTATTTAAACCAGGACTTATTGTCGTACCATTCTGACAAAAGCATTTTGCATGTTGCCATGGAAGCTTTTGAGCGCCAAAATCAATTACATGCTGAAATCGAGGACTTACTCCACAAACTAGAAACAGATTATTCAGATGAAATCCTGAATAAACTAAGTGATAAACAAGTAGAATTTGAGGCTTTAGATGGTTATAACATCGAATTTAAGGCCCATGAAATCCTTGCCGGTTTAGGTTTTTCCGAAGAAGAACAGAAAAGACCATTGGCCACTTTCTCCGGAGGATGGCGTATGCGGGTTATGCTTGCCCGTATCTTATTGCAAACTCCAGATATTCTGTTATTGGATGAACCGACCAACCACATGGACTTACCTTCCATCAAATGGCTGGAGAACTATCTGCAAGCATTTGATGGCGCCATTGTGATTGTTTCCCACGATCGATATTTTCTTGACCGCATCATCAAGAAAACCGTAGAATCACGTAAAGGAAAATTAACACTTTATGCAGGTAACTACAGTTTTTATCTTGAAGAGAAGGAACTACGGAATGAATTGCAGGCCAATCAATTCAAAAACCAGCAAGCCAAGATAAAACAGGAAGAACGCCTTATCGAGCGTTTCCGCGCCAAGGCTTCTAAAGCCAAAATGGCGCAGTCGCGCATCAAAGCATTAGATCGCTTGGAGAGAATTGACGATGTAGACGATGACAATCCTACGGTAAACTTCAGCTTTAAATTTTCAAAACCTTCGGGGCGCCACGTCGTGACATTGGAAAATATTTCCAAGTCATACCCTAACCTGGAGATCCTAAAAAATACTTCAGCCATTATAGAAAAGGGTGATAAAATAGCCCTAATTGGTGCCAATGGTAAAGGTAAATCTACTCTCTTACGTATCGTGGCCAATGCGGATCACCAGTTTGAAGGAAAAGCAGAACAGGGACACAATGTTTCGCAGACATTTTTTGCGCAACACCAGCTGGAAGCGCTGCACCTGGAAAATTCCATCCTTGCCGAGTTACAAACTTTTGCACCGAAGCATACAGAGACTGAATTGCGCTCGATCCTTGGATGTTTTCTATTCACTGGTGATGATGCATTCAAAAAGATCAAAGTACTCTCCGGAGGTGAGAAATCGCGTGTGGCCCTTGCAAAAGCATTAACCGCGGACGCGAACTTCTTAGCGCTCGATGAGCCTACCAACCACTTGGATATGCAGTCTGTCAACATTCTGATCCAGGCCTTGCAGCAATACGAAGGTACATTTATCGTTGTCTCCCACGATCGTTATTTCTTAGACAATGTAGCAAACAAAATCTGGTACATTGAAGACAAACAGATCAAGGAATACCCAGGTACCTATCAGGAGTATGAAGAATGGGCTGCAAAACGCGTCGTAAAGGCGGACGTAAAAACGGAGAAAAAAATCAAGGAAGAACCCAAAGTAAAGAAAGAAAAGCAACCACTTACGGAAGATAAAACACGTTTGTTGAGTAAAAAAAATAAGGAGCTAACGTCTTTTGAACAAAAAATTGAAGAGCAAGAAATTTTAGTTAAAAATTTAGAATCAAAACTTGCCGACGAAGCAGTGTATTCGGATGCGACTAAGTTACAGGAAACTACACGCTCTTACAACTCAGCGAAGGCATTATTGACGCAATTTCAGGAGAGTTGGGAACAGCTGGCGGAAGAAATCATGGAATTGGAAAATGGTTAATTTTTTTGGCTTAAAATCAGCTTATTAAACCTCAAAGCATGATTTTAAGCCAAAATTATTTGCAGGAACAGGATTAAAGCCCTACTTTTGCATCACTTCAAACAAGGAACGACAGTTCAAAATAAAGAAGTAAGATTCCGTAGCT